>JAYUUC010000329.1:0-14559 GCA_043755105.1 Myxococcales bacterium
CAGACCCGGTTGCAGCTGCCGATCTTGATCGACCCCAACGCACACACGGTGGAGAAGCTCTTCGCGGTGAAGGTGATGCCCACCACGGTGATGCTCGACCGCAAGGGCGTCGTCCGCTTCGTCCACGAAGGCTTCGCCGAAGAGTTCCTCGCCCGCTACCAGTCCGAGCTCGAACAGCTGCTCGCCGAGCCGCGCGACCGATGAGTGCTTCGCCCCCATCCGTTTCCGAGCTGCGCCGCACCGCCGAAGAAGGCGCGCGGCTGTGTGGACAGATCCTCGCTCAGCGATTCGCCGGGGCCCGCACCATCGAGTTCAAGGGCGCCATCGATCTGGTCACCGATGCGGACAAGGCGAGCGAAGCGGCGCTGCTCGATTTCCTCCATCGCCGCTTCCCGACCCACGCCGTGCTCGCCGAAGAGAGCGGCCGCGGCGGAGCCCCGGACTCCGCCTACCGCTGGATCGCCGACCCGCTCGATGGCACCACCAACTACGCCCACCGCGTTCCGCACTTCTGCGTCAGCGTCGCGGTCGAGGGGCCTGCGGGGCTGCTCGCCGGGGCCATCTACGACCCTCTCCGAGACGAGCTCTTCTCGGCCGGGCGCGGCGAGGGTGCCACCCTCAATGGAGTTGCCCTCGCCGTCAGCGGCGCCGCCACGTTGCAGCGCGCGCTGCTCGCCACCGGCTTCCCCTACGACGTCCGCGAACGCCCGGACCCCTCGGTGGGCCTGTTCAACCACCTGGTCGTCCAGGCCCAGGGCATTCGCCGCATGGGGAGCGCCGCGCTCGATCTCGCCTACGTGGCCTGTGGTCGCTACGACGGCTACTTCGAATTCACCCTCAAGCCGTGGGACCTGGCCGCCGGAGCGCTGCTGGTGACCGAGGCCGGAGGCCGTGTCAGCCGCATCGACGGCACCGCGCTCCAGCTCAGCCAGGGCGACGTGCTAGCCACCGCGCCGGGCATCGAGAACGCGCTGAAAGCGGAGTGCGCCCGCTACTTCGACAAGGTCCGTCAACCCTGAAGCCGTGGCCGGCATCGGTTCATCGTCGACGTCCAGAACGGGGCCAACCGTTCACAAGGAGGTATCAGGATCCGTGCAGCACGCCGTACCCAGCAGTCTAGAAGAAGCTCTCGGGGACGAAAACGATGTCGCCCGGAGCAATCATGAAGTTCTTCTCGCGGCCCGCGGCGATGTCTTCCACGGGAACACGGATCTTCTTCTCCTGACCGTCGAGCAACCGGGTGACGTTGATGCTGTTCTTCGCCGCCAGCTTGGTGAAACCGCCGGCGAGGGTCACCGCCTGGATGATTGACATCTTCTCTTCGTAGGGGAAGGTGCCCGGCTTCTGCACCTCTCCGAAGACGAAGACCTTCTTCGAGTTGTATTCGCGGATCAGCACCGACACCTGGGGCTTCTTCAGGTACCCGTGCTCGAGACAGTGGATCAGCGCGTCCGCGGCCTGGCTCGAAGTCATTCCATTGAGCAGCACCTTGCCGCAGAGCGGAAAATCGACCGTCCCCTCGGGTGAGACCCGGTAGGTCCCCGAGAGGTCAGGCTCCTGAAACACCCTCACTTCGACCACATCGCCCGAGCCGAGGGTGCTCGCTCCGGGGTCTCCTCCGTCGCTGCGCTGGCGGGTCGCTTCGTCCGCGGAGACAGTGTTGGCAAAGTCCGCCCGCCGCGAAGGCCGGCAGCCCACGCCGATGAGCACGGTGAGGAGGAGGAGGAACGGGCGCATGGCCTGCTAGTAGGTGAAGGTCAACCGGGCGATGACTTCGTGACGGGTATACGTCACGCCGCTCACCGAGATTCCCGAGAGCGCGCCTGTCGAGGCAATATTGGAGCCGCGCGACGACAGGTTGTAAGCCAACCCGCCGATCAGCCACGGGGTGAATTCGTACTCGGGGCCGATGCCTGCCGTGAGGAGGGTGTCGTTGCGGCCCGACTTGGCGAAGTAGCTCAGGTAGTCAAACGCCGCCCGTCCGAGCAGGGTGAGCTTTCCGCCGAGCAGCATCTTCGCCTCGAAATAGCCGCGGTCGTCGATCAACACCCCGTAGATCGGCACCGGCGAGCTCGCCCGCGAATAGCCGAATTTCAGGTTCGAGGTTTCGCTAAGCAGATAGGTGGCCTCGGCCTGACCAATCACCGTGCTCAGGCCGCTGTCCGAGAGATCGCGCCCGTAGCCGGCCTTCAACACCACCGCCACCCGCGACGACACCAGACCAGCGAGCCCCGCGCTGATGTTGAGCAGCAGGGCCGACGGGTTGGCGGTGCTCGCGTAGCTTCGGGTATCAAGGGTGGCGTCGAGCACCAGCGCGGTCTTGGGAAGAAACCGCCACCGGTTGGCAAGGCCGAAGGTGTAGTTGTTGTAGTTCATCCCCTGGATTGCCGGCCCGCTGCAGGTGGGGTCGGTGGGGTCGCAGTGGGGGAGCAGCCCGGTCGCCAGCGGCTGAAAGAACTCCGCCGCCCAGGCCACCGAAGGGGTCATCTCGAGCGCGCCGCCCGCAGGCCGAATCGGCGCGGCGACGATCAACCGGTTGGACAGTGAGAGTACCCCCACTCCGACCACGGGGTTGGTGGTCCGGTCCGACCGCACCAGGGTGTCCCCGATGTCGAGCTCGAGCTGACGGTCACGGTTGAAGGCGGTGGCCAGCCCAATGTCCGTCTCCAGGTGCGAGGCGGCCTTCGAGGCGGGGTTCAGCCAACCGGTGTACGCCACATAGGAAACGTTGCCATTGAAGTTGATGCTGGTGCCGGGCGAGGCCAGTTCGAACTTCACCCCCGGCCTGAAGTGGGCAATCAGCTCGGGGGCGAGCTGAAGGTCGGTGGGCGTGCCGCCAAAAAAGCCCGCCGCCGAGTCGTATCGAAGCTCGGCATCGAAGTAGGGGTGGAGCCGGCCTTCGCCAATCTTGATGCCGTTGGGTCCCGGGCTTGAGGCAGAACCTTCGGCGCGCACCGCAGCAGGCAGCAGGGACAGCGCGACCATCGCGCCCAGGGCTAAGCTTTTGAACGCGGGAGTCATGGCAAAAGTCGCGTTTGTTGGAACGCGAGGTCAAACCCCTCTCTGTACAGGCGGATATCTGAAACCGCGCGGTTCATAGCACGCGGGTAGCTTCCGCTTGCTACGAAATTGTGCGCCAGTTCGTTATCTGCCGCCAGCAGACAAACGCCTTTTACAGAGTCGGGCTGGCGGGGGGAGGCCTCACCACCACCGACGGGGGGGCGGGAGGCTTGGTGAAATCGTCCTTGGGAAGTTGGTCTGGCTCGACCACTTCGACTGTCAGGTTTTCATCGGTTCGAAACGCGAGTTGCCCGATGCATTCTTCGGTTTCCGTCCGGAGCTGTTCCACTTTCACCCGGGCGATGCTCACCTTGGTGTACTCGTGGTCGGCGGTGGTGGCGTCCTGCTTCGCGACGGCCTCTTGAAGGGCGACATCCGATTGTTCCGAGATGCGCAGTAACCCCTTGATCGAGGTGAGCTTTTCGTTGACGCAGTTGAGCTTGACCACGTCCTTGGTGCTGCGCGCCTCTTCCAGCTTGCCCAGCACTTCTTTGAGGATTCCCCGCATTCGCACCAGCGCCTTGGCGCTGCGCTCGAGCTTTTCGGGGTCGGGAACATCGCTCGCCTTTTCGCTGGGGGTCGCGGCCTCGGCAGCAGGGGGCGCAGGGACCGCCGGCGGCGGAGTAGGGGTCTGTGCGAGGCACACCCCCGACGTGAGGGCGGCGATCAGGAATCCAGTGCGCATGAGCGAATCGACTCTAGAGATCGTCCCCCGGAGTGTCAACGCACACTTACAACCCTGTTGCCCGCTAAAGACGTGCCGTCAATCGTCCGTTGGCCTCGCGGAGCCTCGACGAGAGCACCCGGGCGATGTTGATCACCACGAAGGTGAAGCCGTCGCGGTGCTGCTTCCGGAAGGCGGTCAGGTTCTCGGCGGTGAGGTGGAGCAGCTCGGCGTCGGTGCGCGCCCGCACCGTGGCCGACCGGTACTCCTTGTCGATCAAGCTCATCTCGCCAAAAAAGTCGGGGGCCGCGAGCACGGCAATCACCTTCTGTTCGGACGCGCCGTCGCGGCGGACCACTTCCAGCTCCCCGCTGGCAATCACATAGAGGCTGTCGCCGAGCTCGCCCTCGTTGAACACCACCTGACCCGCGGAAAATCGCCGCGGCCTCGAGAGGTCGGCGACGTACTCGAGCTCGGGGTTTGAGAGCATCTCGAACAGGGGCGAGTTGGACAGCACGGCCACCTTTTCCATCGGCACGGTTATGGGCTCCTGTTCAGGCGTTGAGAGGCTTTAGGCCCCGGTCGACCGGGTTTCGCCCTTCCGGTTGCCGAGGAAATACGCTTCGAATCGCTTGTCGCCTTCGTCGTCGCTGGAGGGCAGGTTCTGGTGAGCAGGCTCGAGAAAAGAGACTCCGCGCTGGCGCTCGACCGAGAAGATCGACAGCGGCCGGACCTCGACGTTGTAGCTCTCGGCATCGGCGAGCAAGGGGATGCAGAAGGCCTGCTTCGGGTTGTCCTTCTGGCGGAAGTAGAGGAAGTCCTCCCCCGACGCGCAGCCGAACAGTCCTCGAGCCTGGTCGAGCAGATCCCGGGTCTTTCCCTTGGCGCTGTCCACCGCCGCGGCAGACTGCTCCGCCTCGATGCGCAGCTCGCGGGTGCGCCGCTTCCGCTCCTCGGCGAGCGCGAACATTCCTTCCGCTTCCTTGCGGATCCGCCGTCCCCGGGCGCGGTGCTCGGCCACCAACAGGTTTACCTCGGCGCTGCGGTCCCATATTCGCTCCACCTCTTCCCAGAGGCGGTTCTTCCGACCGGTCTCCCGCTCGTACTCGTCCGCCGCCACCTGGTGCAGCCGCTCTGCAGACTTCAGCTCGGTCTCCGACTTCTTCGCCTTCAGCCGGCCGTGCTCTTCGCGCTTCTCCTCGAGGCTCTTCTCGGAAGCGCCGAGTCGGTACCAGATCTCCGAGACCCGGAAGCGCTGCTCCTCGAAATCGGAGATCACCCGGAACGACCGGTTCTCGAGCTCGGTGCCTTCGGACAGCATGTTCGCCGCCGCGTCGTCACACTCCCCGGCCCGATAGAGGGTGTCGATGGCGTTCTTCTGGGTCAGCTCGGCCCGGAACTCCATCAAGGTGGTCTGCGCGAGCAGCTCGTCGTAGCGCTCCTCGGCAGCGGCCATCTCTTCG
Source organism: Myxococcales bacterium (assembly GCA_043755105.1). Taxonomy (GTDB): domain Bacteria; phylum Myxococcota; class Myxococcia; order Myxococcales; family Myxococcaceae; genus JAYUUC01. The sequence goes on from JAYUUC010000329.1 coordinate 5,188, forward strand.
CGGCCGGCGAGCAACTGTCCCCACCACTGCTGGAATTCGGGCTGCGCCACCAGAGACCGCACTTCACCCAGTCGCTTCAGCTTCATCTCGATGCCTCTCTCAGGTCCACCCGCGGTCGCCTTCGGTCAGGACGCGGGCGAGAACACGAACGGGTAGGCCACCGGAACGTCGCTGTCGGGCTTGAAGGGGAAGATCCAGCCGCGGATCACCGTCTTGATGCACGAGCCGACCGCCTCGTTGCCGAGCGTGTTTTCTTCAATCTCGATGTCGCTCGAGCGTCCGTTGGGGGTGATCGAGAACCGCACCACCACCTTGCCCTTGAGGGTGGGGTTGCGCTTCAGCTCGCGCTCGTAGCAGTTCTGGATCGACGCCAACCGCTGCTTGAGGAAGCGGGCGAGCGCCGCGCGATCGATGTCCGCGCTGTCCACCTCGGGGGTAGCGTCCGCCACGCGGCCCGAGATCTTCACGTCGCCCTTGGTGCCGATGTTGACCGCACCGCCGCCCTTGGTGCCGATGTCGCCGATGCCCGCCACCGCTCCGGAACCGCCGCCCTTGGGGCCGCCGCCGGAACCGAGCGCATCGGCAGTGGCCACTCCCACACCGCCCGCACCGCTGAGCGCGTTGGCGATGTCGCCCGAGCCGGTATTTCCCCCGAGCACGTCTTCAAAGGCACCGCCGCCCCCGCTGCCGGACGAACCGAGAATCTTGAGCAAGCCCTTCGACGCGACCGCCTTGGTGATCGCCGCATGCTTCTCGGCTGCGTCTCCGCTGCTGGCGGCCTTCTCCACCTTCTTGCCGCTGTCTTCGGTCTTCTTTTCGGCCTTCTTCGCGTCCTCGGCGCTGCCCTTGTCTGCCGCCTGGACGACCGGGGCCTCGACCTTCACCGGCATCATCAATTTGGCGAAGCGGTCGGGGAGCTCGTCGAGCGAGAGCTCACGCTCTTCCGGAATCGGCTGGCAGGCGATGAAGGTCGCGCCAGAGAAGTGAAACAGCAGCGAGGACCCGAGGATGAGGAAGAACAGCTGGTCCATCGACTTCCACAGCGAACCCTTGATGTTCAGCGGCAGCTCGGGCTTGACCGGCACGGGCGGCGGGCTGACGAACTGGAAGAGAAGGGTGATCTCGCCGAAGGAGATCTTCCCCTTGGCCGAGTCGTTGAGAGCGAGCACGTAGACGTTGCCCCGCTTCTTCGCCAGGCCCTGGGTGCGCAGCGAGGCGAAGTCGACGTCAGCGGTGCCCAGCCGGACCCGCCCGTCCATCGACTCGGTGAACACCAGCGAGTACTGGCCATTCTTCAGCTCGAAGATCGAGAAGGACGGGGGCAAGTCGGAGACGGGCACCACGAAGGTGTTCTTCCCGTCCTGCCCCACGGTGACGTTCTCGCGCCGCTTGAGATGGCGCTCCTCGATGATCTTGCCGCCTTGAATCACGCCGACGCGGAGGATCTTGAGAGTGGAAGCCGATGCCATGATTTCCTCAGAAGGCGCGGGGTGACCACCCTTCTTCTTGGACTCCTCCGTCAGCGCGGGGGTTCCTCCCCCTTCCTACCCCAAAAAACCTAGAACGGCTCTTTCTCGACGCTCTTCTCGACCTTGATGACGAAGCTCTCGGTGCGGTTGAGCTCGTCGAAGTTCAGGGTCGAACGCTGAAGAATGTAGAACGCCTGTGGCTTCTGGATCCGCCCTTCGATGGTGATCGCATCGAGGCGGATCACCTTCTTCTTCTTCGGCGGCGGCGTCTGGGCGGACGCCAACAGCGGCAGTCCCATCAACAGCAGCAGGGTCAGTTTTTTCATCACCTTTTCCTACTTCTCATCTTCGCCCAGCTTAGCCGACGGGGGCGGCTTGGGAGCAGGGGGAGGGGTTGTCTTCGACTTCTTCGTCGTCGGCGCGGGGGCAGGCTCGTCGTCCCCGAGCCGCGAGGCGGGAGTGACCTTGGGGCTCGGCGCAGGCTCGGCCGGGCGCTGGGCCTGCGGTTCGCGCGGGTTGCGCCCAGGAGCCTCATCGACCGGCAGCTTGGCGGCGGGACGGCTGGGGGTATTTCTGGCCGGAGGCTGCTCCCGGGGAGGGACGACCTTTTCCGGAGCCACTGACTTGCGCGCCGCTTCCGCCTTTTCCTTGTCGGCGGCCTCCTTGGCTGCGTCCTTGCTGGCCTTCTCCGCCTTTTTCAACGCGTCCTTCTTCTCTCGCTCGCGCTTGCGTTCTTCCTTCTCGATCCCCTTGTTGGCGTCTTTCTCGTACTGGTCGACCCGCTCGTCCTTGCCGCCCTTCTGCTTGTACTGCTCGAAGAGCGCGATCGCGTTCTTCAGTCGGGCCACGTTGTCGAGGTTGGGCAGCTCGGAGTCGAGGTGGAGAATGGCGAGGTTGAAGTAGGTGTCGGTGAGGTCGGGTTTCAGCTTCAGCACCTGGTCGTACTGTTCGATCGCCTTGGCGAACTCCTGCTTGCCCCGGTACGCGTTGCCGAGGTTGAGCCGGGCCGACGCGAAGTCGGGCGCCGCCGCCACCGCCCCTTCGAGCTCGTGGACCGCGGTTTCGAAATCCTGGGCGTCATTCAAGAGCGCTCCGAAGTTGTTCTTCGCTTCGGCGTAGTCGGGTTTGAGCACCGTCGCCTGCTTGAAGTTCTCCAGCGCCGCCGGCTTCGCCTTGAGCGCGAGGTTGACCAGGCCGAGGGCGTTGTGAATCGCGGCGTCGCTAGGGTCCACCTGGCGCGCGTTCTCGAGCACCATCTTCGCGAGCTCGACCTTGCCTTCCCGGAAGTAGACCTGCGCGAGCAGCTGCATCGCCCGCGAGTTGCGCTCGTCCGCCTTGAGCACCTTCTTGGCCTCGTTGGCGGCAAGCTCGAACTTCGACTGGAACAGCAGGGTGTAGACGAGCGCGTTGCGGGGGCCAATCGCCGCCGGCTGCTCGACGATGCGGGCCCGCAGCTGGCCTTCAATCACCGAGGCGCGGCCGCTTCGGCAATAAAGTCGGGCGAGGTTTTCCCACGCCAGGTCCTGGGTCGGCTTCAGTTCGAGCGCCTTGCGGTAGGCCTGTTCGGCGGCTTCCGCCTGGCCCAGCCGCTCCTCGACGATGCCGAGGTTGGTCCACGCGTAGTCGAGCTTGGGGTCGCGATCGACGACCCACTTCAGCTCCTTGGCCGCCACCTGAACTTCTCCGCGACCCGAGGCTTCGACTCCGCGCCGGAAGGCAGCGATGACGTCGGAATCGGTGGTGGCGCGGGGAGCTGCGGGCCGGGCGGCGTCTGCGGTCACCGCGGCTTTGGGGGCGGGAACGGGCTTCACCCCCGTCGCGCCGCCGGCGTTCGCGGTCGCCGGGGCCGCGGGCGCGACAACCGGCCGGGGCTGGTAGGGAACCTCTGGGGTGTCCTTCGAGGTCGACCCGGTGGGCGTCGTCTTCGCGGTGGTGGCACAACCGCTTCCCCCCACTGCAGTGGCGAGCGCGAGCAAGAGCAGCTTCGAGGGCTTCACTTGTCATCCCCCTTCAACTTCTGCGGCGCCGCGACCGAGTCCTTCACCGGCCCTTCGAGGCTGCTGACCAGCCCTTCGGGGTAGAGCGCGTCGGAGGCGAGCTGATCCTTGGGCTGCTTCAGCACCGGGTATTCCTTGGGCCGGAAGCGGTTCAAGGACTCGAGCGTCTTCTTGGTCCACTCGTTCGAGATCCGGTTCTTGCGCGCCTCGGCGAGGGTGGCGGCGTAGCTCTCCACCGCCTTGTCCTCGAGGGTGGCGGTCTGCTGGGCGAGCAGGTCCTGATAGGTGACCAGCGCCTCTTCACCGAGCCGCTTCACTTCCGGAGGGACCGGGGTCTCGATGATCGTGGCGGCGAACCGCTCCAGCGCGTATCCGCGGCGGTAGAGCGCGGCCAAGGTCCACTCCAGCCGCTTGTACTTGAACACCTCGGCATAGGACTCGTTCACCTTCTTCACCGCGTTGCGCTTGGCGGTGAAGCTGTTCTCGAGCGCCTTCTTCGAGCCGCCGATCTTCAGCTTGTCGAACTCCTTGAACTGCTGCTCGGCAAGCTGGAACCGCGACTGCGCGGCGGCATCGGCGGCGATCGGCGCCGCGTCAGGCTTGAGGTTGCGCCGATCGAACTCGGCCGCGGCCGACTCGTAGGCCTTCTTCGCCTCGGCCACCTTGCCCTGCTTCTGGTAGGCATCTCCGATCCGCTTGCGGGCGTCGATCACCAGCTCGGCCTGGGCCGACTTGGAAGAGAACTTGCTCACGAACTCGTTGAGCGCGCGAATCTCCTGGGGCGCATCGTTCTGCTTCTCGTAGATCAACGCCGCGCGGAACTGATTCTTGGGCGCATCCTCGGCCGCGGGGAAGAGGTCGGCGTAGCGGAGGAATGCTGCCGCGGCCTCCTGGTAACGCTGCTGGCCTTCGAGCAAGCGGGCGGCGTTGAACAGCGCCGACTCCCGTTCCTTCGAAGCCGGGTAGTCCTTCACCAGCTTCTGGTAGTTCTGCACCGCTTTGTCGAAGTCGTAGCTGTTCTCGGCGTTGACCGCGACCCGGAAGAGGGCGGAGTCGGCCAGCTTCGAGTTGGGGTACTCGCGGAAGATCCGCTCGTAGAGTTTGAGCGCGGAGTCGAATCGGCGGGTGTTCTCGTAGGCCACCGCTGCGTTGTTGAGCGCCTTGTCCGCGAACTCGTGCTTCGGCTCTTCGTCGACCAGCTCGATGTACTTCTTCGCCGCGCCGTCGTAGTCGCCCTTGCTCATCAGCTCGTCGGCGAGCTTGAACCTTCCAGCGAGTTTGAACTTCACCAGGTCGCGATAGAGCTCGGACTTGGGGTCGATCACGTCCTTGTTCGAGGCCAACCGCGCCGAGACCTCCTCGACGCTCTTCCAGTCCTTGTCGATGAGGAAGCTCTCGACGATCAAGTTGGTGGCGAACTTCGCCACCTCGGCCCGGGGGTAGGTCTGGACGATCTCCTCGAAGCGGCGGCGCGCCTCGGGGAAGTCGTTGTGGGTGTAGAACAGCTCGGCGGCCTTGTAGGCGATGCCCGGGGCCTTGTCCTCGGTCTTCAGCCGGGCGAGGTAGGCATCGGAAGCAGCCACCAGGCTCGACTCGCTCACGGCAAGGGCGACCGGCTTCACCACGTCCTTCTCGTTGCGCTCGGCCGAGCGGAGCGGCTTCAGCTCGGGAATCGTCTTGCTGCGAATCTCCTGGTCCACCTGCTTTTGCCAGGCGAGCACCGCGGAGAACGCCGACTCGTGGAGGAACTTGTTGTCCTGCGACGAATCGCGCACCAGCGCGTAGTTCTTCCCTGCGGCGACAAACTGGAACGAGTTGTAGAGACATTCGGCGTAGTAGAACTGCATCTCGTAGGCGCTCTTCGACCGGGGGAAGCGCTCGAGGTAGGCGCCATATGCCCTTGCCGCCACCTCGAAGGCAGACTTCGCCTCTTCGAACTTGCTCTCTTGCTTGAACTGCAGCGCCTGCTGGTGATGGTAGATCGCGCTCGAATAGAGGCTCTTCTCGGCCAGGTCCTGGGCGAGCGCGAGGGTGTCGGGGTCGCGCTTGTGCTTCTCGTACCAGGGAGTCCCCGGACCGAACATACTGGCGAGACGGGTCGACTCGGTGAACGCCTCTTCCAGCTTCCGGTCCCGCTCCAGGGCCTGGACGATGCGCTGCTCGATCTGAGGAGCGTCCTTCGCGGTGGGATCTTTCTGCAGCACCAGCCGGTAGGCTTCGATCGCCTCCGGGTGCTTGGTCTGGTCGAAGTAGACGTTGCCGATGCGCCGGTAAACCTCGGCTTCATAGGGGCGGCCGCCGAGCTTCTTGAACTTGTCCTGGGCCTTGGCGAGCGATCCCCACTTCTCGTCGGCGAAGCTGATCGCGGTGTACTGGAGCGCCTCGTTGCGAAGGTCGCCGCCCGCCTCGTCGTCACCCTTGGCCTTGGACTGGACGACGTAGTAGTCGGTGAGGGCGATGAACCGGTCCACCGCGTCCTCGAAGCGGTCCATCCGGTAGTAGGTCCAGCCCAGCTTGTAGAGCGCCTTGTCGTAGAGCGGGTGGCTCTTGTCCTCGATCGCGTGCTCGTAAGCGGTGGCGGCCTTTCCGAGCGCGTCGGCTTCGTTGTAGGCGTCGAAGTAGTACTCGCCGATCCGCACCCAGGCCTCGGTGGTGAACTTCGACTTCGGGTACTTGGCGATCAGCTGCTGGTAGGTCTCGCGGCTCAGGTCGAACTGGTTCTGCTTCTCGAGCACGTAGCCGAGCAGGTAGTAGGCGCCGTCGTTGAGCTTGTAGTTGGGAAAGCCGGAAATCAGCTTCCGGTAGATGGCGATGCTCTTGCTGAAGTCCACCACCGGTTCGGGAGGCGGGTTGGTGGCCTTCTCCGGGTCGAGGATGCGCATCTTCTCCTCGTACTCGCGCATCGCCATGATGTGGTCGTCGGAAGAGCGCTCGTAGTACAACTCGGCGAGCCGGAACATCACGTCCGGGGTGTACTTGAGGTCGTCGGGGTAACGCTGGAGGAACTCCTCGAACTGGGCGATCGCGTCGAGCCGCTCTTTCCGTTCGATCACCTCGAGATCGCGAATCGCCTTCTCGTAGCTGTTGCCGAGAGTGTTTCGCTTTTCCTCGTACTTCTTCTCCACCAGCAGCTGGACCTCGCGGCGGAAGTCCTTCGACTCGACCTCGTAGGTCTCGATCGCCCGCGACACCTCTTCGAGCAGCTTCTCGTCCTCGGGGCTGTGGCCCATGCCTTCGAAGTAGCGGCTCTTGTTCTTCTGGGCGGGAGCGATGTCCTTCTTCGATTCGCCTCCGGCCTTGGGGGTCGGGGGAGGAAGGGCCGCCTTGGGCTTGGCCGCCTTCGGGGTAGCCTTGGCGGCGAGCGCCAGACTCGAGCCGGGACCGCTGGCGCCGAGCAGCAAGGCGAGGAGGAAAGAGCGCGTCTTCATTGCTAGTCCACGTCCTTCAACACTTCCTTGAACTCCTCATCGAGCGCCTTCAGCTCCCGATCTTTCTGGGTCGCCAGCTTCTGGATCTGGCCGGTCTTGTCTTGCTTGCGGGTGAACGCCACGTCGACCACCCCCACGTCTGCCTTGAGGACGAGCTCGTGGAACTGGCGGTGGACCCGCTTGAAGCTATCGAAGGCGATCCGGCCCACCAGCTGACGGGCGTCGCCCGAGGCCTGGTTCACCTCGTTGTTGTAGCCGACGAGAATGGCCTGCTCGGCGGTGACCGTATCCGAGATCTGCTTTCCGCGGCGCCCCACTTGATCCTTCAGCTTCTGCTTCGCCACGTCGACCCGGCTTCGCACCGCGACCGCGCGCTCGCGGACGTCGTGGGCGCGGGCCAGTACCGCTCCGATCGCAGCCGGCATGCGGGACTCGGCAGCCGAGAGGATCTCATGCTGCTTGTTGAGCGCAGCCTCGTACTGGTCGCGAATCTTGTCCTCGGTGCCCGTGGTCGAGTCGGAAGACGCCTTCTCTTCGGTGAGTGCCTGCCTCACCGTCTCGAGCTCCTTCTGCATCGAGGTGAGCGCCTCGACCTCGTGTTTCATCTTCTCGACGAAGGCCTTCTCGTCCTCGGCGGTGTTCTTCCGCTGAGGCTTCGAGTCCACCAGCCATTTCTCCAACGCGGAGACGACCGCGAACATGCTCTGGACGTCGTAGCCGAGCTTGAAGGCCTGCTTGTCGAGGTCGTCGACCTTGTCGCGCCGCCTCTGCCGGCGCTGCTGCACCTCTTTCTCGGTGGTGGGCAGGGTATCGAATCGGGCCTTGAGGGTGTCGAGCTCGGCGCGCGAGGCCTCCAGCCGGGCGCGCTCTTCCGGAGTGAGCTGCTCGGAGACCAGATAGCCCTCAATCCGCACCAGCGACTGGTCGATCTGGGTCAACGCGGAGTCGACCGCGTCCGCCCGGGTGTAGCCTTCCTGCAGCGCCGGAAAGGTCTCGAGTCCCCGTTCTTCCAGCGCCTTGAGGACGTGAGCCGCGATGTCTCTGCCTTCCTGGACCCCATGGCGACCGATCTCGAGGTCGCTCACCATCTGCACCGCCTCGGCGACCTCGCGCTGGGTGGTCGCCCACTTCAGTGCCACCGGTGGCAACAGGGTGTTGACGTCGAGCGTGTGCTGGCTCTTGGCGAGCAGGTCGTCGAAGTAGCGAACCGGGTCCTGATGGCTCTCGATCAGCGCCCCGACCTCGTCGCGGACGACGCCGTACTCGTTGATCACCTGGTTGTAGGCGTCAGTGGCCTCGGTGTAGCGGTGCAGCTTCAGCAGCAGGTTCCCCTGAAGAATCTTCGCTTCGGGAGCGATCGTCGACTCGGGCGCGACGAGGAGGAGGATGTCGGTGGCGTTCTTCGCCCGCTCGAGCTCGCCCTTCTTCACCTGCGCCCAGGCGATCTCGTAGAGCGAGTCGACGAAGTACTCACTCTCGCGCGGAATCTCCTGATAGCGATCGATCGACTCGTCGAACTTCTCCTGCTCGAACAGCACCCGGCCGAGAGAAAGGTTGGCCAGCTCGCGAACCTTGGCGTCGCGGGCAGTCTGCGCTTTCAAGGCGACCACCGCCTTGAACTGCTCGACCGCCGCGGGATAGTTCTTTCGCTTCACCTCGCCGACGCCGATGAAGTAGCCCGCCTGCATCCGGAACGGCGCCCCCGGGTTCATCGAGAGCGGGGCGAAGATCGCCTTCGCGCGCTCCAGCCGCTCAGCCAGCGGCAGGTCGGTGCGGTTGAACATCCACTTGCCGTAGACGTAGCTGATTTCGGGCGGCAGCTCGCCGCCCTGGCCGCGCGCCTTGTTGATGTATTCGTCGATGCCAGAAAACTCATTCAACCGGCCGGCGATCTCCAGATAGCGGGCGAGCGCCTCGCGCGAGTGCTTGCTCTGCAGCGTGATCAACTCGCGCAGATAGACCTTGGCCCCGACGTAATTCTTCTGCTGGTAGAGCGAGTCCGACAGGTAGAACAGGGCGTCGGGGTACCGCGGGCTGCTTTGAAAGTCTTTGTTGGCGACCAGGTCGTAAAAGAGGACCGAGGCGACATCGTAGTCACCCAGCAGATACTGGATTTCGGCATCTGAAAAGCGCTGCAAGCGGGCCATCTCTTCAGACGTCTCAGCGCGCAGCGTGTACTGTTTTTCTACCAGCTCGATTTGATCGCGGGCAGCTTTCAGCTGGCGATCAATCGTCTCGACCTGGGCAGCCAATTCCTGAGTATTTACGGTCGCTTCCGCAGCAAAAGCAGGCCCTGATGTCGACAGACATCCGGTCACAGCCAGCAGTGCAACACGCGAGCGCGTAAGGACCCTGAAGAACATGACGTTTTACTTGCCAGGCTCAGGCGCAGGAGTGGTCGCACCGCCCTGCATTTTTTCCTGAACTTTCGCTGCAGAGTTGTCGCGGGTCGAAGTGATGTCGAAGCGGATGCCGGGA
>JAYUUC010000330.1:0-14549 GCA_043755105.1 Myxococcales bacterium
CATCGGGCCGGGGTCGAAGCCGAACCGCTCGGTGCAGAGCTCAGCCATGTACCTCGTGCAGCTCTTCCGCTTCGGGTCATGGAACTTCTTCCCGCTCGGGTCGCTGCGAAAATGGACCTCGTCTCCTGGCTGCTGAAAGGCCGACTGGTGATGATCGAACCACCAGGTCAGCTTCGGGCTCTGCGAGTAGCGGAAGTCGACGATGGCGTTCTCTTCCCCGGTGAACACCGCAGGGTCGATCGCCTCGGCCCCCGCTTTGTGGGCCAGCCCCTCGTAGGCCAGCTCCGCACCGGGGTGAATCTTCTGCTGGTAGAAGCGCGAGAACACCGCCGCACTGGAAGCGCCGTCAAAGCAGTTGTCGTGAAAGAGGACCTTCATTTGCATCGGGCCCTCATAGCGCAAAGTCGCGGCTCAGGGCCGGTAATGGACCTTCCGTGTCCACCACGATTCGCCGCCCCGGCCGTCGCGCGCGACCACCCAGAAGGTGACCTGCCGCTCGGTCGCATCGCCGCCTGGCTTCCACTGCACGGTGTGGCGGCTGGCCTCTCCTCCGAAGTCGGAGCCACCCGTCTCACCCGGAGCGAACCGCCCCAGGTCGGCGTACCAGGCCAACTTCCAACTCTCGACCAGGTTGACCGGCTGAAGCTCGAAGCTGGACACCACGTACGCTTCCTGACGGTCAGTGAAATCATCGGCGGCGAAATTGAACGGCCCTGGCCCTTGAAGCTCCGGAAGCGGATCGCCTTGTCCCAGCTCCGCGCCGTCCGCGCTGATCCCTGGCAGCACCGGATTGAGGTTGGCTTTCATCTGAGGGAAAAGCTGGCAGGTGAACACCATCAACTTCTGCGCGTAGACCTGCTCCTCTCCGGCGTGAAGGTGAAGAAGCACGGGAAGCCGAAGCCCTCCGAGGCCCTTGAAGGGGTCTTTCTCGGCAACTTTCTGAAGCAGGAAGCTTCCATCGCTGAGTATTGCCGTGCCCGGATGGAGCGACACTTTCACCTCGCCCGCCGGACTGTGTCCCGACGCCAGTCGAACCTGGTCGTTGGCGCACATTCGATCGCTCGGGTCCGCACAGGCCGACACTTCCCAATCCACTTCCCTGCCCTCTCCTGAAGGGTCGGCCAGCAGCGCGGTGAGCTGGACCTCGGCGGCGAACACGCCGAACGTCGCGGGAGAGAGCTCACAGCTGGGCGCCAGCAACTCGGGAGGGTCCATCGAGATGCCGAGCACCCGAAGGTCCTTCACGTTGGTCGGATCATCAGCAGGCCCGACACAGGAGGCGAGCAGCAGCGCCGCAGACAATGCCCCGAGGAGTCGGTTCATCAGAAGCTCCCCTTCACGCCCAGCACCGGGAGAAACGGGATACCGGGCACGTCGACCTGCTCACGAAACCGGTAATCGAAGAAGCTGCCCTCGACGTTCTTCGCGTTGTAGACGTTCTGGATGTCGAGGTACGGCGTCAGCGTCCAGCTGGTGTAGACGAAGCTCTTCTCGACCCGAAAATCGAGTTGATGGAACGGCGCCAAGCGTGTCGACCGGAACTCTCCGGAAGAAGGGGCGAAGCGGTTGGTGTCGCTGCTGTAGAGGTCGGCTGGATGGGTGAGCGGGGTCACCGGCCGTCCCGTCACGTAGCGGAAGCGGGCTCCCAGCTCCCAGTTGTTGCCAAGCCGGTAGCTTCCCACCGCGGTGAGGATATGGGTCTGGTCGAACGTCGTGAACTGGTAGGGCAGCTCACCGACGCGGCGCGCCTCCGAACGGTTGAGGGTGTAGGCGAGCCAGCCAAAGAAGTTTCGAGTGACGTCGTGTCGGAGCAACACCTCGAGACCATAGGCCCGGCCGAGGCCGTCGTTGGAGAATCGGTTGCGGGTGATGCTCCCGTCGGGGTTGGCGATCAGCCGTCCCGGCGAGACGACGTTGTCGAAGCGCCGATTGTAGAAGCCGGTGACGTCGATGCTGATCGCGGGTGAGAAGCGCTGCTCCACTCCGAGGCTGGATTGAAACGCCTTCTCGTGGATCAGCTCGGGAGTCCCCAGCGGCTGCGGTTCCATGTCGTTCGGATCTGGCGGCTGGGTGTAGAGGCCGATCGAACCCTTGAGCGCCGTGTCCTCGCCGAGCGCGTAGCGCAGCCACAGCCGCGGTTCGATCGCATTGCGGTGCTGACGATTCAGCTCGGCGAGGCTGGCCCGCAACCCCGGAGTGACGGTCAGGGCTCCCACCTTGAGGTCCGCTTCGACGTAGGCCGCGAGGTCGGAGGAGTCGATCTGACGTTCCAGCGTCTGTATTTCAGTCTTCGGCTCGGCACCGGGAAAGGCCGGGAACTGGGTGCCGGCGAAGATTGGAATCTCTGCCTTGGCGACCAGGCGATTGAACACCGTGTCCACGCCGGTGCGGAAGGTGAAACGGGGCGAGACCTCGAGCGACAGATTTGAGCGCAGCCCGCCTTCGAATCGGTCGGCGCGAATCGCGCTGCTGCCGAATTTGAAGCGGGCGAGGTCGTAGCCGAGGAACGGCTTCACGCTGAGGCCGAGATTTCCCTGGCGCCGGTTCCAGGTCCCCACCAGGCGGTGAAACATGGTGTGGACATCGATGCTGACGTCGCGGTCGCGCCCTCCGCCGGTGGCGACCAGCTTGAGGAGATCGTCCGACCCGAAGGCCATCAACGAATAGGTCGAGGTCGACGTTCCGGTGGCCTTGCCGCGAGTGGCCCCTGCATCGACGCGCAGCTGGTAGTCCCAGTAGCGGGGAAGAATGAGCAGACTGCCGCCTTGTGGATCCTTGGGCAGCACCAGCGGGAGCAAGGCATCGACGTAGCTGCGGCGGGCGGCAGCGGCCACCGAGACCCCTTCAGTGACCGGTGCTTCAACGAAGACCCCGGTGTCGAGGAAGTCTGCCTTCACCACCGCGTGGAGGGTGTCGCTGGCGCCCTTGCGGGTGGCGACGTCGACCACCCCACCGACGGCCCTTCCGTACTGCGCACCGAAGCCGCCGGGGAAGAAGTCGATCCGGTCGAGGAACTCGCTGCTCACCACCGAGGGCCCCCCCCCAAGATGGAAGAGGATTGGAATTTCAACGCCATCGAGCAAGGTGAGGGTCTGGTCGGGGCTGGCACCGCGGACGATCAGCGCCCCGGAGATGAACGGCGCCCGGGCCACTCCGGGAAAGTTCTGCAGCACCCGGACCGGGTCGCCGAACGAGCCGGGTATCTTTTGAAGCTCCTGGCGCTCGAGCGTTCGTCGCACCACTTCCTTCTTCTCGCGCTGAGCCCGCACCACGGTCTGGTAGCCCGCGGTCTTCGGCTCGACGTGAAAGACCACCTCGGTGGTCTGGCCCGGCTCCAGAACTTCCTCGGTCCTGAACAGCTGATAGCCCTGGGCTATCACCCGGACTGCGCACTTTCCGGGCTGCACGGAAAGGCTGAACTGGCCGTCATCGTCAGAAATCGCTTCGGGAGAATCGGCGTCATCGCCGCAGCGCACCGTGGCCCCGGGAATGCGGGTGCGGCTGCCTCGAGCGATCAGCTGACCTTTCAAGGTCGCGGACTTTTCAAGTCCAGGCGTCCCCGCGTCACTGGCCGGCGGAGGCGCGAGGGTGAAGTGGTAGAGGTATTCGATTTGCACCGGCGCAGGCTGGCCATCGACCTCGGCGGGCCGGAAGCGAAACTGCCGCACGGCCGCCACCGCCGCCTCGTCGAAGCCATGGCCCGCAGGGACCGAAACTTCGGCTTGGTCGACTGATCCGTCCGCGGAGAGTGTCACTTTCAAGGTGACCTCCCCGGTCAGCCCGGCCGCTTCTGCCTCAGGGGGAAACCCGGCTTGAACGAAGTGGAGGAGCTCTGGCGGCCGGGTGAGCACCGGGACGTGCACCCCCGCGTCGACCTCGTCGCGGCGTACGGCCTCGTCAAAAGCGGAAGCTGCCGCCGGAGCGAGCACGGCCAGAAGCAGCAGGACGCCAGAGTGTCGCAAAGCAGCCGGGCTTTTATGGGTGTGTCGACTCGTCAGCAATCAATAGCTGCACGTTGTGAAGATTGTAAAATTTACAAGGCCTGTCCCTGGGAAGGCAGGCGGCTGTGCACCGATCGGTAAAATTTTTCCCACTTTCACCGGCCTTTGAGGAACCCCCGTTGGGGTTTTCACTCGAAATCGCGGGCGATCGAGGTTTGGCACGCTGCCTGCTTGGTCCTTGGCGAAGCCGGCACGAAACGGCTGGCACCCTCTATGAACCTCAAGGAGAACCCCATGAAGAAGGACAACGGCGGACAGGTGGATCAGCGGCAGAACAAGCGGATGATGCCGGCCATTCGGCGGCAGGGAATCCGGGCCCAGGCGGCGGTGAAGAAGGTGCAGCTGACCGTCGGAGATCTGATTGCCGCGACGTTCGACACGGTCGGCACCGAGGCACGCTCGGTGGCGAAGGTGCTCACCTCGCGGGACATGTACAGGCTCACCGACCGACGAATCGTCTTCGTCTGAGTTCGCAGACCGGACAAAAAGTCCCCGCGCCGCGACATCGGGGTCGCGAAAAGGCGAGCGTGAGCCGGGTGATGCCTGGCGCCACCCAGCCGTTCCTCTGGCGACCCTCCACCGCAGTTGCAGTCTTCTACGGCGGAGCGCCGGAACTCACGTACACGGTTGCTTCATGGGATGTCTGCTTGCATCAAGACATCGAGCCGGACGTCGGAGATGTCCGCGGCGACAACAGGCCCCCGCCCAATCAGTCGCGTCGTGCCCACGAAGTAAGACCCGGGTGGATTTTCGATCGCCTCTACCGGGTGCCCAATCACCTGTCCGCGGACGGCAGAGGCCAGATCGCTGAGGCCTGGGCTCTTGTTCAGCTGCAGAGCAGGGAGTGCCTGTCCTTCCACCGTCATTTCAATCACGGTCCCCTCGCTCCAGACTTCCACGGTGACGCGTAGCCTCCGATGGAGGCCCGGGAAGGCTTCGTAGCCGGGCGTCGTCCGCAGGCCCGCGCCGCTATAGCGCCAGAACCGTTTGCCCACCCGCTCGAGGGTGAAGCTCATCGCAGTCAGGTCCGTGGATGAAAGACCGAACAGGTCGCCATTCGTTGCCAGGAACGCGCTGGCAATGCTCTCGACCTCGGCCGATGATTTGGTTCCTACTCGGGGCAGGTTCGCGATGTAACCCGAAGAGGGGTGTCGCTGCTCGGCGCCGTACCAGGTCAGCTTCCAGGTCGGACCGAGCCGCGCATCTACTGCCTGGAGTGCCGATTGACGTTCAGCGCTGGAAGCAAAGGGCACACTTGCAACAACGAGAGGTGCAACCCCGTGGGAGGACGCGGTGATCGATACTCATTGCCACCTCGACGCTACCCGCTTCAACGTTGACCGCGCTCAAGTCCTGGAGCGCGCGTGGGCTGCAGGTGTGACCGGAATCCTGGTGCCCGCGGTGGGTCCGACTGATTGGGAGGCGCTTCTCGCCGTGCCGAGAGAGGAGCCCCGCGTCCAGGTCGGACTGGGGATTCATCCCCAGCTGCTGCCTCACCTCCCCGCTTCCGAGGACGACGCTCAGCTCGAGCGTCTCGATGCGCTCCTCACTGCCGGAGGAGCTATTGCCGTTGGAGAATGTGGACTCGATGACGGCTCCCTTCCCGGGGCGCCACTCGAGCGCCAGCTCCTCGTGGTCCGCCGACACCTCGCGCTCGCACGCAAGCATCAACTGCCGGTGTTGATGCATTGCCTCAAGGCCCATCCCGCGATGATGCAGCTGCTCGAGGAAGAGGTCTGGCCCGAGGCGGGGCTGGTGATGCACAGCTACAGCGGAGGCGCCGAGCTGGCCCGCTTTTACATCAAGAAGGGCTGTCACTTCTCCTTCGCCGGGCCCGTCACCTATGCCCAGGCGAGAAAACCACTCGATGCGCTGCGAGCGATTCCCATCGAGCGGTTGATGGTCGAGACCGATTCGCCTGACCAGGCACCGCACCCCCATCGCGGCAGCCGCTCGGAACCTGGCTACCTTCCGCTCATCGTCGACGCGATCGCCCGAGCGCTCGGCCGGAGTCCCGAGGAGATTTCAAGGCAGACGACCGCCAACGTTCGCGCGCTCTTTCCCGGCCGGTTCCCGCTTCAGCCATTGATGCCCAGCGACTGAGCTCCGAAGTCACCTTGCCCTCTGGTCCGCGTCCCGTATCCTCACGGCCGTGAACCTCCACCGCGCCGACCTCTGGACCCCTTCTTCCTGGCGCTCGCTGGCCGCCGCGCAGCAGCCGTCCTACCCGGATGAGGCCGCGCTGCAGCGCGTGCTCGATCGGGTGAAGCGACTGCCACCGCTGGTCTCGAGTGGCGAAGTGGATTCGCTCCGGGCGTTGCTGGCCGAGGCCGCGGAGGGGAAGCGCTTTCTCCTTCAAGGGGGCGACTGTGCCGAGCGATTCCAGGACTGCCACGGCGATGCGGTCACCCGGAAGTTGAAGATCCTTCTCCAGATGAGCTTGGTTCTGACCTACGGGGCGCGGCAGCCGGTGATCCGCGTCGGGCGGATCGCGGGACAGTTCGCGAAGCCCCGTTCCAGCGACACCGAGGTGGTCGACGGCCGGGAGCTCGCCACCTACCGCGGCGACAACGTCAACGACTTTGCTCCCGACCCCGTGCTGCGTCAGCCCGACCCCGAGCGGCTGGAACAGGGTTACTTCCGCTCGGTGGCCACGCTCAACTACATCCGCGCGCTGCTCGACGGAGGCTTCGCCAACCTCAAGTCTCCCGAGCATTGGCAGCTGGACTTCCTGCCCGAAGGCGGGCCGCTGCAGGCCTATCGGGACATCGCCGAGCGGATTCGAGACGCACTCGACTATTTCGAAAGCCTGGGCTCGGTGAACAGCTCGGTGAGGTCGGTCGACTTCTTCACCTCGCACGAAGGGCTGCTGCTCCCCTATGAAGAGGCGCTCACCCGCCCCGGCGAAGGCGGAGGCAACTACAACCTCGGCGCCCACTTCCTCTGGATCGGCGAACGCACCCGTCAACTCGACGGCGCCCACGTGGAGTATTTCCGGGGACTGAAAAATCCGATCGGGGTCAAGGTCGGAGGCTCCATCACTTCTGATGGGTTGAAGCGGCTGGCCGCGACGCTCGACCCGGACCGGGTACCGGGGCGACTGACGCTGATCACCCGCTTCGGCCACACCGCGATTGCCGCCAAGTTGCCTTCCCTCGTGCGGGCGATGAAGGAAGAAGGTCGCACGCCGGTGTGGAGCTGCGATCCGATGCACGGCAACACCGCCGTCTCGGGCACGGTGAAGACCCGCGACTTCAAGCACGTGGTCGCCGAGCTGACCACCGCCTTCGAGGTCCATCGCGCCGAGGGAACCCGTCTGGGTGGCGTCCACTTCGAGCTCACCGGAGAGAACGTCACCGAGTGCATCGGCGGAGCGGAAGGGTTGGAACACGAAGACCTTTCCCGTTCCTACGAGACCGGCTGCGACCCCCGGCTGAACTACGCGCAGAGCATGGAGATTGCTTTCTTGATCAGCAACCTGCTGCGTCCACCGAAGGGTGCAGGCGGTTGAGTCAGAAGAGTGCTTCTGGCCCTCGCCTCTGCGACCAGGCGCAAGCGTTCCTCAGCACCGGTTCTGACTCGAGCAGCTGCAAGTAGAGAGCGGCATCGCGTCGGTGGCGCTGGGTGCCAGAGACCCAAACCCGGCGACATGTGACCGGGGCGACCGGCGCGCCGAGGAATAACCGGGGTTGCGCCGCATAGACAACGGCGCTTTGTTTCCACCACTGCGCAATTCGCTCAGGATCGGGTTGGGAGATGGCTTCTCCCGCCAAACGAGACAAGGCTTCGCTTGCACAGCACTCCACCAGCCACGGGAGCCAGCTGCAATCCCCGGTTAGCCCTTCTGCTCGGGAGAAGTATGACCCTGCGCCTGTGCCAAGGCAGTCCCGGGTTCTTCGGGGTCGAGCTGAGCTCGGTACACCTCCCAACCCAGTTCCCCTGAAAGCGCGAGCCCCTCGAGATTGGCCTCGAGGCGCCCGTCGAGCGCCACCACATCCTTGTGGCGGTAGTGATGGGCGGTGGCGGCACTGCGTCGGACGGACCACAGAAAGGCCGCCTCCTCCGCGTGCAGTTCAACGATCGGGCGAAGAACCTTCACCTCAACCCCACTGCTCGAAGTCGAGCGTGTCACGAGCGAGGTCCTCCACGGTTGCACCGGAGATCCTCCGAGGCAATTCCGGGTCGAAATGGGCGAAGTACTCGATCACCTTGTTCACTTCTGTGCCCACGTTGACCTCCCTGCTCAGGACCCCTTGGGCTCGTTCTGACACATCATCGACGTCAACACGCGCTTGCAGGTGTTGCAGGAGCCGATTGAACCGGTGCCGCTCTTGGTTTCGCTCACCACACTCATCGACGCCTCGCACCCGGGACCGGGGGGAAACTTTCCGGCCTTGAAAGCTTGTCGATCGTGCGCACGGAAGAAGAGATTTGAGAGTGTGGCGCGAAGAGCTGCTGGCCCGAACGGTGGTTCCCATTGTCCAGGCTGACATCGGCCGTGAAGTCGCCGTCTGCTTCGCGGAGGGCAGCCGCTCTGAGCCGCTGATCCTCGGCTTCGTTCTCTCAGCAGCGCAGCTCGACGCCGCACGGTCGCCGGTGGCTCCCCTGGTCGCGAAGGTTGAGCAGGAGCGCGTGGTGATCCGCGCCGAGCACGAGATCGAGCTGCGCTGTGGAAAGTCCAGCCTGGTTCTCAGCGCCGACGGGAAGATCGTCCTCAAGGGTGAGTCGTTGCTCAGCCGCGCCACCGGTCCCCACCGAATTCGAGGCGGCTCGGTTCAGATCAACTGAGCAGGCCGGTTGCCCTTCGCCCTGGGGGACTCGCGGGAACCGGGGGCTACTTCGCCCCGCCCGCTTCAGGTAATCAGTGAAGCGCCATGAGTACTCCGGTCCCCAGCACGAACCTTCCGATTCCCGAGCTGCCAACCTCGCCCGGGTTCCGCCTCTCGCGCCGCTTCGACCGCACCGGCCGACTCCTCGGCGATAACGCGATGAACCGCCTTGCCCGGTCACACGTGGTCGTCTTCGGACTGGGCGGCGTCGGCAGTTTCGCGGTCGAAGGTCTCGTCCGCAGCGGCATCGGAGCCCTCACCCTGGTGGACTTCGACGATGTCTGCGTGACCAACACCAACCGCCAGCTTCATGCCACCGTCAGCGGGGTCGGCAAACCCAAGGCCGAGCTGATGGCGGCCCGCTGCAAGCAGATCAACCCCGAGGTCAACGTGGTCGCGGTGAAGGAGTTCTACCGCGAGGAGCGCGCCGACGCCCTGCTCACCGGCCCCTTCGATTTCGTGGTCGACGCGATCGACAACGTGAAGGCCAAGCTCCACCTTCTCTACCGCTGCGTCTCCGCCCACGTTCCGGTGGTGAGCTCGATGGGAGCAGCGGCTCGACTCGACCCGACGATGATTCGCGTCGAGGACCTCTGCCAGACCCACATGGACCCGTTCGCCAAGGACATCCGCAAGCTGCTCAACCGTAAGTATGGGCTGGCGATCGACCGGCCCACGGGCATCACCGCCGTCTATTCGATCGAACCGCGCCGCACGCCCCGCCCGCTCGCCTATGACGCCCACAGCGACGGCTTTCTTTGCGTGTGCCCGCAGGGCGAAAACGAGTTTCACAGCTGCGAGCACCGGTCTCAGATCGACGGCAGCGTGGCCTTCGTCACCTCGGTCTTTGGAATGAACATGGCCGGCGTGGTGGTGCGCCGCCTCGCGGGCAGCGCGCGCTGAGAATCGCTGCCGGGCCGACAAATCGGCGCCGCAGAGATCGAGCAGTTTTGAGAGGTTGGCGGTATGGACGGTCCGGTGAACTTGCGTCCCCATTCTTCGGATCTAGACTCTTCCGATGAGCGCACGCTCCATCGGGTCCGGAACGATCACTTTTGGTCTGGTCAACATTCCCGTGAAGCTGTTCTCGACCAGCGAAGGGGGGACGCACATCTCCTTCAACCAGCTCCACAAGACGTGCAACGGTCGGATCAAACAGCAGCTGTACTGTCCCACCGATGATGTGGTGGTCGACCGCGACGACCTGGTCAAGGGCTACGAGTTCTCCAAGGACCAGTACGTGGTGTTCACCGAACAGGAGCTGAAGGCGCTCGAGGAGGAGTCTTCGAAAGCGATGGAGATCTCCGAGTTCGTGCCGCTCTCCAGCGTCGACCCGCTGTACTTCGAGTCGGGCTACTACCTTGGCCCCGACAAGGGCGCCGAGCGCGCTTTCAAGTTGCTCGCGGTCGCACTTCGCGACAGCGGCCATGCCGCGGTCGCGAAGTACGCCACCCGCGGCCGTCAGAACCTGGTGCTGATGCGGCCCCTGGGCGACTGCCTGGTGATGCAGCAATTGCACTACGCCGACGAGGTGAAGTCGCCGGCGGAGATTCCGGTGGGCGACGTCGACCTCAAGCCTCCCGAGCTCGCCCTCGCCCGGCAGTTCATCGAACAGCTGTCGACCGAGCGCTTCGACCCCACCAAGTACCGCGACGAGTACCGAGCTCGCTTGCAGGAAGTGATCGACAAGAAGGTGAAGGGCGAGACGGTCACTTTCGCTCCTGCGCAGGCCCACTCCCCCAAGGTGGTGGACCTGATGGAAGCACTCCGAGCCAGCCTCGCCCGGGGCCCCGCCAAGGTTGCTCCCCCCGGGCCCACGACCGAGGAGCGAAAGCCGCCTCGTCGCGCTCCGCCCCGGGAGGCTGCCCCGGCGAAGCGGGTCAAATCTTCGAAGAAGTAGCGAAAACTCGGCGCAACTACTTTCGCAGCAAAGCGGCAGCCGCGATGCTCCCCGCGTTCTCCTCGACAATGTCGCTCAGCAACCGCGGCCCGTCGGGGGTGGCGACGCCGATGCAATTCCTCCCAGAGCTCTTGGCGAAGTAGAGCGCACGATCCGTTCGCCCACCAGCGCGAGCACCTGGTCGCCGACAGCGTGACCCAGGGTGTCGTTGTAGGCCTTGAACTGGTCGATGTCGCAGACTGCGATGCAGTAACGCTGCCCATAGCGAAGAGACCGGGCATGCAAGGTGAGGATCCGCGTCGCCGCGTAGAGCCGGCCGCGAAGCTCGTAGGGGTGGAAAGGCTTGCGGAGGAATTCGTCGAGCGCGGACGCCTTCACCCGCTTCGCGACCAGCCCGACGTCCTTGAAAGCGGCCTCGAGCTTCTCACTGTCACCCGTCGAATCATCGCCGTATAGAATGGCGACCGGCGCTTTTCCCTCCTGCCCTTCCAGGGTGCGGTCCCACATCAGGATCTTCTGGATCAGCGCCGCCTGAAGCTTGAAGGGAACGGCCTCATCGGCTCTCCCCGCGAGGGGAAGCACGAGCGAGCAGAGGAACAGCCATCGGCAGGCAGCGGAGGGCAATCTGAAGAGATGTACCCTCCTGCTTCGGTCCGTCGATTGGGGCATCGGTTGGCATGGGCGCATCGCGGAGGTCCGTGGAGAGGGTGCGGAAACGCCTTGTGAACCGGTAGGGGTTACAAGACCTGGTCCTTTTCTGGTTGACCCGAAGCACTTCCTGGAAATTCGAAGCCCCACTTTTCTACGCAACCCGCTGTGAATGGCTGGGTAATCGAGCGCCATTCTCAAGGCGAAAATTAAGCTCACGCAGGTTCCCGCGGGTGTGGGAACAGGTAGCGTCGTCAACTACATTCCTCCGCAGGGCCAAGACCTCTCATACTTCTACGCCGCCGACGGTCGACTCCCCGAGGTGGTGCCTTCCCGGAGGCGGTCCCGGCGTTCGGGCCTCACGACTTCAAGGCTAGGCTTCGCCTCCAGATGACCGTCAAGATCGACCCCTCCCGACGTTTGGTTCCCGGGCAGCCGTCCCGGGAAACGACGGCTGAAGAACCCTCCGGGCCCGAGTCAAACAAGCCGGGCACTGAGGTCTCAGACACCTTCTCGGTCCAACCGATCGCAACAGCTTCGACCGGGCTGCAGCAACTCCTCGCGGCAGACAAGCAAAGCTTTCTCGAGCGGCTCCTGGACAGGGACCAGACGAGCCCTGCGCTCACCGAACTGCCTTTGCGAAGAGCGAGAATCCTGAATTCCGAACGCTCTATCCTATTTTTTTGGACGAAGACCTGACGTTGCTCGGACCGGTCGAGGTCGCTGAGCTGGAAAAGGGAATTCTTCACGAGTTGACACGCAACGAAGGCGACGCCTGTCCCTCGCCTGAACTCAGTGTCCACATCACCGTTGCCTACAGGAAGGCGCTGATTAATCTGATCAAACAAGCCACCTTCAACTCCGAATACCGTGGAGACTCCGTCGACCTCCAGCTCCTCGAGACCGCACTGGACCCAGCGGTCACAGCGGTCACAGCGCCCTCTCTGGACGTATCTCGGTTGACTTCATTGCCGATCAACACCCGCGTTGTTCAATCATTCGATGGGCAGCGGGTCGCCACCGCGCTGGTCTGCGCGATGAAGATGGATTTCACCGGAGTTCTCAAGGCCTTCTCTTCGATCACCTTTCATCAATTGAGCAAGTTGAACAAAGAAGTCCTCGAGCCTCGCGTCAATAATTTCGCCCTCGGGCACGATCTGTTGCCGCTGAGGCTGGAGCGGGACGTGCTCCGAAACCAGGAGCTGGGGAAGTCGTTGCGACGATACTCCCGCATCCCGTTGCACTTCAAAGTGACCGGAGCAGTGGTGTCGCGCTGGAAAGACAAGCATCCGAACTCACCGCTGCCCTTCGAGGATTGCAACGTCTTGCTGGTCCAGCACGCGCTCGGACAGGCCTACCCGCAGCTGATGGCCTACACCGAGCTGCTCGCAAATCCCGCCGACACGCTCTGCGTCTGGGTCCCTTATAAAGACAACGTCGAGGTGACCGAGGCAGTCTCACGCTCGTATGGGGTCGACAGTCGGTTCCCCACCCTGGGCGACATGGAAGCCCTCCGCCGAGAGACCGAACGCGCGGCGGACGACCTGGTGACGAAATTTCGTACCGACGGAAAGCGGATGTTCATCGGCTGCGATGGACCCTATGCGCGGGAGTACTTCAAGAAGCGCTACCCCGAGCTGTTTGACCAGGTCGCGTTCTCGGAACAGACGGCCTTCGGCGACCGACCCGAGCACCAGCAGGACCGCTCGATTCGTCTGGTCAGCTTTGCGCGGGTGCCCCTCAAGGCCAAGCGCGAGGCTCCGTTTATCGGTCAGGCCGTCGCTCGCGCCGTCAATGCGGTGCTCAATCAGCTGGCCACCGGTGTAGAAGAGAAACCAGTGCTGGTGCTCGGAGGAGGACCCATCGGCATGGCGGTGGCCAAGGCATTCTCCCGAATGCGCTCGATGATTTCCATTTACGATCCCAAGGTCTCGCCCGAGCTCGAGGGCGATGCTGCCGAGAACGGCTATCAGGTCATTCGCGACCTGAAAGATGCGGCAGACGGAAATTTTCTGGTCCTCGGCTGCTCTGGAATTCTTTCGATGGATGAGCAGGTCTTCCTCGAGAGCGAGCCGAACAGCATCTACACCTCGGCGTCGTCGAAGAGAGTGGAGATAAACATCAGGAAGCTGAGCGAGCTGGCCACCGACGAGAGTGGAAACGTCCGCCGCGTCCTCGCCGCCCAGGTGAACTCTCAGAAGACCTGGCACTACTGGCTCAAGGACGGCACCATTCGCACGGTGATCGCCGACGGCCTGCCGGCCAACTTCAACGACATCAACTCGGTGGCGCCGGAGAACATCGACTACACGATGGCGATGCAGGTCCAGTCTGCCATCCAGGCGGTCTCTGACGACGAACTGGGGTACCACCGGCTCGACCCGGCTGAAGAGGCGTGGATGACGCAGATGCAAGAGCAACACGACAGCGAACAACCGAGCGTTTCGCCACCTAAGGAGGGCGCTGCTTCCTGACCGTCGGGCAGCTCTTCCTCAGACACGTGGGAGGCGCGAACGGAACGCCATCGGCAAGGTCTTCGTCCCCAGCGCCTTCAGCCGGTGAAGGTCGTTGATTCGGTAGCGCCCTTCGACCTTGTCGACCAGCTTCAACCCCTTCAGCTTGGTGAGCGCCCCATTGAGCGCCTTTCTGCTCACCGCCAGGTCTCCGGCCAGAATCGCTTGCGACAGCCGCAGACCCAGGGTCACCCCTTCGCCCTTGCGCTCACCCGATAAAGCGGCGTAGTCGAGCAGCAGCTTTGCCAGTCGCGGGAGCACCTCATTGAAGGCAACCGCCCGAAGGTTGTGCGCGGCGATGCACAGCCTCGAGGCGAGGTCGAAGGAGAGCGCCCGAGCGAAGCCCGGCGCGCTGTCCACCAGGCGGATCAGCTCGGCTGCCGGAATCACCAGCAGCGCGGACGGCTCGAGGGTGGTCGCGAACTCCAGGTAGGGCTGCCGGGTCATCACCTCCATCTCACCGAACAGCGCCGGCGCCCGGAACAGCTTCAGCAGCAGCTCCGCCTCTCCGGACCGGTGAAATACCCGTACCGAGCCGGAGAGCAGAAAGTAGGCGTGCTCACGGATGGCGGCGCGCAAGATGATGACGAACGCCAGCTACTTTGCCTTCACAGCCACACCCAAAAACAAAACGCTGGAGATGTTTGGCATTCCGCTG
>JAYUUC010000331.1:0-5046 GCA_043755105.1 Myxococcales bacterium
CCCCCTGCTTCGAGCTGGCAGCGGCGGCGAGCCTCGCACAGGTCACCGGGCTGCCATCGATGGCAGTCTTGAGCACGAACCGGGTGTTCATCGACCGCAGGGTGTCCGAGACCCCGGTCCAGGTGGTCCGCGTGTCGACCTCGAAGCGGATCCGCACCCCCTCGAGCAGCGCGGTGCACTTGCCGCCCAGGCATTGGGGCAGCGGCTCGTCGAGAAAGCCCCGCGAGAAACAATCTTGCGGTTGGGTACAGGCAGTGCCGCACTTGGCGCAGAGGCCGTAGCTGCTGCTGCCGGCATCGACCAGAGCGACCACGCACGCAGGCGTGCTCGAGCAGATCGGGTCCGCGCAATCCACCTGCCCGTCGCCGTTGTCGTCGACGCCGTTGCTGCAATTCTCGGGCTCTCCGGGGGTGCCCGGTGAAGAACAGCCTCCGAGCGCAACTGCCCACAACACCATCCACACACTCGAGCGAATCTTCACAGTCATCTCCGTGGGCTTCGACGCTACAGACATTTGCCCTGGCATTGCCGATTCGAAGGAACGCAGGCCGACTGCGCCCCGCTGCCGATCGACAGACACACGAACCCCTGCGGGCACTCCTGGCCGGTGCCGCAGAACTTGGCGCAGTAGCGCTTGGCGTCGTCCATCAGCACGCAGGCGCCGCCCGCGCACTCCGTATTGCTGCTGCAGGGCGAGCAATACGGAAAGGTGGTCTTGGCCGCGAAACATTCGAACCGGGTCAGCTCACAGAGCTCGCAATTGCCGCACGCCACCGTGGCCTGGCAGGTATGAACTCCGCCCACCACCGGCCCTTCGCAGCTGTGCGAGCTGACGTTGCATCGCTGTTCGACCGGACAGCTGGCGTTGCCTCCACAGCCGGGGGCGCAGCGGTAGCGATGGTCGCCGCCCTGCTGGCAGGTTTGACCCAGCGGGCACTGCGAATCGGTCTGACAGAAAGGCAGACACTGACCCACCGTTTGACCCGCGAGCAACCCGCACACCTGATTGAGCGGACACTGGGCATCGGTGCTGCACTCTCCGATCGGCTCACAGACCTTGTTGGTGCAGCGGAGCCGGGCGTCGCCGCAGTCCGCGTCGGCGCTGCACTCGGCAACACAGATCCGGTTGCGCGGGTCGCAGACCGTGCCGAAGGCGCATACCTGTTCCACCGCCACGCACTTGCCCCGCGCGGCGTCACAGCGCTGACCGGACACCGCGGCACAGTCCGTATTGCCGTTGCAGGTCTGGAGGCTGTCAGGAACGCACCCGCGGAAGCTTCTGCAGGTGGGGCTCGGGCCCTGCGCCGTGGGCTGGGGCCAGCATTGCTTCTTTCCCTCGAGCAGCTGGCAACTGGCACCGCGGGGACAGTCGGCGTTGGCCTGGCAGGCGCGGGCACAGAACTTCTGCCCCAGGCTGGCCTCAAGCCGACAATCATCGGAGGCGCCGCCGCACTCCCGATCGGCGGTACAGGGTTCGCAAAATCCTTTCAGCGGGCGGCAGCCCCGGGTCGAGGCATCGCAGAACTGGGTCGCATCCACCTTCCCTTGAGCGTCCTTGCAGTCTGCGTCCTCGGTGCAGCCGCTGATCTCGGTGACACAGCGGCCCGTGTAGTTGTTGCAGTACTGCACCGGCGCTTCCGCGTTCGCGCTCTTGCAGCTCTCATCTGACAGGCAGATGCACTGGTGGCGAAGCGTGTCGCAGCGGAGCGCTCCACACTCCGCGTCGACGTTGCAGGCGCGCCCCACCAGCTCGAGCGTCCCGGCGTCTGCGGCAGGCCCGCCCCGGGTAACCGATGAGCAGGCGCCCAGCAGCGCGCAGAGACTGAGCAGGGTGACGCTTCTCGGTGGCAGCATCGGGGTTCCGAATCGTCCTGCCGGTGGGGTCGGGGGAGCGCGGTCTTCTAGCAATCTCCTTTGCGACCGGTCAACGCATCTGCGAAAAGCGGTCGATGGAACTCGAGGCCGGCCCCGCCCGCAACACGCGACGCCGATGGCTGATTCTTGCCTCCCTCTGGGGGGTGATCGCTGCGGTATTGCTCGCTTTTCGGGCAGTGGTGTTGCCCTTTGCCGCTGCCGCGTTGATCGCCTTTCTGGTCGCGCCTCTGGTCGGCCGGATGACCCGACCGCGGCTCCTGGGTCGAACCGCGCCCCGCTGGGTAGCAATCCTCGCGCTGTATCTTGGATTTTTCGGGGTCGCCTACCTGGGGGTGATTTCTGTCGTCCCCCAGCTTTACCGGGAGCTGGTCCGGGTCAGCGGCGAGGCGGTGGAGCTTGGCAATTCGCTCACCCCGGAGCGGATCCAGCAGCTCGCCCGCGACTCTGAAGCATGGCTCTCGGCCCACAGCGTCCCCCTCGAGCTCACCCGGCCCGAGGCCGATCCGCCCGGAGGCAGGCCTTCGCGAAGCTTCGGCCTTTCCGTCGACCTCGAGCAGATGGCCGGTGACTTCGCCGTCCGATCCCGTGCACTGCTTCAGCAAAATCTGGGTCGGATCGTCCTCTTCTCCCGCAGCCTGGTGGTCGGCACCTTCGCTGCGGTGTTCATGTTGCTGTTCATGTTGATGCTCGCTGCCTTCATCACCATCGACGCCGAGCTGATCGGCGACTACGGCCTCACCCTCGTCCCCCTCGAGCTTCGCCCCGACCTGGGACATCTGATGCGGCGAATCGAACGCTCGCTGGCGGGAGTGGTGCGGGGTCAGATGACCATCTGCTTGATCAACGGATTTCTCACCCTGGTCGGCCTCTTCCTGCTCAAGGTGAAATTTGCATTTCTGCTCGCGAGCCTCGCGACCCTGCTCGCGCTGATCCCCATCTTCGGCACCATCGTCAGCTCGGTGCCCATCGTGGCGATCGCGCTCTCGCAGGGGTGGAAGACCGGGCTCGCCGCCCTGGCATGGATCGCCGGCATCCACGCGCTCGAGGCCTACTTCCTCAACCCGAAGATCATGGGCAGCGCCGCCCGCATCCACCCGCTGGTGATGGCCTTCGCGCTGATCGCCGGCGAGCGAACGTTCGGGCTGGTGGGCGCCCTGCTCGCCGCCCCGGTGGCAGCGATCGGCGTCGCTTGCTTCGAGTTCGCCCGCGAGAAAGCGCAGGCCTGACGCGGAAGCCGTTTCTGAACTGCTAGCTGTCCTTCCACGAGTCAGAATTCAGCCGCAGGCTCCGTTCATCCCGAGCGTCGCCGCAGGCAGAGTCGAGGGAACGGCCCTCGACTCCGGCCTCACGGCCTACGTTCGGGCTGAACGGACGGCTGTGCCCGATGGAACGGGAAATCACTCCTCGGGAGCTACCGGTTCATCGAACCGAGGAACTCGATGTTGCTCTTGCTCGGGCGCATGTGCTTGAGCACGAACTCCATCGCGTCGATCGGAGTGAACGGGTGAAGCACCTGCCGCAACGCGGTGATCCGGATCAGGTCGGACTCCGGCAACAGCAGCTCTTCCTTCCGGGTGCCGGACTTGTTGATGTCCAGACAGGGGAAGATCCGCTTTTCCATCAGCTTCCGGTCGAGCACGATTTCCGAGTTACCGGTGCCCTTGAACTCTTCGAAGATCACCTCGTCCATCCGGCTGCCGGTGTCGATCAGCGCGGTGCCGATGATCGTCAGCGAGCCGCCCTCCTCGATGTTGCGCGCCGCTCCAAAGAACCGCTTCGGCTTGTGGAGCGCGTTCGAGTCGACACCGCCGGAGAGGATCTTGCCCGAGGGTGGAACCACGGTGTTGTAGGCACGGGCGAGACGGGTGATCGAGTCGAGCAGGATGCAGACGTCGTACTTCTGCTCCACTAGCCGCTTCGCCTTGTCGATCACCATCTCTGCCACCTGAACGTGGCGGGTGGCGGGCTCGTCGAAGGTCGACGAAACCACCTCGCCGCGGACGTTGCGCTCCATGTCGGTGACTTCTTCCGGGCGCTCGTCGACGAGGAGGACGATCAACACCACGTCGGGGTGATTCTGGGCAATCGCGTGCGCGATGTTCTGCAGCAAAACCGTCTTACCGGCCTTCGGCGGCGCGACGATCAAGCACCGCTGACCCATGCCGATCGGGGTGAACATGTCGATGATGCGGGTGGTCATCTCCGCGCCGTCGTGTTCCAGCTTCAGCTTGCGGGTGGGGTAGAGCGGCGTCAGGTTGTCGAAGAGAATCCGCTCCTTCACCTCGGGTGAGAGCGGGTCGCGGAAGTTGATCCGGTCCACGCGCTGCAGCGCGAAGAACCGCTCCCCTTCCCGCGGCTGCCGAATCGGCCCGGTGACCGTGTCTCCCGCGCGCAGGTTGAAGCGGCGCACCTGCGAGGGCGAAACGTAGATGTCGTCCGGGCTGGGCTGGTAGTCGGAGTCGGCGCTGCGAAGAAAGCCGAACCCGTCCGAGAGCATTTCCACCACGCCTTCGGTGTGAACCTCGTAGCGCTTGTCGGCGATGCCGGAAAGAATCGCGAACAGCAGCTCCTGCTTCCGCAGCCCCTGGGCACCTTCGATCGCGAGATCGTTGGCCATTTTTCCCAGCTCGGTGATCTTCATCCGCTTGAGGTCGTTGAGCGAGATCACCTGCATCGGCTCGCCCTGCCGGACTTCGGTGAGCACCGGGGCCTCAGGGGTCAGCGGCGGCGGAGCCAGATGCGCAGCGGGCTCTTCATCGCCCTCGTGGGCCTGGTGAAGCTCATCGTCGCGCACCGGCCGCGAAATCGCTGTCAGCACCGGCCGAACCGCCACGGGTTCGTCCTCGCGGCTCGCCGGGCGGGCCTGATTGTCTTTGTCCGAGGCCGACGACGACCCCACGTCCTCCTCCTCGCGCCGCGGCTTGCGGCGCAGCGCCTTCTCCCCCTCGTCCTTCTCGGCCTTCGCCTTGCGCGGCGTGGGCATCACCCGGCCCTTGGCCGCCGCACGCGATTCGACGACCACGTCCACTTCCGGGGCAGCAGACTTCTCTTTGGGGGTGCGGGCTTTGCGCATGGGGCTTGGCATGACCTGGGTGAAGGTGAGCTGGAGCGACAATCTTGGCGACGTGGAGTGGGGAGCGACCTTTCGGCCGCCACACTGGAAGCCCTTGT
>JAYUUC010000332.1:0-5038 GCA_043755105.1 Myxococcales bacterium
GGTGGCGCCCGGGCTTTGCCGTTCCAGCCTCCCGCCATTCGCGGGGTGGGAACGGTGGGCGGCTTTCAGTTCGTGGTCGAAGACCGCTCCGGCAGCCGCTCCCTCGACGAACTTTCCGGTGCGGTGGACGGGCTGATTGCCAAGGCCAGTCAGGAACCGAAGCTGCGGGGGGTGATCACCACCTTCACCTCGGCCACTCCGTTGCTCGACGTGGACGTCGATCGACAGAAGGCGAAGGCGCTGGGGGTTCCGCTCGATCAGATCTTCGGCACTCTGCAGATCTTCATGGGTAGCCAGTACGTCAACGATTTCAACTACGCCAGCCGGACCTACCGGGTCTACGTCCAGGCCGAACAGCAGTTCCGTGACAGCCCGCAGGACATCGGCACCTTCTACGTTCGCAGCGAATCAGGAGAGATGATTCCTCTCGAATCGCTGGTGAAGGTCTCGTCGACCACCCGCGCCCAGACCATCCGCCACTACAATCTGTTCCGCTCCGCCGACATCAGCGGTCAGGGCGCTCCCGGCATCTCCTCGGGGCAAGCGCTGGACGCGATGGAGACGCTCGCGGCAGGAAGCTTGCCCGAGGGGATGAACGCAGAGTGGACCGGCATCAGCCTCGAGCAGCGAGAGAGTGGCGGGCAAACGGTGGTGATCTTCGGGCTCGGGCTGGTGTTCGTTTTCCTGGTCCTCGCAGCGCAGTACGAGAGCCTCACCCTGCCCTTCGTGGTGATCCTCTCGGTGCCGCTGGCGATCCTCGGAGCACTCGGGCTGCAGCAAGCGCGGGGATTTCCCAATGATGTCTTCTGCCAGATTGGGCTGGTGATGCTGGTGGGCCTCTCGAGCAAGAACGCGATCTTGATCGTGGAGTTCGCCGAGCAGCTGCGGGGGCAGGGCAAGCCACCGATCGAAGCGGCGATCACCGCGGCCTCGACCCGTCTGAGGCCGATTCTGATGACCTCGTTTGCCTTCCTCCTCGGCGTTGTTCCGCTGATGCTGGCGAGCGGCGCCGGCGCAGCCGCGAGGAACTCCCTCGGCACCGCGGTCTTCGGCGGAATGTTGGTGTCCACTGCGGTGAACTTGATCTTCATCCCCGGGCTCTATGTCGGCCTTCAGCGGCTTCGAGGCCGGCGCACTCGGCCTCCGGCCTCCGCTGTCCCCGAGGCTGTCTAGAACCTCACCCGGCTCTCCACGGAGAGGCTGTGTTTCCGAGGCCGATGCAAAGCCTTCTTCCGATCTGGTTGGGGGCGGGAGGGACGCCCGCCTCGTTCGCCCGGGCCGGCGCTCTCGGACTTCCGTTGAGGGTGGCGGTGATCGGTGGGGAGCATCGGCGGTTCCGGCCCCAAATCGACCTCTACCGCTCCGCCGGGGAACGGGCAGGGCACCCCGCCTCGCAGTTGAGGGTGGGCGTTCACTCACTCGGCTACCTCGCCGACACCCCCGCGCAGGCGGCGGACGAGTTCTACCCGGGCTACTCCCAGATGCTCTCCAGGATTGGCGCGGAGCGCGGTTGGCCGCCGGGAACCCGCGCCCAATTCGACGCGGTTCGCGGGCCCACGGGGGCGTTGATGGTGGGCGACGCCGAGGCGGTGGCGGAAAAATTTTTCTACATCGATGAGGTTCTCGGGGGGATCTCCCGGATCACTTTCCAGATCAATGCGGCCGCGGTGTTTCGTGAGAAAAGGCTCCATGCGATCGAGCTTCTAGCGACCCGCGTGGCCCCGATCGTCCGCAAGGCCCGGACCGAAGGCTGAACCCTGATTCAGCACGCCGCGGGCTCTCGATCTCGGCCTGTTCCCCCACGGGTGCGCGATAAGCTCCTGATTCCGGGAGCTTGCCGCCTCGCGACACAATTCAGCCAAGGGCCGTGAAGGATTTTTTCTCCCGCTGCACCAAGGGACAAGGAGCGGGCATGAAGAGCTGTGAAGAGTTCGAGGTGGACGTCGAGAAGAGGCTGCACGGAGCGCTGGATCCGGCTTCGTCGCAGTCGCTGATCGTTCACCTCGCTTCCTGCGCTTCGTGCCGCTCATTTGAAGCCCTTGCCGGGCAAACGGAGAAAACCATGACGAGCGAAGCCGTGCTGAGCAGTGAAGGGATCGACTGGGCCGCGATGAGGGATCGACTGACGGCGTCACTGAAGGCGGACTATCGCGAGACGCTGAAGCGCGGAGCCCTGATCAGTTTGTTGATGAGCCCGCTGGTGATTGCGGCCAGCTCGCAGTCGCTGGGCGCCGCCGCACTGTCGTTCGCGGCGATGTGGCTGCTGATGGGGCTGGCGCTGGGAGTGCGAAACTGGCTGCGGATTCACCGAATTCAACGCCACCAGGATGACCGCGGCGAGTTCCTCTATCTCTATCGGCAGGACCTCGAGCGCCGGTTGCGACGGACCCAGCGTTTGCTGGCGGTGCCGCTCCTCTGTCTCGCTCTCTGGTTCCGCCACTTTCAACACGGGGAAGCCTTCGGCAGCCTACAGGGCCTCTCGCTGCTGGGAATCACCCTCATTTCGCTCGGAGCTGCGCTCTATGGACACTTCGCCAAGCGGCCGCAGCTGCAACAGCAAATCGACAACCTGAGGTCGTGAAGCGCACGCGATGATCGGGCTCAATCCAGAGGAAGAGGCAGCACTGCTCCTCCAGGCCCGGTCATCGGTTCCTGCGGAGCGCGAGCGGGCTTTCAACCAGCTCTTCGAGCGCACACGCGCGTCCGTTTACGCGCTCTGCTTCAACGTGGTCGGCACCCGCAGCGAAGCCGAGGACGCGGTTCAGGAAAGTTTCTTCGGCATTCACGAGGCACTTCCTCACTTCCGCGCCGAGGCTCGGCTGTCGACATGGATGTACCGAATCGCCTTGCGCTGCGCCTGGCGGGTCAAGGCCAGGAGGCCCCAGCAGACCGAAAGGCTGGAGGCGGGTCTGGAAGTGCCATCGAACGATTTTCCGCCCGATGCGCTCGCGGAGAGCCGGCAACGGGCGCGTCAGCTTCAGCTCGCGCTCCGGCCCCTTTCTGAAGAGCACCGGGCCGTCCTCGCACTGTTCGCCGTCGAAGGGTTGAGCCACGGCGAGATTGCCGCCGTCCTCGGCATTCCCGAAGGCACCGTGTGGTCGAGGCTTCATCAAGCCAGAAAGCGTCTCGCCGCCGAATTGAGTCGCTTCGAAGGCGGCCCTTCGGGGACAGCACGCTGACCACCGTGACGGTGCTCGCTGGGTCGGCGCGGCAGCGATGCCGAGACGACAGAAGCGCAGTGCCTTTTATCATCCACGTCGATCGCCCTTCGAACCAATCGCGTTGCTCGGATCTCTCCGCACCTTGATCCAAACGCTCGCCTGTTCCGAAGGGAACCCCCCGATGATTTCAAACAGGAACAACTCTCGCTCCGGTCGATTTCCGGACCTGATCTGCCTGTCCCACCTTCGCTGGGACTTCGTCTTCCAGCGACCGCAACACCTGATGTCCCGCTTCGCCCGAGAATGCCGGGTCTTCTTTCTTCGCGACCCTCTACGACTGCATGGACGATCTGGCCAGCTTCCAGGGCGCTCATCCGGCCCTGCTGTACGGACCCCACATCTTTCACACCCAATCGCAGGATGTGTTCGACTGCCTCTCTCAATTCACCGAGTGGCGGCCCTACCAGCACCGGGTGCTCGCCAGCGTCGATGGCCAGCTGTTGCCGATTCCGATCAACCTCACCACCATCAACAAGCTCTACGGACTGAACCTGACCTCGTTCCAGGCCGACGAGTTTCTTCAATCGCTGGCCGAGAAACGGGAATCGATTCGAACCTCGGAAGACGTGATTGTGAGCAAGGTGAGGAAGGAACTCTACGAGAAGTTCTTCCGCAACCGAGCCCGAGGTGTACCAAGGGTTTGCTTACTGAACCTGGGGCAGCGTGAAGGAGAAGATGCTTCCCTTCCCCACTTCGCTCTCGACCCAGATCCGGCCATGGTGTTGCTCGACGATCCGCTTGGAGATGAAGAGGCCCAAGCCCGAACCTCGACGGTCGTTCTTGGTCACCTGCCAGAAGCGCTCGAAGACCGATTCCAGCTGGTCCGCGGCGAGGCCAACGCCCGTATCGCGAAGGGTGAACAAGATGTTTCCGTCCGGCCTGGCCTCGGCGCGCAAGGTGAGCTGGCCTCCTTTGGAGGAGAACTTGATCGCGTTGCTGATCAGGTTGGAGAGGACCTGGAGGATCCGGTCATGGTCGAAGGCGGCCGGCAGGGGCCCTTTGACCTTTGCGTCGAAGCTGAGCCCCTTGTCGTGGGCCGCTGGGAAAAAAGCCTCATGTGACTCGCGCACCAGTTCGGCCGCATCGGCCTGCTCGAGCGTGATCGAGAAGCGGTCTGCCTCGATGTTGGCGAAGTCCATCAAGTCCCCGACCAGGCGGTTGATGCGCGCGGTGAATCGCTGAATCCTTTCCGCCGATTTGAAGTGGCTCCCGCCGGCTTCATCGTCGGCCGCACCTTTCATCTGAAGCGAGGCCTGGAGCGCAATTCCCCCAAGAAGATTTTTCAGATCATGGCTGACCATGCTCATGAAGCCATCGCGAGCGTCGAGCGCGGCGTCTCCCCGAGTGCGCTCCTCCAGCAAGCGCTCGTCGGTCTCTTCACGCTCGAGGCGGAGCAAGTTCGCGAGCGCCTTCTTTCGCTCGAGGCGCTCATTGGCGAGCTTGTCCTCGGCGGTGCGACGTTCCTCTTCGAGGACAACATCCTCGTCGGCGTGCTCCTGCTTCAACGCCTTGAGCTGGCTGGGACTGGCGCCTTTCGAGTCCAGCTTTTTCTCAGCAAGAACGCGCGCATCTTCGAGGATTTCCGCGGCTCGTTGATGGGCCTTGGCGAGCACCGCATCTGAGTCCTCTTCGAACGTCGCGCTGCGCAGGTTGAGCTCGGTATCCGTCTTCGCTCGCTCGTCACGAAGGCTCTCGTCGGTTTGGTTGCGCTCGAGATAGATTTTGCGAGTTTCTTCTGGCATGACTATTCTTATCATGGGCTAGCCTTGGGCGCTGTGGCCCGCCTTGCCGTACGTTTTTCGGCCGCCGGCTGAGAA
>JAYUUC010000333.1:0-5023 GCA_043755105.1 Myxococcales bacterium
GAGGAGATCGGCCGCGGCGCCCTCCTGCACGACATCGGAAAGATCGGCGTCCCTGACGCGGTTCTCTTGAAGCCCGCCAAGCTCACGGCGGACGAATGGGTCGAGATGCGCAAGCACCCCGACATCGGCTTCCAGATGATCTCCCCGATTCCCTTCCTCACCATTCCGGCGCAGATCGTCCTCTCGCACCAGGAACGGTGGGACGGTCAGGGCTACCCCCGCAACCTGCAGAAGCACGAGATTCACGTCGGGGCGCGCATCTTCTCGATCGCTGACACCCTCGACGCGATGACTTCGGACCGGCCGTATCGAAAGGGCACCACCTTCACCAACGCCATCGCCGAGATCAAACGCTGCTCCGGCACCCAGTTCGACCCCGAGGCCGTCGACGCCTTCATGGACATCGGCGAGGACGGGCTGCAGCGGATCAAGCAGGACATGCTCGCCCGGAAACACGAGATCGCGGCCGCCAACTCAGAGCTGCTGCGTGCTCAGTCGGTCCCCGACGAGGACGACGCGGCCCCGGTCGACCGACCCGTCGGTGCGGAGACTGCCCGCGGCGTGTCGTGATTTCCCTCACCCTTCTCGCCGCCGCTGAGCTGAGGACGGCCCTCTCGGCCAAGGACGCGGAGGGCTTCGGGCTGCGGGTCCAGGTGGTCGGAGGAGGCTGCGAAGGCTTCCTCTACGACCTGCTCTTCGTCGACGGGGCCGAAGCCGACGACGTGGTCTTCGAGTCCCAGGGGTTGAAGATCTTCGTCAGTCGAAAGACCCTGCCGGTCGTCGACGGCTTGACAATCGACCACGGCAAGACGGCATATGGGGAAGGCCTGCTCTTCTCCAACCCCTCGGCCCGAAGTCGCTGCAGCTGTGGGGCAAGCTTCGGCACCTGAATTGACGATGACTGCACTGCTGGACACGTTCGGACGGCCTCTGCGCAACCTGAGGGTGAGCGTGACCGACCGCTGCAACCTTCGCTGCGCGTACTGCATGCCCGAGGAAGAATATCGCTGGCTGCCGAGCGCGGGGATTCTGAGCTTCGAGGAGCTGGGCATCCTGCTCGAGGCCTTCACCGAGGTGGGGGTGCAGCGGGTGCGTCTGACCGGCGGCGAGCCGCTGATGCGCCGCGAGCTGTCCACCCTGGTGCGCACGCTCGCTGCGAACCCGAAGCTGACCGACCTTGCGCTCACCACCAATGGGGTGCTGCTCGCAGCTCAGGCAGAAGGGTTGCGGCAAGCGGGCCTGCACCGGGTCACGGTCAGTCTCGACACCTTGCAGCCGGCGCGCTTTCTCGCCCTCACCCGGCGAGACCTTCATCGAGCAGTGCTCGAAGGAATCGCGGGCGCGCGTGCGGCCGGTTTCCCCGAGCTGAAGCTGGACTGCGTCGTGGTGCGGGGCTTCAACGACGACGAGCTGGGCGAGCTGATCGAATTTGGGCGGGGCTGCGGCGCAGAAGTCCGGTTCATCGAATACATGGACGTGGGTGGCGCCACCCGGTGGCAGAGCAAAAAGGTGGTGTCCCGCGCAGAGATGCTCGAGCAGCTGAGCCGACGTTTCGGAGGGGTTCGTCCGCTCGATTCCACCGCTGCGCCCGCCCAGCGCTTCGCCCTCAACGATGGAACTGTTTTTGGAATCATCTCGTCCACCACCCAGCCTTTTTGCCGGGCCTGCGATCGCAGCCGGCTGACGGCCGATGGGCTCTGGCTGCTCTGTCTCTACGCCCAGAAGGGCACTGACTTGAAAGGCCTGCTCCGTTCGGGGGCAAGCCGGGCCGAAGTGGTGGAAGCCCTTCGTCAGGGCTGGCAAAGCAGGACCGATCGCGGCGCCGAGCTTCGAACGGGCCTGAGCGACAAGCGCGACGTGCTCTTCGGCGCCGAACAATTGAAGGCCGAACCTCACCTCGAGATGCACACGCGCGGTGGCTAGAAGATTGCCTGGCGCTCGGCACCCTGCCTGGTGAGAGCAGAAGGTCCAGGCGCCCTTGCCGCGAAGAGAAGAGACCCACGCAGGGGCCATCACCCTGGCTGCTGTGGTGAGCCATCGCCTGAGTAGTGTCCAAGGCGCGGGCCGTGCTACTCCGGAGTCATGGGTCAAACCAAGCTCTCGAGGTATGTCGGCCTGCTGCTGTTTACCTGCGCGATCACCTGCATGATCGGCTTCTGGTGGTCGAGGACAACAGGCAGCGAAACCTTTTACGTCTGGGCGACCGGCCTGAAATGGTCGCTGCTCGCCCTCGCCGCTGCGGCTTGCTACATGGCGGCGGTCGGCCTCTACCACACGATCCTCGCCGCTCTCGGGTTGGACGGGGAGCCGGGCATCTTCAGCAGTGGGGGCCGTTCGGGACCTTTCTCCGGCCCGCCCGCGGACTACCGCAACCCTCAAGAAGTCGAGGGCGGCGGCGTGGTGCGCGACTCCGAGCCCCCGGTTCAACCGAGCTGAAATCACCCGCCAAGCGCTGTCACCCCCACTAAAAAGTAAGCAAGCGAACCCCGATGCGGGCCCGTCTCAGCTCTCCCGGGTGCGAACCACCGTCGCCGGTAGAGCCACCGGGGCCGGTTGGTACACCGCGCTGCCGCCCTCCCTAAACTCCTGGGACTTGGCCGCCATCCCCGTTTCGATCGCCTTCTCCGGGCTACCCGCCTGCACCGACTCGGCGTAGGCCCTGACTTCCTCGGTGATCTTCATCGAGCAAAAGTGGGGCCCGCACATCGAGCAGAAGTGCGCCACCTTGGCGTTCTCCTGAGGCAGCGTCTGGTCGTGAAAAGCGCGGGCCCGCTCAGGGTCGAGGCCCAAGTTGAACTGGTCTTCCCACCGGAACTCGAACCGGGCCCGTGACAGCGCATTGTCCCGCGCCTGTGCCCCGGGGTGGCCCTTGGCGAGATCCGCGGCGTGGGCAGCAATCTTGTAGGTGATCACCCCTTCCTTGACGTCGTCTCGATCGGGCAGCCCGAGGTGCTCCTTCGGCGTCACGTAGCAGAGCATCGCGCAGCCGAACCAACCGATCATCGCGGCGCCGATGCCGCTGGTGAAGTGGTCATACCCGGGAGCGATGTCGGTGGTGAGCGGCCCGAGCGTGTAGAAGGGGGCCTCGTCACAGACCGCGAGCTGACGGGTCATGTTCTCCTGAATCATGTGCATCGGGACATGG
Source organism: Myxococcales bacterium (assembly GCA_043755105.1). Taxonomy (GTDB): domain Bacteria; phylum Myxococcota; class Myxococcia; order Myxococcales; family Myxococcaceae; genus JAYUUC01. Next base: position 3,146 of record JAYUUC010000333.1, read on the forward strand.
CCAGGACCTTCAATCATCGTCTGGACGTCGTGCTTCCAGGCGATGCGGGTCAGCTCTCCGAGGGTATCGAGCTCAGCGAACTGGGCTTCATCGTTGGCGTCGGCGATCGAGCCCGGGCGCAGTCCATCGCCGAGACTGAAGCTGACGTCGTACGCCTTCATGATCTCGCAGATCTCTTCGAAGTGGGTGTAGAGGAAATTCTCCTGGTGGTGGGCGAGGCACCACTTGGCCAGAATCGAGCCTCCGCGGGAAACGATGCCGGTGACCCGGCGCGCGGTCATCGGGATGTAGCGAAGCAGCACGCCCGCATGAATGGTGAAGTAGTCCACCCCCTGCTCCGCCTGTTCGATCAGGGTGTCGCGGTAGAGTGCCCAGGTGAGCTCTTCGGCCTTGCCGCCGACCTTCTCCAGCGCCTGATAAATCGGCACGGTGCCGATCGGAACCGGGCTGTTGCGGATCAGCCACTCCCGGGTCTCGTGGATGTTGGCGCCCGTCGAGAGGTCCATCACCGTGTCCGCGCCCCAGCGGATCGACCAGACCATCTTCTCGACCTCTTCCTCGATCGATGAGGTCACCGCGGAGTTGCCGATGTTGGCGTTGATCTTCACCAGGAAGCGGCGGCCGATGATCATCGGCTCGAGCTCGGGGTGGTTGATGTTGGCAGGGACGATAGCCCTGCCCCGGGCGATCTCATCGCGCACCAGCTCGGGGGTGATCAGCGCCGGCATCGACGCGCCCCACGCGTGGCCGGGGTGCTGTGCCGAGTAGGCCGCTTCCACCCGCTGGTTCTCCCGGATGGCGACGAACTCCATCTCCGGGGTGATCTCCCCCTTGCGGGCGTAATGCATCTGGCTCACGTTCCGGCCCGGGCGCGCCCTCAAGGGGGGGCTGCAGGTGGGAAAGCGCAGCCCGTCGAGCCGAGAGTCGGTGAGACGGCTGCGACCGTATTCCGAGGTCCCAGCCGGCAGCTGCTCGACATCGGAGCGGCCGCGCGTCCAGGCCTCTCGAGGAGCGGCGATGCCGCGCTGCAGATCGATGTGCACCGCCGGGTCGGTGAACGGCCCGCTGGTGTCGTACACCGCCACCGGGGGGTTCTCGACCGCCGCAGCCCCGTCCCGGTGTCGGGTCGCGGTCTGCGAAATCTGGCGCATCGGAACACGAAGAGCGGGGTACCGATTGCCTGGGACGTAGATTTTTTCAGACGCCGGCAACGGTTCGCGGGTGATTCCGCCCAGCACCGAGGGATCGACCTTGAGACGCTTCGAGGCTCCAGCCATTTTCCGCTTCCCTCCGCCGGTGCGAGCCGGTTCAGGTTCCAAGGGTTGAACCCGATTTCCAGGTCCGTCTCAGCCCCACCGCGGGCACCCCTAGCGACGGCGTCGGCTGTAGGTCAGTGACGGAGCCCTGTCAACGCGCCCGGCCCCGTGCCTCCACTATCCGACAGCCGACATTCCGCCGCGGCGGATCGGTTGCGCCGACCCGACACCGTCCCAATGCTTTCCCGAGCGGGGAGTGGGGGACGGGGGGATGGCCGATGACCAGGTGGACGAAGCGGCTGCTGGGGGCGACGTTGCTGCTGGCCCTGGGAGAGTGGGGCCCAGTTCGCGCGGGCTGGGCGGAAGAGCTTCCGCGTCCCCGACCCCCTGCACGGGAAGGCGCATCGGTGACCCGGCCCGAACCGCCTCGCGCCGCGCTCCGCGAAGCCCTGCTGGGAAAGCCCCCGGCGCTTCAGCGCGAAGACCTCCCCTACCCGCGCCCGCCCCGCCCCACGGTGACACCGAAACGCGCCAAGCCCTGGGTGTCCAGCGGTACCGCCCTCCGGAACGGAGTCGACTTGAAGGCCTTTTACGCAGACTCCCCCTCGGGGGCGATCGCTCC
>JAYUUC010000334.1:0-14476 GCA_043755105.1 Myxococcales bacterium
CGGCAGCCCGCCGCGGGCGGCGACATCCGCACCACCATGATTCTCGCGGCCGCGTTCATCGAAGGCGCGACCCTGTTTGCGCTGGTGGTTTGCATCATCCTCGCGACCCTGAAGGGCTAGTCGCAGGACGACGCAGCGCTCCCGGCGAAGGGTTCGTTCTTGCCGGGAGCGTTCGTCGCAGTCGTTCCAGGTCTTGTTGCCACAGCTGTTGGTTTATCGGTTTGCTTCATAAGGAAAACACATGAGCTTCCTCGTTCTTGCGTCCGGCTTCACCGAGGTCCGACCGGGCCTCATCTTCTGGACCATTCTCACTTTCGTCCTGGTGGCGTTCGTGCTCAAGGCGAAGGCCTGGAAGCCGATCCTCGACCTGGTGGCGGAGCGAGAGAAGCAGATCAACAACGCGATCGAGTCGGCGAAGCGGGAGCGCTCCGAAGCAGAGAAGCTGCTCGCCGAGCAGAAGACGGCGATCGCCGAAGCCCGCCGCGAGGCGACCGAGATGATGCGGAAGAACTCCGCCGACATGGAGCGCTTTCGTGAAGAGCTGATGACCAAGAGCCGCAAGGAGGCCGAGGAGCTGAAGGCCGACGCCAAGCGGTCGATCGAAGACGAGAAGGTGAAGGCGGTGGCGATGATCAAGGGTGAGGCCGTGAACCTGGCGATCCAGATCGCCGAGAAGTTGATCAGCGAGAAGCTGGACGACAGCCGTCACCGCCTGTTGGCCGAGCAGTTCATCGAGCAGCTCCCCGGGCAAAACCCGGCGGTGCGGCAGACCGCCTGAGGCTGCCGTGGCTCTCTCGATCGGAATCGTCGGACTTCCCAACGTCGGCAAGTCCACCCTCTTCAATGCCCTCTCCGCCGCTGGCGCGCAGGCGGCCAACTATCCGTTCTGCACCATCGAGCCGAACATCGGCGTGGTGCCGGTGCCGGACGACCGGCTGGAGAAGATCGCCGCGCTGGTGAAGCCGGAGAAGATCATCCCCACCTCGCTGGAGTTCGTGGACATCGCCGGGCTGGTCCGCGGCGCGTCGAAGGGCGAAGGGCTGGGCAACCAGTTCCTCGCCAACATCCGGCAAGTCGATGCGGTCCTCTACGTGCTCCGCTGCTTCGTCGATGACAACGTCACCCACGTCGAGGGCAGCGTCGACCCCGGCCGCGACAAGGACGTGGTGGACACCGAGCTCTGTCTCAAGGACCTCGAGTCGGTGGAGAAGGCCCGGGACAAGGCTGTGCGCACCGCCAAGTCTGGAGGCAAGGAAGGCGACGAGGCGAAGGCGAAGCTGGCGGTGCTCGACAGGGTGAAGGCCGGGCTCGACAACGCCACGCCGGTCCGGGCCCAGGTCCTCTCCGAGGAAGAGAAGGAAGAGATTCGGGACCTGTTCCTGCTCACCGCCAAGCCGGTGCTGTACATCGCCAACATCAGCGAGTCGCAGCTGGGCAAGGGCGCCGACGATCCGCTGGTGAAGAAGGTGATGGACATTGCTGCCCGCGAGAGCGCCGAGGTGGTGGTGCTGGCGGCGGCGATCGAATCCGAGATCCAGCAGCTGCCCCCGGAGGAGCGCAAGGGCTTCCTCGAGAGCCTCGGGTTGGACGAGCCTGGGCTGAACAAGGTGGTGCGGGCCGGCTACAAGTTGCTCGGGCTGCAGACCTATTTCACCGTGGGCCCGAAGGAGTGCCGGGCCTGGACCTTCCACAAGGGCTGGCGCGCACCGCAGACCGCCGGGGTGATTCACAGCGACTTCGAGCGCGGCTTCATCAAGGCCGAGGTGATGGGCTGGCAGGACCTGCTCCGGCTCGGCTCGGAGAACGCGGTGAAGGAGAAAGGCCTGCTTCGGGTCGAGGGCAAGGAGTACGTGGTCCAGGACGGCGATTGCATGAACTTCCGCTTCAACGTCTGAAGCGGGGCTGCCGAAATCAGTAGGCAAGGCAGCGAGGTTCCCTCAGATTTGGGGCCCGCTGCCTTTCCAGGAAGGTCCATGGACGCTCTGCCGCCGCCGGCTTCTCCCTCCGTTCCCGACACCCGCCCCGTCGCACTGGAGGCAGTGTCGGTTCCCTCGATTCTGCTGATGGTCACCGGCGCGGTCGGCTTTGGGCTGCTTGGCCTCGAACTGCTCAGCCGGCTGCTCGGGGGCGGGCGCACGTTTCCGCCAGAGCTTATTCAGAACCCCAACTTCGCCCAGTATCGGGAAACGTTCGAGCACATGTCCACGCTCGGCCAGCGCTACGGCTGGGTGAGCAGCGTGGGGGTGCTGGGGGTGAGCGCGCTGGTCATCTACGGCGCGGTCCAGATGCGGACCTTGAAGAGCTACAGCTGGGCGATGGCGGGCTCGATTCTGGCGATGATTCCCTGCATCGGTCCGTGCTGCTGCCTTGGACTGCCGATCGGCATCTGGTCGGTGGTGGTGCTCTCGCGTCCCGAGGTGAAGGCGGCGTTCGAGAAGTAGCAGAGGAGGAGTTGGGTCCCTCGACTCCGGCCTGACGGCCTACGCTCGGGATGAACGGGGGGGATGAACGGAGGGATGGAATAGAGGGATGGAATAGAGGGATGGGGCGCGGTGGCCGTTGTCGACTCTGCCCTCCCTTCGCCTCTATAAGTCCGCCGTGCCCCGCAAATACCTTCTTCTTCTCGCCATCGCCCTTCCGGTGGTTCTCCTGGATCAGTGGACCAAGTACCTGGTGCTCCGGGAGCTGACCACCGCGTTCGAGGCTGCTCCTACGTCCTCGCAGCGGCTGGACGTGATGTACGCAAAGGCTCCGGCCGAGGGGTATGACGGGCTCCACTTCCGCCAGCAGCGCTCCTACACGGTGGCGGAGAACTACTTCCGATTGCGCTACGCAGAGAACCCGGGCGCGGCCTGGGGACTGTTTCGCTCGTTGCCTCCTGACGTGCGCGGGCCGCTCTTCCACCTGGTGTCGATCGGGGCCGTGGTGCTGATCCTCTTCTATTTCAGCCACCTTTCCGGCAGCGCTCGCAACGAGCAATGGGCGCTTTACGGATTGCCCCTGGTGCTGGGCGGCGCGCTCGGAAATTACATCGACCGGATTGCTCGCGCCTTCGTGATCGACTTCCTCGAGGCCCACTGGTGGGACAAGGCCGCGTGGCCGTCGTTCAACCTCGCCGATTCGGCGATTTGTGTCGGCGTCGGGATGCTGGTGGTCGATGCCTTTGTTCGGCGTGAGAAGACCAAAGCGGTGGTCGGCAGCTCGCCCGACCCCAAGGGTTCTTGAGACATGCTCCCCGTCCTCTATAAATTCAGCCTCGACTCCTCCGGTTCCCAGGGGTTGCTCTACCTGCTGGTTCTGGCGGTGGTCGCCTACATCGCCTGGTCCGGGTGGCGAGGTGCACAAGGCCCGCTCGACCCCAAGACAGGAGAGTTCGGTTCGCCCTCACGTCCGGAGCAGATCCAGCGCGCCGTTCTCTTCGGCGTCGTCGGCCTGGTGCTGGGGGGCGTGGCCATCTACTACGCGCTGCCCTCGACGCCGCTGGGGAAGGGAAAGGGCGAAGGCATTCCGATTCACACCTACGGCCTGCTGGTCGGCAGTGGGTTCATGGCGGCGATCACCGTCGCCTCCTGGCTGGCGCTCCGCGAGTGGCCGGGGGAAGAGGGCTTGCGCAAGCGCGAGCAGATCTTCGATCTCGCCTTCTGGGTATTCATCGGCGCGATGGTCGGCTCGCGGGTGTTGTTCATCCTCGTCAACTGGAAGGACTACGCAGCGGACCCGCGAAAGATCTTCGAACTCGGCGGCGGGCTGGTCTTCTATGGAGGCCTGATCGGCGCCTCGACGGTGGCGTTCTTCTACGCGAAGAAGAACAAGATCGAGTTCCTTCGCCTCGCGGACATCGCGATGCCCACCGTCTCGCTCGGCCAGTGTCTCGGGCGCCTCGGCTGCGTCGCCGCGGGCTGCTGCTGGGGAGACATCTCGGCCCAGGGCTACAAGCTGGGGGTGAATTTCCCAGGTAGCAGGATCTCGGACATCGCCGGAAACTTCACCTCCACCCCGAGCATGGCGTTCTCCTCCCAGTCCCAGGATCGCCGCTGGGTGATCGAAGCCACGGGACAGGTCTTCGACCAGGCCGTTCCCGGCGCAGTTCGGATCTCAGAGTGGGTGGCGCAGCACGGCCACAGCCTGCCGGTGCACCCCACCCAGCTCTACGAGTCGATCGGGCAGCTGATTCTGTTCGTGGGGCTGCTGACGATGCGCCGCTATCGCCGATTCCACGGGCAGATCTTCGCGATGTGGTTGATGTGCTACGCGGTGCTGCGAAGCTCGGTGGAGCTGTTCCGCGGCGACCTCGAGCGAGGCACACTTCATGGCTTTCTCACCTACTTCGGCGCCAACGAGCTGGCGTCCAAGGTGCCGCTGCAGGCCTGGTACAACATCTCGGTGAGCCAGTTCATCTCGCTCTGCCTGTTCACCCTGGGGGCAACCCTGATGTACCGGAAGGTGCAGGCGGTCCGCTCCCACCCGTCGATCGAGCTCAGCGCACTTCCTGCTACCTGAGGGGTCGGAGAAAGTTGACCCCCTTGCGGATCTGCTGGGATTCTTCCCAGTGCGTCCATGGCCGACCTTTTCGGAAGTGAGATAAAAAAGAAGGTGGTCTCCTCCGACGAGGTGGGGGCGGAGTGCGACGCGATCGAGTCCGAGTTGGTCTCCGTGCGAGTGCTCTACGAGCAGTACTTCCTCGGGGTGGAGCGAAATCCTCCCACCCAGGCGCACCGGATGCTGAAGCAGCGGATGAACCGGCTCCAGAACAGCTTCGTTCGCCAGACTGCGGTGAAGTTCCGCGTCGGGAGCTTGCACGCGAAGCTGATCACCTACGAGCGGCTGTGGACCCGGACGCTGCAGGAAATCGAGAACGGCACCTATCACCGAGATGTCTTCAAGGCCCGGCTCCACGCGAAGAAGAAAGCAGAAGCGCAGAAAGCCGCCCAGACCGCCGCGCCCGCCGGAGAGGGCGACAAGGCGACTGCTGCGAAGGTGTCTCCGGCTGCAGCCGCGAGGCCTCCGTCTGCGTCGGGTGCTGGCCCGGGCGCGCCGATTTCCGATGCGAAGATAAAAGCGATCTACGACGCCTACGTAAGCGCGAAGAAGCGCTGCAATGAAGACGTCTCGAAGATCTCGCTCGATTCCCTCTCCGCGTCACTGAGGCGCCAGGTGCCTGCCCTGATGAAGCAGCACAACGCCAAGTCGGTGGACTTCAAGGTCGTCATCAAGGACGGAAAGGCCATGCTCCGCGCTCTGCCCAAGGAGTAGGAACGGACGCCCTTCACCTTCGCCCTTCCCATCGGACGGTCGCCCATGAATCAAGATCTCGAGTCGCTGAAGTCCCGCGTCAGCAACCTCTCGCTGATGATTTTCGACATCGATGGAACCCTCACCGACGGCCGGATTTTCTGGATGCCGGGCTCGGGTTGGACCCAGCTGTACAGCGTCCGCGACGGCATGGGCATCAAGCGATTACAGGAGGCAGGACTCGAAGTCGCGGCGATCTCCGGCGGAGACAGTCTCTCGGCGCAGATGCGAATGCAGTCTCTGGGCATCAAGCACGTTCACTTCGGCAGCGTCGACAAGGTGGCCCACTTCGAGCGATTGCTCACGCTGCTCCAGGTGAGCGCCGAGCACTGTGGCTACATGGGTGATGAGGTGGTGGACTTGCCTCTGCTCCGAGCGGTGGGTTTTTCGGCGGCGCCCCCGGAAGCGCCCGACGAGGTTCGCGGCGCAGTTCACTACGTTGCCCAGAAGGCGGCAGGCTTCGGCGCCGCTCGAGAGGTGTGCGAGTTCATTCTCAAACACCGCAAAGGTCCGGCTGAGCGCTGAAGCTCTCGCGGTCGGGCTCGAGGTGTTCACCAGCCGCTGGACTCCCGGCCCAGGTCCGTTGCCGGACGTGACGGGGCCTCCCAGGTTGCGGCCACTCCCGGGCGCCTCTGCCCGAGAGAAGACCCGGAGCCGCCACCCGTGCTCAGCGCGCGCAGACGATGGGAGGGGTGGAGAGTGCTGCTGCTGTGCGGCTGCACCGCGGTCACCCATGGCTGCTTTCGCGAACCGGCGGACGCGCTGGCCCGGCTTCACTTGCTCGAAGACGAGAACCAGCAGCTCGATGCCCAGCTCTCGCGAGTGGAAGAGCGGCTGATCGGCAATCAATTCCAGGTCCAACTCTGGACCGAACTGGCGCGTCGCCATCGGGAGGTGAGCGCGCTGACGTGCAGCAACGTGGCGATGCACTCCGAACAGATGCTGGCGCTGGGGGAGCATCAGGCAGACAAGGCGAGACGGCTGCGCAACGGCGAGGACCTGACGTTTCCTGAAGAGGGCGTCGGAGGCCCCAGGACCCGGTCCCGATTGGCACGCTGGAGCAGCAGCGCGAACGCGAAATAGGACGAAACTGCGCACCGGTTGGCGACGGACGAGTCGAATTGCTCGCCGCTTCGGAGGGTCGGATGGATTCTTCTACCGGGCCGAGCCCGACGCTTCGTCGGGTCGGAGCTTTCTCGGGTACAGGCGAAGCCCCCTCGCGGTCGCGGTCCGCGCAATCCCGTCGAGGACAAGTAGGCAATCAATTCCGGGCGTCGGCAACGCTTGGACCCGCCGTTCATTGCGACTAGAAGTCGTTCGGTGATGCACCGCCTTCCCCTCCTGGCCGTGACCGCGATGTGGATCGCCGCGGGCGGTGCCGCCTGTTCGCTCGAGGGCAACTGCATTACCCGCGAAGTGCCGGTGTCCCGTCTTGATGGCGGGGTCTTCGACTGCATCCGTGCCGAAGACTGTCCGCGCGCTCCCGGCGTGCTGGTCTGTGTCAACAACGGCGAGCGGGAGAAGGACTGCGTCGATTGCGTCCAGACCCGCTGCGTCCGCACCAACCCTCAGGGGTGCCGATGAGCCGCGCTCTCGGTGCGCTGCTCTGCTTCGCGGCGCTCGGGTGCGGCTCGGCGGCCCAGGACCGGCTCACCCAGGCCCGCGATGCACTCTTCGAACGGAAGCCGGAAGAGGCGTTGCTCCATTACCATCAAGTGCTCGAGTCGCTCGGGTCGGACGTCTCTGGTTCGGCCCAGGGGCTCCGGGCGCGGGCGCTCAAGGGCGCGGGGGACGTCTACTACCTCGAGCTGAGGAAGCCGGCCGAGGCCGCCGAACAATACCGGACCTTGATTGCCAGCTGTCCCGATGCCCCAGAAGCCCTGGAAGCGCGGGTGCAGCTTGCACAGATTCTGCGGTACCACTTCAGCGATGTGCGCGGCGCCATCGCCGAGCTTTCCGGGGCGATGGCGCGTTCGCCGCTCCAGGCTGCGGAGCTTGGGTATCAGGTCGCCAAGCTCTACTTCGAGATTGGAGACTACGCGCAGTGCGAACGGGAGGCGGCCGGGGTCGCGAAGCGGTACCCGACGTCCGGGCAGAGCGTCGAGGCGCTGTTGCTGCGGGCCGAGGCCTTGGCGATGCGCGAGAGCCGTCGCGCCGAAGCGATCTCGGGGCTGGAAGAGCTGATTGCGCGCTACCCCCAGTCAGAGCTTCAGCCGCATGCGCTCTATGAACTGGGCAAGCTTCACGCCGAGGCCGGCGAACCGGAAGCGGCCATCGCCGCCTGGCTGGAAGCGCTGAAACGACACCCGGAGCCCACCCTGGTGCTGGGGTCGATTGCCCGGGCCCGGCGGTGGCTGAGCGAGACCACTCCCGCGCGCATCGATGACCGTGCGAGTGCTTTCGACCTGCCCTCGGGCCCGTCGGACCGGCCGGGAGAATCGCCGCGAGGCCGTCGCGCGCCCTCGCATTGAAGTCCGTCGCGCGGGGAGGTTGAAGGATGCGGAAGACTGCGCGCTGAAGCGAAGGGTCGGCTTCTGGGCCTGTAATTGCAGAAGGCCGCCGGATGATTCGAAACCTTGCCAGTGGGCTAGCGGTGTTGATGGTTTGTGGGTGCGGTCTTGCTCCCGCCCGATCGCTGGACAGTGGAACGGCCGAGCCGCCTCCGGACCAGGGGAAAGACGCCGGTGCCCCCGTTCCCGATGGAGGCACTCTCGACGCCGGCCGGACCTTGCCGTTGACCGTTACTTTTTTGGTGCCCGACGCGGCCGACGGTGGCAGCCGTGAGGTCAGTACCGTCCTCTACAGCCTTCCCTTCTGGGTGCGGGTGACGGGAGCCGCTCCCGGAGAGAGCGTGTCGCTGAGCTCGAAGCTGCAGAATTATTCGGCGCAGGGGACTTTCGTGGCGTCGAGCACCGGGGAGATTGATACGGCGCGCGATGCGCCGGTGAGCGGGTCCTATGCGGGGGTAGACCCAGAAGGCCTGGTGTGGAGCATGGTGCCGGTCCCGGAAACGATTGGAAACTCGTTCGACGTGACCTTCGAGGCGCATGCTTCGTCGCAGGCCGCCACCGCCACCGCCACCCTGCATCGCCCCGGAATGGGGACGGGAACCCGCTCGGTGCCGGTCTCCACTTCCACGGTGAAGGGGAACTTCTTCAAGTGGCAAGGAACCCAGAAGCGTCCGGCGGTGCTGGTCCTGGGCGGGTCAGAGTGCAATCTCAACTATACCGCCTTCGATGCCTCCTATGTCTCGACCCTGGGCTTTGATGCTCTGGCGATCGACTACTGCAGCTCGGCGCATGTCATCTCCGAGGTTCCGATCGAGGCGGTGACGGCGGCGATTGATTGGTTGGTGGCCCAACCCGAGGTCGACGCGACGCGGATCGGCGTGTTCGGTGCTTCTCGCGGAGGAGAGCTGGCGCTTCAGCTGGCTGCCCTAGACCCACGGGTGAAGGCGGTGGTCGCGCTGGTCCCCAGTCCCTATCGCTGGGGCGACACCGACACCGGAAGCAAGTCGGCCTGGAGCTGGAGGGGAAGCCCGTTGCCGATCGTCCCGGGCACGCCGGGAGCTCAGGCGGTCGAAGAAACGCTTCCCGACGGAGGCAGCGCTTACCGCTTCAGCCCGATGTTCGTGGACATGCTCGCCGCCGCGACGCCGACTGAAATTCAGGCCGCGACCATTCCCTTCGCGGCCACCTCCGCTCAATTCCTGCTGGTGGGGGCGGAGGACGACGGCGTCTGGCCCTCGTGTCCGTTCGTCGAGCAGGCCTGGTCGATGCTCGAAGATGCAGGTCACCCGGCGGGTCACGCTGCTGATTCGCGCCTGTGCATCGCGCAGGCGGGCCACGCCCTGGGCGCGCCCGGCTGGCCCACGGACCAGGGCTATTCCTTCTACAACCCTGCGCTCGGTGGCTCGATGGTGATGGGCGGAACCGTGGCAGGGCGCGGGCGCGGCAATCGCCAGTTTGACTCGGCCTGGCGGCAATTCTTTCTCTCCGTGCTGGGAAATCCTTGAGCCTCCAGAAGCCAGTCCGCGGGCCCCGCCTGCTCTGGCTCCGAGCGGCCGAGGGTCGTCCGTAGGTGGTGAACGGACCGGGTTGAACTCAAACAGGAGCGCCGACGCCCTTCAGGGACGGCTCCCGTGGCTTGGGCGACAGTGCCGGTGTGGATACCGAGTCCCGTCGGCCTGAGCCCGTCGAGTGTTCTCCTGAACGCCTCGAACAGGTCGTCCCCCCGAGACAGAGGTCTGTCGCCTCGCCGACGTCGGGTGCGTGCTATCACCGCAGGGTCATGAACCAGACCCTAAGCAAGGCGTTGTTCGAGCGGGCCAGCGCGGTGATGCCCGGTGGCGTGAACTCTCCGGTGCGCGCGTTTCGCGGCGTCGGGGGCGATCCGGTGTTCTTCCAGCGAGGCCAGGGCGCCTGGCTCACCGACGTCGACGGCAACCGCTACGTCGACTACGTCGGCTCCTGGGGCCCGCTGATTCTGGGCCACGCCCACCCGGGCACGCTGGAGGCGGTGGCGGCGGCGGCGCGCAACGGCACCACGTTTGGCGCTCCCCACCCGGCCGAGGTCGAGCTCGCCGAGTTGATCTGCAAGACCGTCCCCAGCGTGCAGAAGGTGCGACTGGTCTCGAGCGGCACCGAGGCCACCTCGGCGGCGGTGCGCCTTGCCCGCGGCGCCACCGGTCGCGATTGCCTGCTCAAGTTCGAGGGCTGCTACCACGGTGCAGCCGACCCGTTCCTGGTCAAGGCAGGCTCAGGTGTCGAGACCCTGGGGTTGCCCGATTCGCCGGGCGTGCCCGCGGCAGTGGCGGCGTTGACCTTGACGGCACCGTTCAACGACATCCCCGCGGTCGAGGCCCTGTTCCGTCGACGAGGCAAGGAGATCGCCTGCGTCATCATCGAGCCGGTGGTGGGGAACATGGGGGTGCTGGTCCCTCGTGAAGGCTACCTGCACGTGCTCCAGGCGCTCTGCAACAAGCATGGGGCCCTGCTCATCCTCGATGAGGTGATGACCGGCTTCCGGCTCGCGCGCGGCGGGGCCCAGGAGCTCTACGGGGTCACTCCCGATCTGACCACGATGGGCAAGGTGATCGGCGGAGGCCTGCCGGTGGGCGCCTACGGTGGCCGGCGAGAGCTGATGGCGAAGATTGCTCCGGAAGGGCCGGTCTACCAGGCAGGCACGCTGTCCGGAAACCCGCTTGCGGTCGCCGGGGGTCTGGCTTGCTTGAAAGAGCTGGCCCGGCCGGGCGTGTACAGCAAGCTCGAGGCGACCAGTCGCAAGCTCACCGAGGGGATTTCGCGGCTGGCCGCCGAGGCCAACGTCCCTTTGGTCATCAACCGGGTGGGGAGCATGTGGACGATGTTCTTCACCTCGAGCCCGGTGTTCGACTACGCGAGCGCGAAGAAGGCGGACACCGCGAAGTTCGGCCGCTTCTTCCACGCGCTGCTGGAGGAAGGGGTCTACTTGCCTCCTTCTCAGTTCGAGTCGGCGTTTGTCTCTCTGGCCCACGGCGAAGCGGAGATCGACCACACCCTGAAGGCGATGGCGAAGGCCTTCGCGGTGGTGGCCTGAGCAGAGCCTTCGCTTTCCGATGAGCGCCGCTACCGCCACCGCTGCCCGCCCCGGGCCAATATCCTTCGGGCGCTACAAGCTGATCCGACGCATCGGTGCCGGAGGCATGGGCGAGGTGTTCCTTGCCCGCGAAGAGAGCGGCCCGCAGCCCCGGGCCTGCGTGGTGAAGAAGATTCTCTCCAACCTCTCGGAGAACCGGGCCTTCGTCGGCCGTTTTCTCGATGAGTCGAAGGTCGTGGTCCGGCTCAAGCACCCGAACATCGCCCGCGTCTACGCGATGGGCGAGGTGAAGGGCGAGTACTTCCTCGCGATGGAGTACGTGCAGGGGAAGACCATCTCCCGGTTCACCAAGCGGTTGCGGGAACGGAAGCGAGAGATGCCGCTGGGGCTGATCTTCCTTCTCGGCGAGAGAATCTGTCAGGGGCTGGGTTACGCCCACGACGCCCAGGACGAGAACGGAGCACCGATTCACCTCGTCCACCGCGACCTCTCGCCCGCGAACGTCTGCATCAGCTACCGCGGTGAGGTGAAGATCATCGACTTCGGCGCCGCCCAGTCCACCCTCAAGGAAGAGCAGACTGCGCCCCGGGTGGTGATCGGCAACCTCACCTACATGGCCCCGGAGCAAGCGAAGAAGCAGCACGTCGACCGCCGCGCCGACGTCTATTCGGTGGGGGTGATGCTCTGGGAGTTGCTCGCCGGCCACGCGCTGCCTCAGAAGGGTGACCCGATCGAACGGTGGAGGAAGGCCGCCAATCCAGCCTGGGAGCCGCCCTCGATGTTCCGGGGAAACCTTCCGCCCGAGGTGGACCTGGCGATTTTGAAGGCCCTGCGCAAGGAGCCCGAGGACCGTTACGCCAACGCGATCCAGCTCGGCGCCGAGCTGCAGCGGCTGAGGAAGAAGTACGCCCCCAACGTCGCCGACCGGGACCTAGCCGCTTTGCTCTCGGAAGTGTTCGCGAAGGAAAAGGCGGCCGAGGACGTGGTGCTCGAGGCCACCATTCGGGGCGCCTCGTTCACGGACGTGCCCACCGGCAAGAGCAAGCGGCCGATGGTGGTGCCTCCCACCGCTCTGGCCTTCGAGCACACTGCGGTCGAGCCTCCGGCAGCCTATCGACCCGAGCTGGAAGAGGTGACGAATACGGAGGGCGTAGGGCCTCGAACCCGCACGCAGAGCGGGCAGGGCGGGGGCCTCGACGAGCCCGGACCGACCCGGGTGGGCTTCGGGGTCACGTTCACCAGCGAGGCCCACTCGGTGCACAGCCAGTCGCTGCTGGAGGAGATCGAGCCTGGGGCCGCCGACGAGGACGAGCCGAAGACCGCCTCGGTCGAGGGGACCGGACTGCTGCCGACCGTGCTGTTCTATGGAGCCGTCTTCTTCGGCTCTGCGGGCGTCGGTCTGCTGGGAATGTGGGCTTGGCTCGGTTACCGGCCCTGACAGACGGGCGTACGGCCGGCGCGGACAGGCTCTTCCCCGGCGGCGTTCGGCAGTTGCGCCAGGGGGTGGCTCCTGCTAAGCCCCGGCCGATTTCGAGGGGCGCTCCTCGTGGGGAAAACCCCTGATTTTTTGAGGCATTGGCCCGTGGAAAATGAACCGAACGAGGAGCTGTCCACCACGGCGCGGACGATGCGCGCGGCGGCTCCGTATCTGGGTGCGGTGTGGAAGTTGGTGGGCAGCGCGGTCTTCGGGGTCGGGGTGGGCTACTACCTCGACGGGCGGCTGGGAACGAAGCCGTGGATGCTGGTCGGGCTGTCGACGGTGAGCATCGCGGTGGGGTTCTACGCCTTCACCCGGGATTTGCTTCGGATGGGTCAGAAGCCGTGAGTGGGGAGGGCGAGGGCCGCGACGCGTATCCGTTCTACGCAACGGCGTTGGCAGGGGTCGGGTTGCTGGGAATTCTGGGCGCTTATTTTCTGCCCCGAACGCCGATCGATCGATGGAGCGCCTTTCTCGGGGTAGGGTCCGCAGCGTTTTCAGGGGCGGTGGCGCTGCCGCTGAAGCAGAAGGCGGTGAGTCGGTCGCTTCAAGCCGCGCTTCAGGTGGTGGGTTTGATTTTCGGGCTGAGGGTGGTGCTGGTGCTGGTGGGGCTGTACCTGGTGCGCACTCACGACGGTGAGACGCTTCCATTCGTCGCAGGTTTTTTCACCGTCTACTTCGCGATGCAGTCGATAGAAATCAAGTACCTGGTCGGAGAGCAGAACCGGCGGGGACCTGGCGAATGAACAGCGATACTTCGGGGCTGAAGGGATTGAAGACCATGGGCAGGGTGACAATGTGGGGCGCGGCGCTGAGCGTGACGTTGCTCGCGGGCGTGGCAGTGGCTCAAGAGGAGCACTCGGCGGACCCGCTCGAGCATGCCGCCAACGGGGAGCACGAGAAGGGCCAGGGTGAGGCGCATGACGACCACGATGTCGCCGCGTTCATCTTCCACCACGTCTCCGATTCGCCCGAGTACGAGCTCGACATCCCTGCGCCGTTCACCGGCATCGCCAGTCCGAAGTGGGACCTGTTCGAGATTTTCCATTTCCTCCGTTTCGAGGTGAAGCCGGGCGCCTGCCCCACCGACGTCCATGCCGAGTCCTCGCTGGGCGCGGGCTGCATCGACCTTCGTCCGACCAAGCACACCTTGATGATGTGGCTGTCGGCGGTGTTGCTGCTGTCCGCCGTGCTGCTCGGCTCGCATCGGGACCGCACCCGGCTGGTGCCCAAGGGGACCGCAGCGAACCTGTTCGAGGTGTTCGTGGTCTTCATCCGCGACGAGATTGCGGTGAAGAACATCGGCAAGGAAGAAGGGCCCCGGTACACCCCGTTTCTGCTCACCGCCTTTTTCTTCATCCTCTTCATGAACTTGATCGGCCTGATTCCGTTCATGGCCACCCCGACCGGCAACCTGGCGGTGACCCTCGGGTTGGCGCTGTGCACCTTCGCGCTGACCCAGATCGCCGGCATTCGCGCCGCGGGCCTGGGCGGCTACCTCAAGCACCTCACCGGCGGAGTTCCCTGGCCGCTGTGGCCGATCATGGTGCCGGTGGAGATTCTCGGGCTGTTCACCAAGCCCTTCGCGCTCACCGTCCGCTTGTTCGCGAACATGCTCGCCGGCCACATCGTCATCTTCTTCCTCCTCGGGTTGATCTTCCTGCTCAGCCCGGGAATGGCGGTGGTCTCGGTGCCGATGGCACTGGGCATCTACCTGCTCGAGCTGTTCGTGGGCTTCGTGCAGGCCTACGTGTTCACGATGCTCTCTTCGCTGTTCATCGGCATGAGCGTGGCGATGGGTCACCACCACGGCCCTGAACATGAAGGCGCCCACGCGCACGACCCTGGAGCTGCGCACCACTGACCTTGATTTTCACGAGACCTGGCGATTCGAAAGGTCGCCGGAGGTAGCACCCGATGGGACTTCCGACCCCCCCGAGAAGTGGGTCACTCACCAACGCCGCTGGAAACCCCCGCGGCATGCAACGGAAAGACAAGACCCCCATGATTCATCTCGCACTCGCCTACCTTGCTGCTGGCCTCGGCGCCGGCCTCGCGATCATCGGAGCCGCTTCGGGCATCGGCAAGCTCGCCGCCGCCGCGATGGACGGCACTGCCCGGCAGCCCGCC
>JAYUUC010000335.1:0-5001 GCA_043755105.1 Myxococcales bacterium
GCGACCACGCAACGGCGCCGATCTCATCGGTCAGCGAACTCGGTTTCCTCAACCTCACCCAGCTACCAAAGACGCCGACGGTCGCTCCGAGTAAGAACATAACCACCCGGCTGCTTTTCGACCCTTCGGAATTCATGTGAGTCCTTGGCGTTAAGGATTGGAGCGCAGCGCCCTTTGCTCCAGCGCTTCAAAACACGCCGGGTCCATCGACGCGCTCCCCAGCATCCGGTCCGGCGCGACTGCCTCGCCGTGAAAGTCGCTCCCTGCGGTGGGGATCAGGTCGAGCTCGCGGGCGAGGTCCGCGAACTTCTTCCGCTGCTCCGGACCTTGGTCGGCGTGGCCCACTTCCAGCCCTGCCAGGCCCGCCGCCTTCAGCGCCACCAAGTCGGCCTTGTCGACCTTGGACACAGCAGGGTGGGCGACCGTGGCCGCGCCACCGGCTCCCCGGATGAGGTCAATCGCCTCTTCCCCGGTCACCCGATAGCGCTCGACCCAGCCGGGCTTCCCGTCCCCGAGGAACCGGTCAAACGCTTCCTTGGTATCCAGGCACCAGTGCTGCTGCACCAGCAGGCGGGCCAGGTGGGGTCGGCCCAGATGAGCGTCTCCAGCAATCGCGAGCACCTGTTCCATCGAGACCGGAAAGCCGAGCTTCTTCATCTTCTCCACCATCTGCTCCATACGCATCTGACGCTCCTTCCGGAGCAGGGTAGAGAAGCCGCCGAGTCGGGGCTCGGTGGGGTCGATGAAGTGGCCGAGGACGTGAATCTCGCGGCGGTGGATGAACGCGGAGAGCTCGATGCCGGGAACCAAGCGGATGCCGTGGGCCTTGGCCGCTGCCTGACTCGCCTCGAGGCCGCTCACCGTGTCGTGGTCCGTCACCGCCAGGGTGGTCACTCCCGCGGACGCTGCCCGACGAAGCAGCTCGGAAGGGGGATACTGACCATCGCTGGCGGTGGTATGGGAGTGCAGGTCGATCATGGGCAGTTCGGCTCGGAAGGGCAGGTTGTCTTGATGGGCTCCCCGAGGGACTGTATAGTTTAAACAAGTTTCTGTTATCAAAGGCGATTCCTGATGCAGCACCCTCTCCAGATCTCCCGGAAAATTGAGTACGGCCTCCGAGCGATGCTGTTTCTGGCGTCGGTTCCTCGGACCGCCAAGGTTCCGTTCCGCGAGATAGCTCGGCGCATGGATGTGCCCGAGGAGTTCCTGGCAAAGATTCTGAAGAAGCTGGTGGCCGAGCGTCTGGTGGTTTCTACCCGAGGCGCCCACGGCGGTTACGGACTCGCGCTTGACGCGGCGGAGATCTCCTTCCTCGACGTGATTGAAGCGGTCGAAGGCAAGGTGATGGTGAATCACTGCAGCGACGTCGACACCCACTCCGGGTGCAGTTTCACCGGCGCCTGCACCATGCTGAGCGTCTGGCGGATGGGGCAGGAGAAGATGCTCGAGGTCTACCGCGCCGCCCGTCTGGACAAGCTGGCGATGAGCGGGTTGGCGCTCCCTCGGTTGGAAGAGCTTCCCGTCCTCGGCTGAGCACGGGAGGGGCTTGAGGGGTTGCCTCCTCGACTCTGCGCCTTCGGCTCGACGCTCGGGGTGACCGGGGGTCGGTTCGAGGTTGCCCTTTTATAAAGAACGAGCGTCCCGTTCGTCCAGAGCCTGTCGAGGGACATCCCTCGGGTCTTACCGGCTCTCCCCTTCAGGGGCGAGAGCCGGGCCTTTCAACGGCCGCTACGGGTTGACCGAAATCGTCAACTCGGCCGCGCTGAACGACTGCTGGTTGGCACTGTCCCACACCGTCAGCGTCACCCGGTAGGTGCCGGTTGCGGTGGGGTCGAGCGTCAGCTTGGCGGTGCTCTTCGGGCTCTTCAGACCGTCATTCTCCAGCGAAGCGCCGGTAGCGTTGTTCGGCTTGATCAACTTGAACCGGTACCCGCTGATCGGCGTCGCCGAGGTGTTGCCGGGGTCGGTGCTGTCCTTGCCGGTCATGATCAGCTCGCGCGGGCTCAGCGCCGAGAGGTGGACCGACATCGACGGCCCTTGCGCGGCGGCGCAGTTGGGGTCCGTCGGGAGGCAGCCCTTGATGTCCGCGACCGGGACCTGGTCCAGCGGCGAGTTCGAGTAAAGCCGGACCACCTTGTACGGAGTGGGCCCGAAGTCAGGGTCGTTGCTGTCGATGCGAAGCACGCCGGTCTGGGTGCCTCCGGAGACCGGCTTCTTGTACTGCACGGTGATGTTGTGCGAGCCGCCCGCGGGAATCTTGTCTCCGGCCGGCAGCAGCGGAGCGACCACGCTGAAGAATGGGTTGGGGTCGACGAAGACGCGGTTGAGGATCAGGTCTCCGCAGCCGGGTCCGTTCTTTACCGCCACGGTCTTGGGGGTGAGCTCGGCAGTGGGGTCCTGGAAGTCGAGCTGGTCCAGCGGGTCGGTGATGAGGCAAGGCTTCTTGCCACCGAAGAGCGAAATCACTGCCGTGCCCGCCGGGTTGCCTCCGGCCGAAGCGCTGATGGTGAGCAGGTCGCCGACGTAGAGCGGAGCGTCGGTGTGGCTGACCTTGACGAACGCCGAGCCTCCGGTGGCGATGGTCTGCCCCTGGGCGTTCTGGGTGATGCTGAAACGGCCGTTCTGGCCTCCGTTGTTCAGCTTCACCGAGTCGATCACGATCGGGGTGTTGCCGCCGTTCTTCAGCTCGAACTGGCCTTGGTTGGCGACCCGGTTCGCGTAACCGCAGGTGTCGGCGGAGTCGCTGAAGTCGCAGTAGGTCGGCTGCACGTAGAGCGCGGGAGCGGAAGCGGTTCCGAAGAGGGTGATGTCGAATTCGGCGTTGGCGGGGTCATTGGTGAAGACCTTGAGAACGCCGTAGCGCTGGGTGTCGCCCCCGGCGATCTCCTCGGGCGAGAAGCGAAGCGAGAGGGTGGTCTTGGCGGCACCGTCAGCGGTGGTCAAGATCAACGGGGTCTGCATGGTCGGCAGCACCGCCGGCTGATCGACGGTGAAAGGCAGGGGGGCCGTGGGGGCAGAGGCCGCCAGCTCGAGGCCAGTAATCTTCAGCGCCGGACAGCCCTTGTTCTCGACGTTGATCTGGAGGGTCGAGCTTTCCTTGTAGAAGGTATCAGGGAAGACCATCAGGCAGGTGCCGCCCGCGAAGCAGTCGTCGAATTGCGTTCGCAGGTCCTTGTTCTGCAGCGCCACCGCGAGGGTCGGCTGCGAGAGTAGGTTACGGCCGGTGCCCACCAGCGAGACCGACACCGGGGTGGTGCCATCGTTGCCATCTTCGATGGTCATCGTCGCCACCGAGTCACCCTTCTTCGAGGGCGAGAACCGGACCGGAATCTCGACCGAGTCGGGGTTGGGGCCGAGGCCGGTGGGGATCTTTCCCTCCACCAGCGAGAAGGCGGTGGCATCGGGGCCGCTGAAGCTGATCACCACCGTGCCCGACGCCTTGCCCTGGTTGCTCAGAGTGAACTTCTGCTCGTCCGGGTAGACGTCTTTGACCGGGGCTCCAGCCTCGTCCTTGTTCGGACAGGCCTCGAAGCTGAGCGCCTTGGGGTTGGCGTTGTAGTCGGGGCTGAGCGTCCCGGTTCCGGTGGTGCCGCAGCGGCAACCGGCGGTGGAGGCGAGGACGGTGAACGCGATCAGGGCTTTGAGCTTCGACAAGCGGCTGCTCCTTTTGAAGTCCTCTGGCGGGCACACGGTCGGCCTGCACCCGGCGCGAGGGCGGCGAAACCTATACCCGAACCGAAAGGCAGAGGTATACCCCCGGCTCCGATGGCCAAGAAAACCCCCCAGAACCTCCGCGGCGCCTATCAGCAGTCCCGGCGCGTTGACCCCCGACCGATCACCGGCAAGGAGAAGCCCTCCGAGCTGCTCGAGCACGCCTTCTCCGCCTACGTCGGCCGTCAGGAGCGCACCGCGTTCGAGCTGATGCGCCGGTCGATCGAAGAGAATTGTTCGATCTTCCTCACTCTTTCCGGAGCGATGACCCCGGCGGGGCTGCACCAGAGCTGCCTGATTCCCTTGATCGAACGGGGAATCATCTCGGCGATTACCACCACCGGCGCCAATCTCTACCACGACGCCCACCGGATCATCGGCCACGCGATTCGCGAGGTGAATCCCAATGCCGGTGACCTGGCGCTGCGGCTGGCCCGCATCATCCGCATCTATGACCTCGGCTTCTGGGAAGAGGCGCTGCTCGACACCGACCGCCTTTTCTCGGCGATCATCCGCGGCCCCGACTTTCAGCGGAAGATGACCACTCCCGAGTTCCATTACCTGCTCGGCAAGGTGGTCTTCGAGATCGAAAAGTCGCTCAAGGTAAAGCAGCCCTCGCTGCTCTCCACCTGCTACGCCTACGGCGTACCCATCTTCGTCGGCGCAGTGCAGGACGGGTCGATCTTCCTCAACGTGGTGAAGTTGAAGCGGCTGCTCGGCGAGGAGTTCAAGTTCGAGCTCGACATCAACGACGACGTCTACGCGATGGCGGCGATGCAGCATTACTGCCGGCACAACTTTTCGAAGAAGCTGGCGATCTGGATTCTCGGGGGCGGAGTTCCGAAGAACTACACGCTCCAGGGCGAGCCGCTGCTCGACCAGATCCTCAGCGTTCCCACCAGCGGCTTCGACATCGACGTTCAATTCTGCGTCGACCCGGTGGACAACGGCGCTCTCTCCAGCTGTCCGGCGGGCGAAGGCCACACCTGGGGCAAGGTCTCCGTCGAGGCGGTGGAGACCGGCTCAGTCTACGTTCACACCGACGTCACCGCGGTCTTCCCCTGGCTCACCCACGCGCTGATGTCGGACCCGAAGCTGAAGCGGAAGCCCTTCAAGCTGATGGGGAAGATGGACGACGCAGTGGCGTTCCTCGACCGCGATGTCGAGAAGCAGCGAAAGAAGCTGATGAAGACCCTCGACTGGAGCGTGGGAGAGGTCCCCGCTCCCGAGGAACACCAGGCGTTCGTGCGCTGAGCGTAAGCCCCGTTCAACTGCCTCTTGAGGAGCGTT
>JAYUUC010000336.1:0-14399 GCA_043755105.1 Myxococcales bacterium
TGCTCGAAGGGGTGCGTCCGAGGTCGCTGTCGATCCAGGTGCTGCCGCTGGGCCGCGAGCTGCCTGGGTCGACCGCGGTGTTTCATGACGTCACCGAGCTGCGCCGGCTCGAGCAGGTGCGCAAGGACTTCATCGCCAACGTGTCCCACGAGCTGCGCACGCCGATCACCGCAATTCGCGGCTACGCCGAAACGCTTCAGGCGGGTGCCCTCGCAGACCCCGCGCACGCCACCCGCATGGTGGGCATCATCCACCGCCAGGCCGAGCGGCTGGCCCAGCTGGTCGAAGACCTGCTCGAGTTGTCTCGGCTCGAGGCGCATGAGCTGCAGCTCTCGTCGGACCCGGTCGATCTCTTGCTCGTGGCGCAGCGCGCAGCCGACGCGGTGCGACTGAAGGCGTCGACCCGGCAGGTGCAGCTGGAGGTGTCGGTGCCCGCCGGGCTAGAGGCCCAGGGGGACGATCGCGCCGTCGAGCAGGTGCTGGTCAACCTCCTCGACAACGCGGTGAAGTACACCGTGCCGGGGGGAAGCGTGCAGGTCAGCGGCGAGCGGGAGTCGGACCGGACGGTGCTCAAGGTGAGGGACAGTGGCGTGGGCATCGATTCGCGCCACCTGCCCCGGGTCTTCGAGCGCTTCTACCGGGTGGACAAGGGGCGGAGCCGCGACATGGGCGGGACCGGGCTGGGGTTGGCGATCGTCAAACACCTGGTCACCGCGATGAACGGCGAGGTGTTTGCCGAGAGCCAGGTAGGCACGGGCAGCTGCTTTACCGTGGTGCTGCCAATGGCCGGTCGCGCTCTCCCTCCGGCATAGGTAGTATTGAAGGCATGCGGGTCGCGGTGCTGGCCGATATCCATGGCAATCTCCCCGCTTGCGAGGCGGTGCTGGCGGACATCGCGCGCCAGGGGGTGGACCATGTGGTGGCGGCGGGCGATCTGGCCCTCCGCGGCGCCCACCCCAAAGAGACGGTCGAGCTGCTCGCCAGTCGGTGCGACGCGCTGCTGATGGGGAATACCGACTGCTACCTCTCGGGCAACTACCTCGGGGGCGCCTACCGCGAACGCGAGCACTGGAAGACCGACCTGCTCGGGTGGACCCGGAACGAGCTGGGGGCCGATTGGGTCCGCAAGATGGGCGAGCTTCCCTTCTCGGTGCGATTTTCCCCCCGCAAGGGTCAAGACCTTTTCATCTGCCACGCCAACCCGCGCAACCTGGAGGACTCGCTCGACCCCACGCTCGACGACGTCTCGCTGCGACGCTTCTTCGTCAATGTGGACGCGGCCGCGGTGGCCTTCGGTCATCTCCATTTCCCCTACCGACGGCACCTCGGGCGGATGTTGATCGCCGACGTGGCCTCGGCAGGCATCCCCCGGGATGGAGACCTGCGAGCGGCCTACGGCATCTTCACCTATACCCCGCGCGGCTGGCGGGTGCAGATTCGAAGGGTTCGCTACCAGGTGCGCAAGGCGACCCAGGCGATCTCCGCCCGAAAGGTCCCCGGCGCTCCGCTGCTGATTCACAAGCTGGTGGAGGCCCGCTACCGCCACCACGCGGCGCTGATGGAAGCGGCGCGGCGACATTCGGGGTTGCCTCCGGTACCGGCGCTGCGACCTCCGCCCGGGGCGCGGAACATCGACCCGGCGGTGGAAGCGGCGCACGTCGAGGTGACGCCGACCTTGAGCGAGCTGGCCACCGATCGCGAAGACTCGGTTCCCGACGGAATCCCGCTCAGTCCCGAGGCGTTCGCCGAGGCGCTCGAGCTTCCTACGCTCGCGCGCTCCGGAGACGCGGAGGCAGCAGATGGCGGGTCGCAGGTCGCGGCTTCGGGGAAGCGCTCCGGCGGCGAGAGCTGAGGCTCCCGCTCGGCCGCCGTTTTCAGCCCGTGTTGCAGACTTGTCACCCCACCGTCACCTCGACGACGGGTTCAGGCGCTACTGAAGCCTTCGCCATGGCCCACGTGTTGATCGTCGAAGACGAGCCGGATCTCGCCGAGTTGATCGCCCACACCCTGCGCGAGGCGGGCTTCAGCACCACCGCCGTGCACGAGGGAGAGGCGGCGCTGAAGGAAGCGCGGGAGCGGCCCCCGGACCTGGTGCTGCTCGATCGAATGTTGCCCGATCTGGACGGCGCAGAGGTCTGCCGCCAGCTCAAGGCTCGCTCTCACACCCGTCACCTGCCGGTGGTGATGCTCACGGCCCGCGCCGACGAGAACGATCGGGTGATGGGGTTCGAGCTCGGGGCCGACGACTACATCACCAAGCCCTTCAGCGTGCGCGAGCTGGTGTTGCGGATCCGGGCGGTGCTGCGAAGGGCCTCGGTCGACTTGAGCTCGACGGCGCCGCTGGTGGTGGGAGCGCTCGAGCTGGAGCTGGCCTCGCACCGGTGTCTGGTCGCCGGGGTAGAGACCGCGCTCACCGCCCTGGAGTTCCGCTTGCTCGAGTACCTGATGCGGCGGGCGGGCCGAGTGCAGACGCGGGCCAGCTTGCTGGAAGAAGTGTGGGGCATCACCAGCGAGATCGAGACCCGCACCGTCGACACCCACATGATGCGGCTGCGGGAAAAGCTCGGCCCGGCGCGGGTGCAGTTGGAGACCGTTCGGGGGGTCGGCTACCGGCTCAACGAGGCGACGTCCCCCGGCTGATTGTTTTGAAAAGCGCATCGAAGGACCGATGCTCCCGCGGCCCTACGCCTCAACGCTGAGGTTGGGACACGTTGCCAAAGCAGCGTTCGCCAGGAGCGCCATGGCTTGTCGGGGGATCAAGGGAGCGATCACGGTGGAGGGCAACGACGCTGCTGGGATCCTTGCCGCCACCCGTGAGCTGCTCACCCGGCTGCTGAGCGCGAACCAGGTGCCGAACGCCGAAGTGGCGTCGGTGATTTTCAGCTGCACCTCGGACCTCGATGCGGTCTTTCCGGCTCGGATCGCTCGAGAGATCGGGCTGGAAGCGGTGCCGCTGCTCTGTACCCAGGAGCTCGACGTCCCCGGAGCGCTGGGGCGCTGCGTGCGGATCGTGGTGACCGTCAACACCGAGCGGACCCAGGCCGAGATCACCCACCTCTATTTGCGCGGCGCGGCGGTGTTGCGGCCGGAGTTCGCAGGGGAGTCCCGATGAGCGCAGGCAAGATTGCAATCGCCGGAGTGGGGCTGGTGGGGGGCTCGCTGGGGTTGGCCCTCACCCATCTCGGTCACGAGGTGATCGGCCTCGACCTCGATGCCGACACCCTGGTCCGGGCGGTAGCGCGAGGAGCCATCAGTCGGGGCAGCACCTTGCCCGAAGAGGTGGGCGCCGCGAGCGTGGTGATTCTCGCCACCCCGCTGGATCAGCTCGCAGCGACCGCGGGGTGGTTGTTGCCCCACTTGCGCCCCGGTTGCATCGTCACCGACGTCGGCAGCGTCAAGACCGGGGTGGTGAAGGCGCTGGAGAAGCTGCTGCCCTCGTCGGTTCACTACCTCGGTGGACACCCGATGTTCGGCACCGAGGGTCAGGGAATCGAAGCCGCCCGGGCGAATCTGGTCGAAGGCGCAGCGTTCATCCTCACCCCCACCGCCCACTCCTCGGTGGAAGCAGAGACCGCGCTCACGGCGCTGTTCAGCTCTTTGAAGATGCGGGTGCTCACCTTGAGCCCCGAGGAACACGACCGCCAGGTGGCGACGCTCAGCCACTTGCCGCAGCTGATCGCCACCGCGCTGACCTTGATTGCCCCGAGCACCGACGTCGCGGGTTCGTCCTTCCGCGACGCCACCCGGGTGGCGATGAGTCCCAGCGCGATGTGGCGGACTGTCTTCGCGCTCAACGGCACCGAGGTTCGCGAAGCGGTGCGGCGCCTGACCGTCGAGCTGCAGCGGTTGGTGGAACTGGAACCCGAGGCACTCGTGGAGGCGCTCGAAGAGGCGCGTCGGCGTCGCACCGCGTTGCCCACGTTGCCGGAGAACCGATGATCATCACCCTCGAGCCCGATGCCTCCGAAGAGCTGGTCCAGCTCGTCCTCGCGCAGGTGGCCCGCTACCCCTCGGTGACCCCGAAGAAGCACGTCTTCAACGGGGCGACCCAGACGGTGGTCGAGATACACCTGCTCGGTCCGCCGCAGGTGATGCAGACCATTTCGGAAAAACTGTTCCAGGATCTGCCCGGGGTTCGCGGGGTGGTGCGGGTCTCGACCAAGTACCGGCTGATTGGCCGCCATGGGCACGACCGCCAGACGCCCGGGTTCAGCTACAACGGCGTCTCCTTCAACGACCAGACGGTGAACGTCTTCGCCGGGCTCTGCGCGGTCGACAACCGACTCCACGTCGAGCAGATGATGGCGGCGCTGCAGCGGGCGGGAATCACCACCACCCGGATGGGGGCCTACAAGCCGAGGACCAGCCCCTACGACTTCCAGGGGTTGGGCGCCGAGTGCCTGCCGTGGACCTTCGAGCTCGCAGGGAAGTACGGCATCAAGGTGATTTCGATGGAGATCACCCACGCCCGGAACATCGACGAGATCCGCAGCGCGCTGGAGCAGAGTGGAAACGCCACCGGGGTGATGCTTCAGGTGGGAACCCGCAACGCGCAGAACTTCGAGCTGTTGAAAGAGCTGGGGCAGCAGAAGGTCTTTCCGGTGCTGTTCAAGCGAGGCATGGGCATCACCCTCGACGAGTCGCTCAACGCCTGCGAATACGTGGCCAGTGAGGGCAACCCGCAAATCGTCTTCTGCCTGCGCGGGGTGAAGACCCACCTCGGGGACCCTCACCGCAACCTGGTGGACTTCGGCCACGTGCCGGTGGTTCGAAGGCTGACCCGGCTGCCGGTATGCATCGACCCGTCGCACTCGGTCGGCCGGCTCGACCCTGCTCCCGATGGGCTTCCGGACATTTTTCACGTCATTGGCCAGGGGCTGATTGCCGGAGCGACGATGGTGCTGGTCGACTTTCACCCGGCGCCGAAGCAGGCGCTCTGCGATGGGGCTCAGGCGCTGCTGCCCGCCCAGCTGGGCCCGCTGATGCGCTACGTGGGACGGGTGCGTCAGGCCTTCCAGGAAGTCTCTGCTGCCGCCCTGGAGGACGCCGCGCGCGGCTAAAATTCGAGGCCTGCGGGCCTTCGTTGCACAAATGTCACCGGGGCTTCGCTCGACGGACACAGCGGTCGCCTATCTCCTCGGTCGTCCAAGAAGCCCTCGATGTTGGCGAGGGCGAGGACCACCGGAGACCCCCACCGCATGCGTTCGACGCTCCTCTCGCTGTGTTTGACCTTCACCCTCCCGGCCCTGGCCCAGACGCCCGCGCCCGAAACTGCCCCCGAAGCGGGAGCCAGCGCTGCTGCGGCCTCCGCGCTGTCCGAGCAGGTCACCACCCTCCAGGGTCGGCTCGAGGCGCTCGATGAGCAGTACGCCGAGACCAAGACCTCGGTGGTCTCGATGCAGAAGCTGAAGTTCTCCGGTTACCTCCAGGGGCGATACCGGAATGCAGAGAACTCCTTCTCGGGGTTCGACGCCAAGGGCGGCCCGCTGGTGAAGGACGGCTTCAGCGTTCGCCGCGCCCGGTTGAAGGCGGTCTACACCGCTGCTTTGTCGTCCTATCTGCTGCAGATCGACGCCACTCCGGCGGGGGTGGTGGTCAAGGACGCCGAGGTCCACCTCTACGAGCCCTGGACCGGATGGAAGCTCGAGCTGGTGCTGGGTCTGACCAAGTGGCCGTTCGGCTACGAGGTGGTCCAGTCATCCGGTGAGCGGGAGTTCCCTGAGCGCACCCGCGTGATTCAGGCCTTCTTCCCCGGCGAGCGTGACCGCGGAGCGAAGCTGCTGGTGAACAAGGGCATCTTCCGCGCCACCATCGGCCTCTTCGATGGCAACGGCACCTCTATGAAGAGCCCGGTGGGCACGTTGATTGCGCTCGACAACGACACCGAGAAGGACCTGGTCGGGCGCGTAGGTGTCGACCTGAAGTGGCTCGCCGCCGGTGTCTCTGGCTGGGCGGGGAAGACCTTCCAGCCCGGGGACTACACCGGGGACAACGATATAGCTGGCCACTTCGTCACCCGCAACCGCATCGGAGCCGATGCCCAGCTCTATCTCGACCTGCTCCCGATCGGCGCGACCGCGATCAAGGGCGAGTTCGTGGCGGGCAACACCTACCAGGTCGCGGGCACTGAGCTCTACGGACAGAGCGCCCTCGGCTGGTATGCGCAGGTGATTCAGAACCTGGGGCTGAACGACCAGATCGGCGCCCGCTACGACTTCTTCGACGGCTTCACCGGCACCCCCGACGCGGTGAGCTCGGCCGATCCGACCCGGCCGGCCGCTACCAACAGCGTGAGCACACTCGGTTTTCTGGTGACGCACTACTTCGACGAGGCACTCAAGGTCTCGGCGATCTATGAAATGCCCACCGTCACTCCCGGCGGTACCGGAGCGCAGGCGCCGGGAGCCAACGTGTTGACCCTTCAGATGCAGGCCAAGTTCTAGGCCTTTTCACTTTTCCCAAGGAGATTTTCCAATGAGAAACACTCTGCTCGCCACCCTGGTCCTCGTCGCGATTGGCACCCCGGCTTTTGCCGGACCGGTCACGGTCAAGGGCTCGGACACGATGGTGATCTTGATTCAACGCTGGGCCGAAGAGTTCATGAAGAAGCACCCGGAGAAGAAGATTCAGGTCACCGGAGGCGGTTCCGGCACTGGGCTCGCGGCGCTGGTCAACGGCACCACCGACATCGCCTCGGCGTCGCGGCCGATGAAGGAGGGCGAGCAGGACAAGCTCCGCGCCCGCTTCAACACTCCCGGAAACGAGATCGCAGTCGCCAAGGACGGGGTGACCTTCTACCTCAACGAGAAGAATCCACTCACCGCGCTGACGATGGAGCAACTGCGCGGCATCTACCTGGGCGACCTCACCCAGTGGAAGCAGGTCGGCGGCAGCGACACCCCGATTGTCCTCTACTCGCGTGAGAACTCGTCCGGAACCTACGTCTTCGTGAAGGACAACCTGCTCAAGGGCGAGGACTACGCCGCGACTGCCCAGACGCTTCCGGGCACCGCCGCGGTGGTCAACGCGGTGGCCCGCGAACCCAATGGCATCGGCTACGGCGGCGCGGCCTATGCGAAGGGCATCAAGGAGCTGAAGATCCGGGTCGGAAAAGACGACCTCGACCCCAGCGCCGAGAACGTCAAGTCCGGCAAGTATCCCCTCGCGCGCGAACTCTTCTTTTACACCCGCACCCGTCCCAGCGGTGATGCCAAGGAATTCATCGACTTCTGCCTCTCGCCCGAAGGTCAGCAGGTCGTGGTCAAGGTCGGCTACTTTCCGATCAAGTAGCCTGGACCCTGCGGAGTCACAGGAATGTCACAAAGCCCTCTGCCACAGGCGGCTAGATCCGCAGGCGTGAGTCGCCCTGTCCTCCCCACCCCCGATGTGGTTCGTGCGCCCGGGGTGGGGCGAAGGCAGCGGCGCGAGAAGTGGATCGAGGCCGCCGTGACGGCGGTGGGCTTGAGCGGGATCGCAGCGGTGGTGCTGATCCTGGTCTTCATCGGCCGAGAAGCGCTGCCGCTGTTTCTTGATCCGGCCCAGCGCTCGGAAGGCTCGCTGGCGAAGATGTTCCTGCCCCAGGTGGCCCGGGTGGGAAAGGCCGCCTCGTTCTTCTGGCAGCCGGTATCCGGGGTCCCGAAATTGAGCATGATCCCCTTGCTGCTGGGGACGCTGAAAGTCACCCTGGTGTCGATGAGCTTGGCGGTGCCGCTGGGAATCGGGGCAGCGCTGTTCACCTCTGAATTCGCGCCCACCCGCTTGCGCGAGCTGCTCAAGCCCACAGTCGAACTGCTCGCCGGGGTTCCCTCGGTCGTCCTCGGCCTTTTCTCCTTGATGGTGCTGGCGAGCCTGTTGCAACGCCTGTTCGGGTTCCCCTCGCGGCTCAATGCAGTGGTGGCCGGGGTCGGGCTGGCGGTGGCGATCATTCCGGTGATCTTCACCGTCTCGGAAGATGCGCTCACGGCAGTGCCCCGAAGCTACCGTGAGGCCTCGCTGGCACTCGGCGCCACCCGCTGGGAGACCGCCTGGAAGGTGGTGCTACCCGCAGCAGCGCCGGGGATTCTTGCCGCCTGTGTGCTTGGGTTCGGGCGCGCGATCGGCGAGACGATGATCGTGCTGATGGCTTCAGGAAACGCGGCGATTCTCTCTGCCAACCCCGCCGATTCGGCCCGATCGATGTCCGCGACGATCGCCGCCGAGATGGGCGAGGTGATGGTGGGAAGCGCCCATTACTCGGTGCTGTTCTTCATCGGCGTCGAGCTGTTCGTGATCACCTTCGTGCTCAACTTGATCGCCAGCGCCTGGACCCGGCGAGTGATGTCCAGACTGTCGGGGGCCTCGGGGCGATGAACACCCAGGCGAGAAAGACCGTGAGTGCGACGATGATTTCGCTGACCGGGCTGGCGGCCGGCCTGCTGGTCGCGATCCTCGCGCTGATCCTCTTCGACGTGTTGCGCGGGGGCCTGGGGAGACTTTCCTGGACCTTCTTCACCACCGCCCCTTCGGAAGGAATGGCGGGAGGCGGCATCTTTCCCGCACTGTACGGGACGGTGGTGCTGACCTTGCTGATGACGGTGGCGGTGATGCCGGTGGGAGTGATCACGGCCGTCTACCTGCACGAGTACGCACCTCCCCATTCGCGGGTGGCAGGCTGGGTGAGAGGAGCGATTCACAACCTGGCCGGGGTGCCCTCGATCGTCTTCGGACTGTTCGGGCTGGGGTTCTTCGTCCACTTCATCGGAGGCCACCTCGACCGCCTCGCCGGAGGGGCGGTGCATTACGGGCAACCGGGGTTGATCTGGTCCGCCCTGACCCTGGCGGTGCTCACCCTGCCGGTGGTGATTGTCGCCACCGAAGAAGCCCTTCGCGCCGTGCCGCTCGACCACCGCACTGCCAGCCTGGCGCTCGGAGCGACCCGGTCTCAGACGTTGGCCCGGGTGGTTTTGCCGGGGGCGCTTCCGGGCATTCTCACCGGAGCGATTCTCGCGGTGTCTCGGGGAGCGGGTGAGGTGGCCCCGATTTTACTCACCGGCGCGGCGTACTACCTGCCCGATCTGCCCCGGTCGCCGTTCTCTCAGTTCATGCATCTGGGCTACCACACCTACGTTCTCGCCACCCAGTCGCCTGACGTCGATGCCACCCTGCCCACGCTCTACGGCACGGTCCTGGTATTGCTGCTGTTGACCTTCACCCTCAACCTGCTCGCGGTGGCCCTCCGCACCCGGACCCGCAGGCGTGCCCTGGCGGCGTGAACCCATGACCCTCGCCTCCCCCACCCCCTCAGCGCCCGCGAAGATGGAAGCCCGGGACCTCACCGTCCGCTACGGGCAGAAGGTGGCGATCCGGGGAATCACCCTGGCGATTCCCGAGCGGCAGGTGACCGCGATGATCGGCCCGTCCGGCTGCGGGAAGTCGACCTTCCTCCGCTCGCTCAACCGGATGAACGAGTTGATCGGCAGCGCGGCCCACTCGGGAGAAGTGCTCCTCGACGGCAGGAGCATTCACGACCGGCAGCTTGACGTGGTCGACCTCCGACGACGGGTGGGCATGGTGTTTCAGAAGTCGAACCCGTTCCCGAAGTCGATCTTCGAGAACGTCGCCTACGGGTTGAGGGTCGCGGGAATGAAGGACCCCGCGGTGCTCGCCGAACGGGTGCAACGGTCGCTCGAAAATGCGGCGCTGTGGGACGAGGTGAAGGACCGCCTCGGCGAGAGCGCGCTCGCGCTGTCCGGGGGGCAGCAGCAGCGCCTCTGCATCGCACGCGCGCTGGCGATCGAGCCCGAAGTGCTACTGATGGACGAACCGGCCAGCGCGCTCGATCCGATCGCCACCGCGAAGATCGAAGAGCTGATCCACGAGCTGAAGCAGCACTACACCCTGGCCATCGTCACCCACAACATGCAGCAAGCGGCGCGGGTCTCGGACCTGACCGCTTTCTTCTACATGGGCGAACTGGTGGAATGCGGCCCAACCGAGCAGATCTTCACCAACCCCCGCGAGCGTCGCACCGAAGACTACGTCACCGGCAAGTTCGGCTAGCCGTTCACCCTTTCAAAGCTTGGACCTGGATGCCCGCGACCCATACCGACAAGGCCTTCGAACAAGATCTCCGCGACCTTCGCGAGAAGCTGCTCGCGATGGGCGGGCGGGTAGAACGGTTGATCGACGCCAGCGCGCGAGCCCTGGCCGAGCGAGACTCCCGCCTTGCAGAAAAGGTGGTCGAGTCGGACGCCGAGGTCAATCGACTCGAGGTGGAGATCGACGAGCTGTGCCGGAAGATCCTCGCGCTCCGGCAGCCGGCGGCGAGCGATCTGAGGTTGATCACCACGGCGCTGAAGATCGTCACCGACCTGGAGCGAATCGGCGACCTCGCGGTGAACATCGCCGAGCGGGCGATCGACCTGAGCGGTGCGCCTCCGATTGCCCCTTACAGCGAGCTGCCCCGGCTGGCCCAGCTGGCCCAGGAGCAGCTCAAGAATGCGCTCGATGCCTTCGTCGGGGCCGACGTCGCCAAGGCAGAGCAGGTGCTCAAGGGCGACGACCTGCTCGATGCGCTCTTCGTCACCCTCTTCAACGAGCTGCTGGCGCTGATGATGGAAGACTCGAAGAACATCCGCCGGGCGACCGCCCTGATGTTCGTCGCCAAGCACCTGGAGCGGATCGGCGACCACGCGATGAACGTGGCCGAGATGGTGATTTACATGGTGCAGGGCACCGACGTTCGGCACCCGCGCAGCCGCTCACTGGCGCGCTGAATGAAAGGCGCAGCCGTTCTTGCCGGTTCTCAGCGCGCCCGCTCGACCTGGAATTGCAGTCGCCGGCTGAAGACCTGACGGAACAGCTCGATCTCGTGCTCGGCGTCCCAGAGCTCGAGGTCGACCGAAGCATGGGTGCGCAGCCTCACCAGCACCGAGCGGAACTTGTCCGTGGCGGTCAGCTTCGCGATTGGCTGGTGGTGGCTGCTGTCCAGCGAATCGGCCACGCGCAGCAAGGTCGCGCACTTGCGCACCAGCCTTGTTTCAGCGAGCGACAATCCGACCATGGCCGGATGAGTGGCAAGGGGCGCGCTGCGCCGATGAAAGCGGGCGATGCACCCGACCAGCTCTCGCTCGCGATCGGTGAGTCCGGCGATGTCCGAGTTCTGAATCAGGTACTGGGTGTGCTTGTGGTGCTTCTGGTAGCTGACCGAGCTCCCGATGTCGTGGAGCAGCGCCGCGACTTCGAGGTAGCGCCGAGCCGACGCCGGCAGACCGTGAAGTCCAGCAAGGTCATCGAAGAGGGTCAGGGCGATCAGCGTGACCTGGCGCGCGTGGGCTTCCTCCCAGCCGAAGCGACGGCCAACCTGGGAAGCAGCATCGGCGAGCGAGTGGTCCTCGGGGTTGGCGTTTCGCCTTCCCACCAGGTCGTAGAGCATCCCTTCGCGCAAGCCGGCGTCGACGGCGGTGATCGCATCGAGGCGGAGGTGGCGCATCACCGCTTCAAGAACCACCGCCCCGGCGACGATGATGTCGGCGCGTCGCGCATCGAAACGACGTTGCCGCTTCTCCAGCGAGAGCCCGGCGAGTTCCACCACCGCATCAGAGATCTGCCCGGCGGTGGCCTTGCCGGCGGCCCCGGGCGCCGCAAAGGCGATCACTGCCTGAATCGTGCCCGAGCTGCCCAGCGCCGAGCTGGGAGCGTTGGAGATGCGGCCGGGGAGCACTTTCCTCAAGGCCTCGCCGGAAAACTCGCGCATCGTCTCCAGCGTCTTGCGGGACAGCTTCTCGTCCGTGGCAAACATCTCGCTCACCCGGACCGAGCCCAATCCGACGCTCCAGAGGTCGCGGGCCTGGTCTCCGACCGCGAAGGCGATCTCGGTCGAGCCCCCTCCGATGTCGACGCAGATCGAACGGGCGAGCGGAGG
The DNA here is from genome assembly GCA_043755105.1 of Myxococcales bacterium. Taxonomy (GTDB): domain Bacteria; phylum Myxococcota; class Myxococcia; order Myxococcales; family Myxococcaceae; genus JAYUUC01. The sequence goes on from JAYUUC010000336.1 coordinate 11,903, forward strand.
TTTTCCTCGCAACACTCCGAGGCAAATCAACCGCGCTTCTTCCTTGCCCGAGACCACCTCGAGGTTGATTCCCGCCTCCTCCCGGACGCGGCGGACGACCTCCTCGCGATTTTTCGCCTCGCGCACTGCACTGGTGGCCACTGCTCGGATTCGAGCGCGGTACCGTCGGCAGAGCGAGCCGAAGCGACGCATCGTGACCACCAGGCGATCGGCCGCAGCAGGACTGATCACCCCGGTGATGAAGAGTCCCTCACCGGGGCGCACCGCTTCTCGCTCCTGGTGTAGCGGAAGGAGGGACCCGTCGGGGAGCGCGCGGGCGACTTCGAGTCGAGCCGCGTTGGTGCCCACGTCGATCGCAGCGACAACGTCGGGGAGCGGCCGGGGACCTTGCGGCGCCCGACGGGTACGAGTTTGGGGCATGGAAGAGGACACAGAGTACCCTGTACGCTAAGGACCTTGCGTCTGGACTTCAGCTGGAGCCGAAAAAGTGTTGCAGAATCGTGACGTTCCCACGCCCCCGTCGATGAAAGGGTCCGAGGTCAAGGTGGAATTCCAGGACCGAGACCTCTTCATCAACCGCGAGCAATCGTGGCTTGCGTTCAACGAGCGGGTGCTGTCCGAGGCCCGCAACCCTTCCCTGCCTCTCTACGAGCGGATCAAGTTCCTCTCCATCTCCGCGGGCAACCTCGACGAGTTCTTCATGGTCCGGGTGGCCGGGCTGAAGCAGCAGATCATCGGAGGGGTGGCCGAGACCGCCGCCGATGGCCAGCTGCCGCTGGAGCAATTGACCGCGATCGGCGAGCGCGTGCACCGGATGATTCCTGAGCAGTACCGAATCTGGCAAGTCGAGCTCGCCCCCCTGCTCGACTCCGCGGGCATCCACATCCGCAAGGTGAGCGAGCTGCTGCCCGAGCAACGTTCGGCGGTGAAGACCCTCTTTTCTTCGTCGGTGTTTCCCGCGCTCACCCCGCTGGCGGTCGACCCCGGTCACCCCTTTCCCCATCTGCGGAACAAGTCCTTGAACCTGGCGGTGGTGCTGCGCAAGGAAGGCAAGCGGCGAAAGAAGGAGCAAGTCGAGAGCTCGCTCGCGGTGGTGCAGGTGCCCAGCGTGTTGCCGCGTTTGATTCCGCTCCCCGGCCCCAGCGGGCAGACCCTGGTGCTGCTCGAGGAGCTGATTGCTGCCCACGTCGGAGACCTTTTCCCCGGCTACGCCGTCGAACAGACCGCACTCTTCCGGGTGACCCGGAACTGGGACCTGCACGTCGACGAGGAGGAGTCGGAAGACCTGCTCTCCACCATTCAAGACGAGCTTCGCCGCAGGGATCGCGGCGCCGCGGTGCGACTCGAGCTCGACGAGAAAGCTTCGGGTCTACTCGAGGCGCAGCTCACCGCCGCGCTGAAGGTGACCGCCGCCGACGTCTACCGGGTTCCAGGACCGCTCCAGCTCTCGGACATGACCGCCCTGTTCGAGCTCGACCCCCGGCCGGAGCACCGCGCTGAATCGTTCACGCCCGCGATGCCTGCCGCGCTGAAGGACGTGGAGTCGATCATCGCCACCGTGGGCTCACGGGACGTCCTCCTCCACCACCCTTACGAATCTTTCGATCCCGTGGTGCGCTTCATCGAAGAGGCGGCCGACGACCCCAACGTCTTAGCAATCAAGCAGACGCTCTACCGCACGAGCGGAGACAGCCCGATTGCCCGGGCGCTGGTGCGGGCGAGCGAGAATGGCAAGCAGGTGGCGGTGCTGGTCGAGCTCAAGGCCCGGCTCGATGAGGCGAACAACATCGCCTGGGCCCGGCGGATGGAAGAGAACGGCGTCCACGTGGTCTACGGGCTGATCGGCCTCAAGACTCACTGCAAGGTGGCGCTGGTGGTTCGTCGGGAGGGCGCGGGAATCAAGCGCTACGTTCACCTCGGCACCGGCAACTACAACCCGCACACCGCCCGGCAATACACCGACCTCTCGCTGTTCACGGCCCGGCAAGAGATCGCCGAGGACGTCACCGCGCTGTTCAACATGCTCACCGGCTACTCGGTGCCGCCCCACTTCAAGCGGCTGGCGGTGGCGCCGATGGGCCTGCTCCCGCGGGTGCTCGAGCTGATCGAACGCGAGACTCAGCGGGCCCGCAAGGGCGAGCCAGCCCGCATCGTGGCGAAGATGAATTCGCTGGTCGACCCGGCGGTGATCCGGGCACTCTACGCCGCCAGCCAGGCGGGGGTTGAGATCGAGCTGCTGGTGAGGGGCATCTGCTGCCTGCGGCCCGGCCTCCCCGGGGTGTCGGAGCGAATTCGCGTGGTGAGCGTGATCGACCGGTTTCTCGAGCACAGCCGGGTGTTCGCATTCGGCGTCGGCGCGACGACCGAAGTCTTTCTCTCCTCGGCGGACTGGATGCCGCGCAACTTCCACCGGCGCATCGAGGTGATGTTTCCCGTCGAAGATCCCGGACTGCGCGCGCGGGTGCTCGACGAGGTGCTCGGTTCGGCGCTGAAGGAC
>JAYUUC010000337.1:0-4981 GCA_043755105.1 Myxococcales bacterium
CGCTACGACGCGATCGCCGTCAACACCGGCGTGCCGGTGCGCTCCAGCGGACGGGCACCGGTGTTGGACAAGCGCTCGGCCTTCAGCGCGACCAGCTGCGACTCGAGCGACTGCCGCTTGAGCTCGAGCCCGGCCCTGCGCGAGGTGAGCTCGGTGGTCCTGTTCAACAAGGCCTGCGACTGGTGCAGTTCCTCGGCGAGCCGGGCGGATCCGGTGAGGACGCCCGTGGGCCCAATCGACGTGTCGAGCAGGTGGATGCCCTTGCGCGTGAGGATGAACTCGCTGGTCTGATTCGAGTGCGCCATGCCGCGAGATTTCACGATCATCAGCACCCGGTTGCGTTCACCGCCGCTCTCGACCCCGCGCACCACCAGCCAGGTGTCGATGAGCGACGACACGCCGACCTCGCTGTCCTCGGCCACCCGGGCGCCCTCGGTGAGGCTGGTGATGTTGTGGTTCTTCAGGAAGTCGATCAGCCGGGTCATCATCGAGCGGGTCTCGACGAAGGTTCCGGAGCTCGAGAGGTTGGTGACCGGGTCGACGATCACCACACGGGGCTCGAAGTCGCGCACCAGCTTGTGGATCTGCACCAGGTGCATCTCAAGCCCATAGAGGTAGGGCCGCGCCGAGACGACCTTGAGCAGCCCCGAGTCGAGGTGCGGCTGATGGTCGATGCCGATCGAGCGCATGTTGCGCGTGAGCTGGCTGACGGATTCTTCGTACGCGAAGTACAGGCAGCGCTCGCCCGACTTGCAGGTGGCGACGGCGAGGCTGGCGGTGATGCTGATCTTGCCGGTGCCGGCGGTGCCCGAGAGGAGGATCGTGCTGCCGCGGAAATAGCCCTTGCCGCCGAGCATCTCGTCGAGGCGCTGAATGCCGGTGGAGATCCGTTCCTTCGAGGCTGGCGCGTTCAGGCCCAGTGACGTGATCGGCAGCACCGAGATGCCGTCCTCGTCGATCAAGAACGGGTACTCGTTGGTCCCGTGCACCGAGCCGCGGTACTTCACGACACGCAGGGTGCGGGTGGGGTTCTGCTGGTCCACCTTGTGGTCGAGCAGGATCACGCAATCCGAGACGTACTCTTCGAGTCCGTGGCGGGTGAGGGAAGGGTCGCCGCGCTCGGCGGTGATCACCGCGGTCATCCCTTCGTCCTTGAGCCAGCGGAACAGCCGCCGCAGCTCGGACCGCAGGATGGTGGCGTTCGTCATCCCGCCGAAGAGCGTCTCGAGGGTGTCGAGCACGATCCGCTTCGCGCCGACTTCCTCGATCACCGACCGGATGCGGACGAAGAGGCCCTCGAGGTCGTATTCGCCGGTCTCTTCGATCTCGTTCCGGTCGACGTGGACGTAGTCGATGGCGAGCTTCTTCTGGCGGATGAGCGTTTGAAGATCGAAGCCGAGTGAGGCGACGTTCTCGGACAGCTCCCTGGCGTTTTCTTCGAACGACATGAAGACGCCCGACTCGCCAGAATCGGTCGCGCCGCGAACGAGAAACTCCATCGCGAACAGCGTCTTTCCGCAGCCGGGGCCTCCGCAGATCAGCGTCGGTCGGCCTCGGGACAGCCCTCCCTGGGTGATCTCGTCGAGCCGCAGAACGCCTGACGGAACCTTGTGAACCGAAGATTCCTGCAGCCGCTTTTTTCGCTTCTCTTCGCCCGCCGTTTGTCCGGTCACGGCAAAGGGGCAATTGCGAAAGTTGTGCTCACCCCTGATCAGAGTGGAGACGCGGAAATTGTGGCGCCGGCGTCGGGCGCAAAATGCCTCAACGGTACCTCCGTTGAAAACTGCCACGATTGGTCACGCCCTCGTCAGGGTGGCGCGCCGCGCTGCTTGTGATAACCGAGGGTTGCCGGAGCAGCTCGGGTGTACGCCGGCCACTGCAGGGTCGGGTGGCGGGAGGAAAGTCCGAGCTCCATAGGACAGGGTGCTGGCTAACGGCCAGTCGGAGCGATCCGCAGGAAAGTGCCACAGAGAACAGACCGCCCGGTGCAAGCCGGGTAAGGGTGAAACGGTGCGGTAAGAGCGCACCGCGACCAACGTGAGTTGGTTGGCAAGGCAAACCCCACCTGGAGCAAGAGCCAATAGGGGAGCGCTTCTCGAAAGAGAGGCAAGGGTGGTCCGCCCGACGCTTCCGGGTTGCTCGCTAAATCGAGGCGTGGAGCAATTCACGCCCTAGACGAATGTGCACCGCCCGAGGGGAAGCTCTCTTGGGAACAGAACTCGGCTTACGCAGCTGCTCCGGTTTTTTTCTTCTCGTCGCGCGAAATATCCAACGGGGAGGCCTCGCGGCAGCATGCGGCGAGCCGATGAAGATCGCCAACTGATCTTTCGTTGCATTTGAGGCCGCCACCTTGAGAGAAACGGTGGGTGCGATTCTTGACCTATGAGGCGCTGAGCCCTGGCACGCTCGCTGAGCCGCTGGAACGGGTTCGGGCCGCGTTCGAGAGAGACGACCTCGCCGCGATCGATCTGAAGAAGCTTCAAGGTGGCTTCTACCGGGTGAAGCTGACCGCCGCCGCGCGCCTCATCGTTCAGTTCGTGACCTGGCAAGCGAGCCGCGCGGTGCTCGCGCTCGAGCTGCTTCCCAACCACCAGTACGACCGCTCGCGCTTCTTGCGTGGCGCCGCCGTGGACGAGACGCGCATCGATGCTCCTCTCGAGCCTCTGCAGACCGTGCCGATGAAGTACCTCCACCCGGTCCGCGCCACCTTCGCGCTGCTCGACAAGCCGCTGTCCTTCGATGATGCGCAGGAAGAAGTGCTGCGGCGGCGGCCACCGATCGCGATCGTCGGCTCAGCCGGAAGCGGGAAGACTGCACTGCTGCTACAGCAGCTGCGCCTGGCCCGCGGCAGAGTCGCCTACCTCACCGAGTCCAGCTGGCTCGCCCAGTCGGCGCGCGCGCTCTACGTAGCGCTCGACTACGAGCCGATCGACCAGGAAGCTGATTTCCTGAGCTTTCGCCAGTTCCTCGAGAGCCTCGAAGTGCCACCCGGGCGCGCCGTCACCTTTCGCGACTTCGCGACCTTCTTCGAGCGGCACCGGCAAAAGGCTCCCTTCACCGATGCCCACCGCTGCTTCGAGGAGCTTCGCGGGGTAATTACCGCCGAGGCAGGCGGAGCCCTCGGCCGCGAAGCGTACCTGAGCCTTGGGGTGCGGCAGTCGCTGTTCGATTCCTCTCAGCGGGTGGTGCTGTTCGACCTCTACGAGCGCTACCTCGCCTGGCTCAAAGAGAACGCGCTGTTCGAGCCGAACCTGGTGGCCCACGCCTGGGCCTCGAAGGCGACGCCGCGCTACGACTTCCTCGCGATCGACGAAGTACAGGACCTCACGCCCGCCCAGCTTCAGCTCGCGCTTCTCACGCTCACGAAGCCGGGAGCCTTCGTCATCTCCGGCGACGCAAACCAGGTCGTGCACCCGAACTTCTTCAGCTGGGCGAAGGTGAAGTCGATGTTCTGGCGGGGGCTGGGGGGCACCGAGGGCGCTGCTGGTGAGAGCCACATCACCGTGCTCAAGGTGAGCTACCGGAACGCCCCGGCGATCACCCGCACCGCAAACGCAGTCCTCGCGCTCAAGCACGTTCGGTTCGGCTCCATCGATAAAGAGAGCAACGCCCTGCTCGAGCCAGTCAACGGAGATCCGGGCGAGGTGCGCGGCGTGTCCGTCGCCTCGAACAGCCTCGCCGCGCTCGACCTGCAGACCCGGGGTAGCACCGAAGTGGCGGTGATCGTGCTGCGGGATGAAGACAAGGCTGAGGCGCGCAAGCACTTCAAGACGCCGTTGTTGTTCTCTGTGCTCGAGTCGAAGGGGCTCGAGTACGAGAACGTGATTCTTTTTCGCCTGGTGTCGGTCGAGCGCCGCCTCTTCGGGGAGCTCGCCGAAGGGCTCACGGCCCAGGACGTTCACGTCGAGGCGCTCGAATACGCGCGGGGCAAGGACAAGCGCGACAAGTCGTCCGAGGCCTACAAGTTCTTCGTCAACGCGCTCTACGTGGCGCTGACCCGCGCGGTGAAGAACGCCTGGCTGGTGGAGGACGACCCCTCGCACCCACTGTTGAAGCTCCTCGACGTGCCGTTCGACGGGCGGGCGATGGCCACGGGCGTGAAGCAAGCCAGCGCCGAGGATTGGCAGCGCGAGGCCAGCCGCCTCGAGGCCCACGGAAAGGCAGAGCAGGTCGAGGCCATTCGCAGTCAGGTCCTTCGCACCCAGCCGCTCCCCTGGACCCCTCTTGATGCCAAGGGCCACGAGGACCTGATTGGGCGGGCCCTGGATCCGAAGGGGGTCTCGCGCAAGGCCCGTGAGCAGTTGGCGGACGTGCTCGTGCTCCACCCGGACGCCTATGCCAGCTCGGAGCTTCATCAGCTGGGCTTTCAGACCCTGAAGGAGCAGCACGAGAAGGCCCCGGCAATCGGTGTGCGCCTGTTGGCCGCGTTCTCGTCGAAGAAGATCAAGGACGTGCTCGAGAACACCGAGAAGTACGGGCTGGAGTATCGAAGCATGCAGGGGCTGACTCCCCTGATGCTGGCCGCGCACGCGGGGAACGACGCGCTCGTCCAGGCGCTGGTCGAGCGCGGAGCCAGCCGCACTGCCCGCGACGCCTATGGGTTGCAGCCGCTGCACCATGCGCTGCGGCGGGCGTGGCGCAGCGAGTCGTTTGCGCACAGTGTGCTGGGCGCGATTTGGGAGCAACTGGCGCCGGCGTCGTTCGACGTGCAGGTCGATGGTCACCTCCTCCAGATCGGCCGCGAGCAGGGCGAGTACATCGTCTTCGCGCTGATGCTCGAGCGGCTCTGGCGCTCTGAGGCCACCCGGGATCAGAAGCTGCTCGGCATCGGGACCGCCGAGCTGATGACATACGTCGAGCGCTTGCCCGAGGTGGTGATGCGCAGCTATCGCAAGTTGCGCCCCTACCTCTCTTCGATGCTGTCGAAGAACGAGGCGATGAGCCCGACGAAAGGCACGCGGCGGCTGTTCGCCCGGCGGCT
>JAYUUC010000338.1:0-4970 GCA_043755105.1 Myxococcales bacterium
AAAGGGAATGTTGCGTTTGTCTTCCTGCTTTCCGAGCGCGAGGTAGGTCTTCACCCGGGACTTCATTTCGGCGATCGGCCCCACCACCGACGGGTTGCCCATCATCGCCACCACTGCGTCGTGGGGTCCCTGGGTGGACCCGGTGGCAGCGAGGGCGGCGCCGAGCGCGTCGATGTGCTGGACCACGGTGCCCGCCCGACCGGGGAAGTCGTTCACCAGCACCGAAAAGGCGAACTTCTCGCCGCTGAGCGCCTGCACGTAGCCCGAGAGCGCCGAGACGTTCTCCAGGGTGCCGGTCTTGGCGCGCAGCCTTCCCACCGCGTCCGAGCCTTCGAAGCGGTACTTGAGGGTGCCGTCCTTTCCCGCCACCCCCACGGAAGAGATGTATTCGGGGGCGACCGGAAAGTGCTCGTACATGTAGCGAAGGATGCGGGTGAGCTGCGCCGCGGAGAAGCGGTTGGTGTCGTTGAGCCCCGAACCGTTCTTCATCACGTAGGAGCCGCGGGGGATGCCCACCTCGGCTTCGAGAAAGTCTTCGACCGCCTCGATGCCCTTGGGAAAGCTGCCGGGAGGGCCCTTGAGCTCGGCGCCGAGGGTCTTGATCAACTGTTCGGCGACGAAATTGGAGGAGTGCTTGTTCAGCTTCTTGAGCACGATGTCGAAGGTCTCGGACTGGGCGACGTAGATCATCCGTGCGCCCGGGGGGGTGATCGCCACCCTGACCTTTCCCTTCACCTTGATGCCCCGGGCGGCGAGCATCGTCTTCAGCGTCTGTCCGAAATAGAGGGGCGGGTTGTCGATGCGCTTCCACATCGACCAGCTGCCGCGCTCGTTGGGCACGGTGCCGCGAACAAGAATCTGCTGATGGAGCTGGTCCTTCGACAGCTCGCTCGCAACCGAGAAGCGGCGGAGCAGCCGACTGCCGGTGGTGACGCGGGCGTCGACCTGGAAATAGTCGGAGGGCGGTTCAATCTCGACCGAACCCTTGGCGCCGGGTCCGGTGCCGGGGCGAAGGTAGACCCCGACGGTATTCCAGTTCAGCGACACCGCGCCCGAGGGGGCCATGTAGGCGCGATCGCTGTTCTCCTGGTCGTAGCCGGGGGCGAGTCGCTCGGCATCGAACCAGGAGTCGTCGATCACCAGATCGCCCTGCACTTCGTGAAGGCCGGCGTGAGCGAGCTCGGAAACGATCGAGTAGAGCCGCTCGGTGGTGAGGGTGGGGTCGCCCTTGCCGCGGACGATCAGGTTCTTCACCTTCCCCCCGCGAAGGTCGGGCTCGGCGAGAAACTCGGTCTCGTAGCGGTATTCCAGCCCGAGCCGGGAGAGGGCGGCGGCGGAGGTGACCAGCTTCACGTTCGAGGCAGGGTTGAGCAGCTCATCGGGGTTCTGCGAGAACACCACCGCCCCATCGTCGAGGCTCTGCATCTGCACCGCGACCCGGGCCGACTTGAGCGGCGAGTTATGAATCACATCGAGCAGCGCGCGCCGGAGCGCCTCGCGTTCCCGGGTTTTTTCGGGGGGGGTGGCTGCTTGTGCGAGGGCGGCGAACAGCCCCAGCGCGGCGAGCACCGCGACGCGGGGGGTCTTGAAGAAGAGGGGGCTCAGGGGGTCTCCAGAAAAGAAGCTGCCGATTATCCGCGCCGTGCGGACCTCTCGCAATGTAGGCGGAAGCTGCCAGCGAGCAAGGCGAGCGACAAAAGGAAGGTCAGACATGCGGGCGGTGGTCCAGCGGGTGAAGTCGGCCTCGGTCGAGGTTGCAGGGAAAGAGGTGACCCGCATGGGGGCGGGGCTGTTGGTGCTGCTCGGAGTGGGCCAGACGGACGGCATCCCCGAAGGGGAGTGGATGGCGGAAAAGGTCGCCCACCTGCGCATTTTCGAGGACGAGGGCGGAAAGATGAACCTCTCGTTGCTAGACCGGACAAGGGCGCTCACCGTGGTGAGCCAGTTCACGCTCTACGGAGACGCCAGCCGCGGTCGGCGCCCCAGCTTCGTGGAAGCGCGGGAACCGGTGGAGGCCGAGCGGCTGTACCAGGCGTTCTGCCAGAGCTGCCGCGCGCTCGGCCTCACCGTGGGGACCGGGGTATTTCGAGCGGACATGCAGGTGGCGCTGGTGAACGACGGCCCGGTGACCCTGATTCTCGAGACCCCGACGGGGTCAGGCAAAACGCCCTGAGAACACGGCTCTCGAGGGTCCGGGATACGGACCGGAAACACGGCGAGCAGATCAAGCCGGAGACATCGTTGACCCCATTCAAAACCACCCGAAGCCGGCCGAGGCATCCCTCGAAAACCTTCGACCCCTGGGGTCACCCCTTCTTCCGGCCCAGGCAATTTGCCCCGAGATCGAAGAGACTGCCGCGCCATGTACACCGAGCGCTTTAGCCTCTCCTTCGTCAACGGAACCGTGCTCGCCGCGGCGGAGCGGCGCCGTCCGGGCCTCGGCCCGTGGACTGCCGAGGTCCGAGCCCAGCTCGAGTCGACGGTGGAAAGCGAGCTGGCGGAAGTCCGGGCCCGCTTCCTCGAGAGCTTCGACGACCGGGCCTACTGGACCAAAGTAGAGCAATCGGTTCGCACCGTCGCCTTTCCCCGCTACTGCGCGCTTGCCGAGAAGCAGACCGCGCTTGAGCGCGCCGACTACGGGCTCTGGCGGGGCGGCGACCTGGTGGCGCGAGGGGTCTACGCGTTGCTGGGGTTCTTCCTCGGCCTCTTCCTGGTCAAGGCCACCTTCATTCCGATTCCCCAGACCTGGGATTTCCTCGCTTTCCTGATGCTCCTCGCGGCGCCGCTGCTGCCCGACCTCCAGGTGGGGTGGCACCGGCGCAAGTACCGGAAGGGGATCGAAGCAATTCTCAGCGACCTCACCCAGGCCCAGGCCCAGCTCAGCCTCTACCCCCCGATGGGGCCGAGTGCCGAGCCGGAGAAGATCGAGGCGCCTGAGGTCAAGCCCGACCGGATCCCTCCCGGGCGGATCCGTCATTAGAAAGGCCCGCCGTTTCGTTTGCTGTTAGAGGATATCGCTCGCGGAGGTCACCGTGGTCCTTTCACCCGTCAATTTGCGCTCCGCCAGTCAGCGGATCTTCGGCACTCCGCGCGGCCGGCTGCTCTATCTGGCAGTGGCGAGCACCGCGCTGGCGCTCTTCCTCTACGAGGTGGGCACCGTCTACGTGCGCCCGAATGAATTCGCGCTCAAGCAGGTGACGGTGGGCCGGAACAAGGGCATTCGACCCGAGGTGCTCGGGCCGGGGCTCCACTGGGTGGTTCCCGGCACCGAACGGCTGCACCGCTTCCCCTCGGACCTTCAGCTGCTCAGCCTCACCGACAACAAGTCCGAGCGGCAGCGGGAAGATTCGCGGGTGACCCCGGCGCTCAACATCCAGACCTCCGAGGGGTACAACGTCACCGTGGACATCGCGGTGCTCTACCGGGTGGAAGAGCCGTTCAAGGTGATGGGCACGGTGGGCCCGGGCCGGCTGTTCGAGGACTCGCTGGTGATTCCACGCGCGGAACAGATTCTCCGCAAGCGTCTGGGCGAGCTCGATGCCGAGCAGTTCTACGACGTGAAGCTGCGGGGCGAAAAATCGAAGCTGGCGCTCGAGGAGCTCAATGCCGAGCTGATCCCCGGTGGGGTGCGCGCGACCGCGGTGTTCGTCCGCCGCTTCATCTACGACGAGCGCTACCAGCACGCGATCGAGCAGCGAAAAATCCAGGACCAGACGGTGTTCAAGAACAAGGCAGAGGGCGAGATGGCGACCGCCAATGCCGAGAAGGACCGGATCGTCGCGGTGGGCGAGGCGGCGGTGAAGGTCGAGCTCTCGCGGGGCGATGCCGAGAAGCTCAAGCTCAAGGCCGCGGCCGACCTCTATGAGCGGAAGCAGCAGGCGGCGGGGCAGTTGCAGACCCAGCTCGCCGAGGCGGAAGGAACCCGGCTGGAGAACGAGGCGCTCCGCGGCGTCGGCAGTGAGCGCATGGTGGGCCTGAAGATGGCGGACGTGCTCAAGGGAACCCGGGTGGTGGTGATTCCGACCGACGGCGAGGGCGGCTTCAACCCCTTGGACCTCGGCAGTGTGCTGAAGAAGTTCGACGTCAAGGAGTGACTCAGATGCGCCTTCGCCCGCTCGTGGCAGTCGTCTGCCTCGCCCTCGCCCTCTCGGGCTGCTCCTTTCACTCCACCGATTCCACCGAGGTGGGGGTCCTGACGCGGAAGATCACCCTCTTCGGGCTGCTCGGGAAGGCCGGCGTGCAGGAAGAAGTCTACGGCCCCGGCGCCACCTATCTCTTCCCTGCCTTCTTCACCGACTGGACCGTCTACGACGTCTCGCTGCAGAACCTGACCATGCTCCGCGATGCCAACAAGGGGGACCGGGGCGGCGAGGACGACCTTCAGTTCAAGACCATCGATGGCAACGACGTGCGGGTGGACGTCACCGTCGCCTGGCAGGTGGACCCGAAGCGCGCGCCTTACGTGCTCTCGAAGGTGGGGGCGAGCACCCAGGAAGTGAAGGACAAGCTGGTGCGCCCCGCCTGTCGCAGCGTGGTGCGCGATGTGCTCAACAGCCTTCACTCCGAGGATTTCTACGTCTCGGACAAGCGCTTCGCCAAGGCGGGCGAGGCCCGCGACCGGCTCGACGAGGTGCTCCGGCCCGAAGGCGTGCTGGTGAGCCAGGTGATCTTCGGCGAACACCACTTCCATCCTCTCTACGAGCAGGTGATTCGCGAGAAGAAGCTCGCCGAGCAAGACAGTGAACGGCTGAGGTCCGAGGCCCGCGCCGCCGCCGAGCAGTCCCGCAGCAACCTCGAGCGCGCCAAGGGCACCGTGTCGCAGCAACTGGCGCAGGCCTCGGGCAACCTCGACCAGGTGAAGCTGAGCGCCGACGCCGCGCTGTTCGAGAACGAGAAGAAGGCCGAGGCGATTCTGGCCGAGCGGAAGGCGAAGGCGAAGGCGATCCAGAAGCAGAACGAAGCGCTCGCCG
>JAYUUC010000339.1:0-4967 GCA_043755105.1 Myxococcales bacterium
CCCCAGCGGGCTGCCGTGAGCCGACGAGGTCCCCTGCTTGTGGGGTGAGCCGTAGCCGATGGTGGTGTTGACGATGATCAGCGTCGGCTTGCGGGTCTCTGCCTTCGCCTTCTCGATCGCCTGGTCGAGCGCCTCGAGGTTGGTGTCTCCGTCAATGACATGGAGCACCTGCCACTGGTACGCCTCGAAGCGTCGGCCCACATCCTCGTTGAAGGAGAGGCTGAGCGGACCATCGAGGGTGACCTGGTTGGCGTCGTAGAGCCAGACCAGTTTGCCGAGCTCGAGGTGGCCGGCAATCGAAGCCGCCTCGGACGCCACCCCTTCCATGATGTCGCCGTCGGAGACAATCGCCCAGGTGCGGTGATCGACCAGAGTGTGACCGGGACGATTGAAGTGGTGGGCGAGCGAACGTTCCGCCATCGCCATCCCGACCGAGTTGGCCGCGCCCTGACCGAGCGGGCCGGTGGTGGCCTCGACGCCGGGGGTGTGCTTCCACTCCGGGTGGCCGGGGGTACGGCTGCCCCACTGGCGAAACGACTTGAGGTCATCGAGGGTGAGGCCATAGCCGCTCAGATGCTGGAGGCAGTACAGCAACATGCAGCCGTGTCCAGGCGAGAGCACGAAGCGATCGCGGTCGGGCCAGTGCGGGCTGCGGGGGTTGTGTTTCAGGTGCCGTTGCCACAACACGTAGGCCATCGGCGCGGCGCCCATCGGCAGGCCCGGGTGGCCGGAGTCGGCCTTCTGGACTGCGTCGATCGCCAGGGTGCGAAGGGTGTTGACGCAGAGGAAGTCAATCGCGTCCGACGTCGACATGGGGAGGCTCCCACAAAGGGCAGAATGGGCCGGAGAATCGGCCCGCCCGATGTACCGGAACGCCACTGGCCCTTCAAGGATTGCCGGGGTCGGGCTACGGGTCGCCGTCGCCGGCGAGATAGCTGAGAATCACCTCGTCGAGGCTCTTCTCCGAGATCAGATCTTCCCCGAACAGGGTCTCGACCCCGACCTCATTGATCATGGGGACGACCTTCAGTTGACGGGCGGCCAGCACCTCGGGCGGAGGGGGCTCGTTGACGGGGACAACTGCCGCCGGCTTGCCGGGAACGCCCGTTTGCAGCTTGGTGCTCGCGGTCTCTTCCGCAGTGGCCAGCTGCCCGGGCTGGTAGCTCTTCGTGGTGGTGTCGAAGGTGTTGTAGACGCCGTTGATCAGGTTCCGCAGCATCTCTTTGTGCTGCTCTTCCATCAGCTCGCGCACCACCTCGGACAGGTTGTCGGCCTGGAGGATGTCGGCGTACGAGGTCTTCTTTGAGGCGAGGATGTTCCCGCCCACGAAGAGGTGGGTGATGAGGTGGGGGTTGTTCACGCCCGAGTCCTCGGTCTGGACGTGGTACATCTTCCCCTTGTGCTTGATGTTGTGGTTGAAGCCGGTGACGGCCTTTTCGAAAGTTTTGGACATGGGCAGGAGTCATCGGACGGTAGCAGTCACGGATCCGTCAGATCAAGGAACCGGTCCGCGTCGGGTCGGGAATTTGAAGTTTCCACCGGGCGAGGTCCTCGGGCCGGTTGACGCTGACAGTGGCGCAGAGTGTGGGGTCGACCTCGCGAAGCACGGCTTCGTCGACCGCTTTGCCACCCACGGCAGCGAAGAGGTCCTTCATCGAGGGCGCTCGGCCGTCCGCTTCTCGAAGTCGCACTTCCCAGGCCGGAGCGAGCGACCGCCGGTAAACGCCCAGCAGCGGCTCGAGTCGGCCGGCGACGCGAAAACAAAGCGCGGGGTCAGAATCGGTGAACCTTCGGAGCAGCGCTTCCACCACCGCTCGGGTGACGAAGGGCATGTCGCACGCCACCACCAGCACCAACGGAGTGCGGGCACCGGACAGCGCCGCAAGGACTCCGCCCGGAGCGCCCCGCCCCGGAATCGGATCGGCGAACTTGCGCACACCAAACGAGTCATAGGGTTCCGGGTCGTCGGTGGCGAGCAGACAGTCCCCGAAACCAGGAGCAAGGCGCAGCAACCGCGTCAGCACGGTTTCGCCCTCGACGATGAGCAGCCCCTTGGCCACGCCTCCCAACCGCCGACCCTGACCGCCGGCGAGGATCGCCAGACAGGTTTGATCGACAGTGGCAGGAGCAACGGTGTTCACCCGCTCGTCCTACCCCATTGGGACCGTTCAGGGCGCTCGGAGCCCACCACCGGCCGAGCGCGGCTTCGGGAGGCCCGATGACTCCACTCGTGGTCTCCTTCGTCGGTGCTTCCGGAAGCGGGAAGAGCACGCTGTTGTGCCAGCTGGTGCCCGCCCTGCGAGCGCGAGGTCTGAAGGTCGCGGCGATCAAGCACTCCAGCCACCGGCATCCCCTTGATCGACCGGGCTCTGATTCGCAGGCGCTCGCCGCTTCCGGAGCCGAGCCCAGCGGGTTCGCGACGCCTGAAGGCGTGGCGCTGATTTATCCCGGTGATCCCGATGTGCTGCTGCCGCCACTGCTCCGCGCCTTGCCGGTGGACGTGGTGCTGGTGGAAGGGTGGAAGCAAGGGCCCTTTCCGAAAATTGAAGTTTGGCGGGCAGACTTGGGCCCGTCGCTGGCGAGTACAGGCCTCGAGGTACGGGCGATGGTCACGAGAGACCCTGCTCCGCAGGGGGTGAGGGTCTTCAACCCTGATGAACTGAACCCGTTATCCGATTTTCTGGTCGCGGCGATGCAGGGGCAGCTCGATTGATCTGCTTGGACCGCCAAGGGCATTTGCAGCCGAAGTCGACGCCACCGTCCGGGTGCGCACTCGCCAGCGTCCGGCTCCCCTGCCGACGGGCCCTGACTATCGATTAGCGGGCGAATTCCATCTCGTCGACCGCCGCTCCGTCGGGCAGGACTCCGGACAGTGACTTGCCTGACCGCACCGCGGCCACCACCGGCTCGAGCCTGAAGGAAGTGGCCGCAACTATCGCGAACAACCGTTCCCGCCCCGGTGTCGAATCGAGCGTGATCGCGGTCGACAGCAGAGGGGCTTGGGGGTCATAGGCGCCCGCTTCCTCCGCTCCGTAGGGGTGAAAGACAGTTACTTGCCCGCTGGAATCTTTCCCCAGTACGCAGACATAGCCGCTTTGCGTGGAACGGACTTCAAAGCGAACCACTGTACCGGCCGCAAGCCTGTCGCCAGCGGAGACCCGTTGGCTTCCTCCTGGCACCTGGCGATAGACCGCTAGCGCGATGGATCCTTTCACACTCCGCTCGGGCTCAGTGCGCACGACGACAAACACCGCCAGCGTCGCGGCGAGGGCCAATGCGGGGCCCAGTCGGAAAGCCCAGGCCCACTTCGACGCAGGCTTTCGCTCGGCGTCCAATCGCGCCAACAACGGTCCAGGGGGATGCTGAAACAGAAAGGCCGCCGAATCCGCCCTCAGCGCTTCCAGTCGTGCCCGGTCGCCCGGAGACTCGGCGAGAATCTTGTCCAGCTCAGCTCGAAGGTCCGGGTCCACCGCCTCGGCCAGGTACCGTTCGAGCAAAGCGTCCTTGATTCTCCGGTCCGGGTGGATCATTGCGCCTCTCCGGTGTCGAGTCGCTGGTGTCGCTTGCGAGCTCTCTCTGCGAACTGGGAGAGCAGCTTGCCCACGGTCTTCCGGGAAAGGTCGAGCACCTGCGCCACTTCTTCGGTGGTGTGCCCTTCGACGAAATAGAGAAGCGCCGCGGTGAGCACCTCGGGCTTTTCACCTCGGGTGAGCAACACCAGGTCCTGTGCCGCTTCGACCTGCCGCATCCCTCCGTCATTTCCGGGAAGTGCGTACGGGCACTCGGAGTCTTCGTCGACCGTCAAGGTTCCCAGTGCGCCGGTCCAGCGCGAACGGGCCCGGAGCCGGTCCACCGATTTGAAGGTGGCAATCTGGTACAGCAACGTGAAGGCAGAGGCCTTCGTCGACCGGGCATAGTCCCCTTTGAAGTACGCCAGAAAGGTCTCCTGGGTGATGTCCAGCGCTTCCTGGGAATCGAGCACCAGCGACAGCGCGCGGCGATGCACGGCGGGACCAAAGCGGCGATAGAGCGTCGCCAGCTGTTCTGAGTCGGGTCCCGCCGCCATTGACCTCGCAGAATCTAGAGGATCGAGAACCCCGCTGAAAGGCCGGCCATCAGGCCCCCGGGCTGAGAGAGGTCGATTCCGACCTTCAGCAGGCTGCTGGGCGGAGCACCGGTGTCGGTGGTGACGTTGTCCGAACGGAGGCTGAAGCCGTAGCCCACACGAAGGGCCAGCCACCCCCTCTGCCCAAACGAGAATCGGTAGCCGAGCGCCGCATTCACCACCGGGGTCATCAACAGGTTCGCCGATTCGGTCACCACGCCATTGACCTTCAGATCCGAGCGGCCCCCGAAGTTGAAGGACAGACCGCTTTCGAGGAAGAACCCCACGCGCGAAGCGCCGAAGGGGTAGTAGCGGACCTCCGGGGTCACCCGCGGTCCCCAGGCGCCACTTCCTCCGGCCACTCCGAGGGCAAGCTGGTCGACCAGCCGGTACTGGGCTTCAGCGCCGTAGAATCCCCCGGGGTTGTTGATCCCGGTGGTCCCGCCGATATCCAATCGCGGAAGGGTTGGGTCGGACACGGTGGCGACCGCAGTGGGCGCTTCCGCCGCGGCAGGAAGCGCCAGCATCAGGGACGAAGCGAGCAGGGCAGCGCCGATCGACAGACGGGGAAGCGAAGCGAGGATGGACGACATGGGACCTCCGTGGCGCGGCCAGGGTGGCTCGCGTTTTCGAGAGGTGAGTCGCGGGAAGGGCAAAACCCGGGAACTTTATTTCCGGTCGGCTCTAGAAATACCAACCGATGTTGAAGGACGGCATCGCCGTGGTGGCGGCCTTTCCCGTGGCGGCCCTGGCGTAAAGCATCCCCGCGACTCCGATTTCGGCGGAGAAGCCCGAGGGGCCGAAGTACTGGATCCCCAGGTCGGCGTGCAGCGTTTTCCCGAACAGCTCCTGATAGCCGTTG
>JAYUUC010000340.1:0-4957 GCA_043755105.1 Myxococcales bacterium
CACACTCCCGCGTGGGACATCTTCGAGCTGCACTGAAGCTTCCGCGGGGCTGTCGCCACTCCCAAGGCCGCTTCACTGGCCCGACCGGGCCCCCGCTCAAGCGTGACAGGGAACGGCGGTGACGTCGCAGGGGTGGTGGCTGCGGCCATCGAGCCACCGATAGTCCGGCGACTGATAGCCGGAGTTCGAACCCGACTGAGCACGTCGTCGGCCGCATCGGCATTGCTGATAACGAAAGCCTGATATTTCAGCCACTACCCGGTGGAAATGAACGTGAACGAGGCTCAGCACGAGCCGATTTGTAGCCCATGGCTGCTGACGCGTCCAATTCGAGCGGCGGCCGAGACTGCCTACAATTCGCTACAATGGAGTCATTGAATGGCAATAGACCACCCTGATTGTCAGCTATTGCAGAGGTTGAAGGTTTGAGCGAAGCGGTCTGCCCCTGCGGAAGTGGATTGACCCTGAACGGCTGCTGCGGGCCGGCGCTCGCGGGAACTCGACCGCCCGAGACGGCAGAGGCGCTGATGCGGTCTCGGTACACCGCCTTTGCGCTCGGGGATGCGGACTACTTGATTTCGACCCACGCTCAATCGGCCGGGCCGGAAGAGCGCGCGGCGCTCGAGGCACAATTCGCCGCCTATCGCTGGGTGGGCATGAAGGTCGAGAGCACCTCGGAGGGTGGGCGTTCTGACCTTGAGGGCGAGGTGTCGTTCGTTGCCCGCTTTGTTCACCAGGGTCAGCCGGGGGTGCTGAGGGAACGCTCCCGCTTTCGCCGGGAAGCGGGCCGGTGGATGTATGTCGACGGGGTCACACCGTCTTCGCTCCCCCTTGCCGTCCAGGAGCACCCGGGGCGCAACGAACCCTGTGCGTGTGGCAGCGGGCAGAAATTCAAGCGTTGCTGCGGTCGCTGAGCGGCCGCTCGCTGCGTTCGCGGTAATGTCACGAAGCGACCTGAAACCCGCGTGCTACCTTGCCTGCAATGGCAAGGCGAGTATCGAGGAGAGAATCTCGGTGAAGCTGCTGGTGTTCGACATCGACGGGGTGCTGATCGACGTGCGCCCCAGTTTTTATCGGATCGTCCGCGAGCTTTCCGGAGCCACTCTGGAAGAGATTGGTCGGTTCAAGCAGAACGGCGGCTTCAATGATGACTGGGAGCTCGCGAGGGCTGCGTCGAGCTGGATCGATGCGGGAAGGCCGCACATCTTTGGCGAAGTCACCGGCTGGGCCGACGTGGTCGAACGCTGCGGCCACGATCCCGGCGACCTCTCCGAGCAGTGCATTGCGCTCTATCAGGGCGGTTATTGGCGCGACGAGAGGCCCCTGGTTCCACCCGGAATGCTCCACTCCCTCTCACAGACCCACGCGATTCGTGCCTGCACTGGCCGCAGCCGCTGGGAGCTCGAACGGGCCGAAGAGTTGCTCAGCTTCCACTTCCCGCTCGCCACCACGTCCGAGCAGCTGAGAAAGCCCAACCCCCAGGCGTTGCTACGGCTGCTGCCGGAGGAAACCACCTCGGTGTGGATGCTGGGCGATTCCGAAGACGACCGACGAACCGTCGAAGCGGCCCGGCCGCTCCTCGCTGTGCCGATGACCTACCGCCACGTCGTCGATTCGCCGCTGCCCCACCTCGACGAGCTGCTCGGGTAGCTGTCGAGGCGGCCACTGCTTTCCCCGCTCTGTCTCTCGCCTTGCTCCGGTGCGCCACAGGGAGCCCGGAAAGCCGCACGAAGGCAACCTGCGCCGGACTTGGCGCCGGCTGCGGCTCTTCGCCTGACGGATGCGAGGGCTTCCTCGATTGCGGCACCTGCGCGTCTCCCCAGGTCTGTGGCGCCCAGGCCCCCGGTCAGTGCGGCGTGCCCACTTGTATCCCCGAAACAGACTCCCTGCTCTGCACGCACCTCGGCGTCGCCTGCGGACCGGCTTCTGGGACCGACAGCTGCGGGGGCAGCCGGACGTTGACTGACTGCGGCAGTTGTCCAGGGGGAATGAGCTGCAAGCTCGGCGACTGCGTACCCGCTTGTCAGACCAATACCGATGCCGAGTTTTGCGCCTCCTTGAATGCACGCTTCGGGCCCGTGAGCGGAACCGACAATTGCGGCCACGCCCGGAGCGTCGCTTCCTGTGGCGCCTGTCCCGGCAGCACTCAGTGTGATCAGAGTGGAGCGGCGCACGTCTGTCGCTGTTCGGCCGAGAGCGACGCGGCGTTTTGCACCCGCCTGGGCAAGAATTGTGGACCGGTGTCGGGGACCGATAATTGCAGCCAGCACCGGTCGGTCACCTCTTGCGGCAGTTGTCCCGGTGGCCTGACCTGTGGGCTGGGAGGGGTGTCCAGTGTCTGCGGCACCGCCACCTGCGTGCCGGAGTCGGGCGCCGCATTCTGTGCGCGTTTCGGCAAGGCGTGTGGCGCCTTCACCGAGGTGGACAATTGCGGCGCCGCCCGCAGTGTCGGCAGCTGCGGAAGCTGTGCCTCGCCCAAAACCTGCAGCTCTTCCCAGGTTTGCGAATGTTCCCCCGAGACGGACGCGCAGATGTGCACGCGCCTGGGAAAGACGTGTGGGCAGGTTTCCGGCTTCGACAATTGTGGGCTCAGTCATACGGTCGCCAGCTGCGGAAGTTGTGGAGCGGGAAAGTCTTGCGGCACCCAACATGTTTGCCTCTGCGCCCCGGAATCAGAATCTGAGCTCTGCGCTCGCCTCGGAAAAACCTGTGGGATGATCGCTGCGGTCGACCCCAGTGGCGAGCCTCTCACGGGAATACATGTCCTCAGCGCCAACGACGTGTAGATGGTCGGTTCCCTCGGAACGATTCTGCACTGGGACGGGGTCGCCCTGGTGAAGGTTCCTAGTGGTACCACCGAAGATCTGTTCGACGTCTTTGCCACCAGCGCCAACGACGCCTGGGCCGTCGGAGATCACGGCACCCTTCTCCGGTTCAATGGCCTGGTCTGGAGCGCAGTTGTCAGAACCGGCACCACCGCAAACGATTCGTTCCGGTCCGTGTGGGGCAGCAGCGCGACCGATGTTTGGGTTGTCGAGAAGCACCTGTCTTCGATGCCGTCCCTGCTTCATTGGGACGGCTCCCTGTGGACGAGTCACGTCCCGTCCTATCAGGGCCAGCCAAAAAATATCGAAGCACTGACCGGGACGGGTCCCTCGAATGCATGGGCAGCCGGCGGGATGGCTTTCAATTTCAATGGTTTAGATTGGGTTCCCGCCGTTGCCACTGCGAATCGGTCCTTTCGAGACATTCATGCGGTTGCCAGCAATGACGTCTGGGCGGTCGGGAGCGATGTCGGGTTCAATACCCCTCCCCGGTACTGCGCCACTACGATGGTACTCACTGGTTCGACGCGTGGCCGAATATCTCGATGGTCTCCTCGCTCAATCGTGTCTGGGCCAGTCCCGGCGAAAAGGTCTGGGTGCTCGGACACCCCGCTCAGCGGTGTGCATTTCAGCGGGCAGGCAGTGTCTGGAACTGCATCGACCCTGGCTTCGAGCCGGAAGGCGTCTCCGGGCTGTCGGCGAACAATGTTTGGTTTGCAGGGAGTGGCGGTCAGGTTGCCCGTTGGAACGGGACCGCGATGTCCCCTGTCTCGCAGCTGTCCGGACTGGACGGTTCCAATGCGGTCACCGGGGTAAGCGCCAACGCGGTCTTTCAGGCATGCGAAACCAAGATCGCCCAGTTCGACGGCATCGCCTGGACGTCGACTCCGGTGGCGGGTCTGTCGATGAACGAGAAGCTCAGCACGATCTGGGCAGTGTCGGCCACGGACGTCTGGGCGGGCACCGACCAGGGCAAGCTCGTCCACTGGGTAGGAGGGGCCACCAGCATCGCCGCCAGCTTCAACGGCTCGAAATTCACGGCGATCTGGGGTGCCTCGACCACCGACATCTGGGCCGCGACCCAGGGAGGATCTTTCGTGCACCTTACCGGCGGAACATGGACGCCGGTGGGCAGTGGCTTCACCGACCCGATCTGGGGCCTCTGGGGCTCTTCGGCGAGTGACGTCTACGCTACCGGGCGAACGGGCGGTTACCTTCATTATGACGGAACGAGCTGGACCTGGAAACCGGTCGCGTGGACCTCCCCCTTCGCAGCTGGAAAGATTCACGGCACCGGACCTTCCGATGTCTGGGGACTCGACGGGATGTCCGGGGATTCCGTGGTGCACTTCGACGGCACGACCTGGTCGAGGTTCTCGCTCGGCAACGTCTATCTCGAGGACCTGTGGGCCGCCGGACCCAACGACGTCTTCGCCCTCGGGCGGGGAACCGTCTACCACTTTGACGTCCATGGCTGGACGTCGACCCGGGTCACGGCGAGCCCTTCCCGTCGAATCTGGGGGACCGGGCCACGGGACCTGTTCCTCTTCACCTCCTCTGGAGTTCTCCGATACCAGTGACGCCTTCTAGCGGTTGAACGCGCCAGCGCCCTGTTGCCGCCTGAGCTCCTTGCATTTTTGATGGCCGGAACCGTTGCCGAAACGCTGCGGCGCAGGTACTACCCTTTTGTTAGTAAGGACCCGGTCGTACCCAACCCTCGTACAAGGACTTTCATGAACCGCATCCTCTCTTCGCTGCTCTCTGCTTCCCTGCTCCTCGCCCCCGCGTTCGCCGGGGCCACCACCTGGGACATCGATTCGTCCCACAGCCGCGCCCGGTTCTCCGTGCGCCACATGATGATCAGCAACGTCCAGGGCGAGATGGGCAAGGTCACCGGCACCATCGAGACCGACGAGAAGGACCCGTCGAAGTCCTCGGTTCAGGCCTCGGTCGAGAGCAAGAGCCTGTCCACCGGTGACGAGAAGCGCGATGCCCACCTGCGCAGCCCCGAGTTCTTCAACGTCGAGAAGTTCCCCGCGATCACCTTCAAGTCGAAGCGGGTCGAGAAGGGAGCCACCGCCGACAAGATGAAGGTCGTCGGCGACCTCACCATCCGCGACGTCACCAAGGAA
>JAYUUC010000341.1:0-4954 GCA_043755105.1 Myxococcales bacterium
GAAGGAAGCCGCGCGGAAGTGGGTGAAGTTCCTTCGCAGCCGCCCGATGCAGGAACAGGCGCTGCGCTTCGGGTTCCGTCCTTCGGATCCCTCGGTGCCGCTGAAGTCGGCGGATCCGAACAACCCGTTCAACAAGCTCGCCGCCAACGGGATCAAGATCGATCTCCCGCCCGTGGCCGAGACGCCGAGCGGCGCAGTGGTGCGCGCAATCCTGACGATGTGGAGCCGCACCGTCGCGAAGTAGTCCCCCGTTCATCGAGGCGGGGGGGCCTTGGGTCAAGAGAGAGGCCCCCCGATCATCCCGAGAGAAGTCGAGGGACGGGTGAGCCGAGTGCCTGAATCGTGTCGTGACGCCAGCCCCCTCTACCGCAACGCCGGCAGCGGAACCGCGGCCTGCGTCGCCCAGCTCCTGCGCCGAGCCGACAGGTGCACCCACGTGGGCGGACCGCACAACTCGCCTTCCGCATGACGGAACACGCGGCACGCCTCGAGCTCCGTCGAGCTGCCGGCGTTGTAGACCGCGAGCTTCCGCCCGTTCCTCGCGACCGCCTCGAAGTGGCGCGGCACATGGCGGTGGCCGTGCAGAACCAGATCGCAGCGGCCGAGCGCGAGCTTCAGCAGCGCGCCGCCCAGCTTCAGCTCGGCCGCGTGCGGCCAGCCGAACGCCTCTGCGAACCACTCGCCTATCCCCTCGACGGGCAGCGGCGTGAGGTGGTGGTGGAGCACGAGCCCGACCAGCGAACCAGCGGGGGCGGAGCTGAACGCGTCGTCCACCGCGGCGAGCGTGGCGGAACAGACGTCTCCGTGACTGCGGAAGGGCACGCGGTTGTGCGTCGCAGTCGAGTCGACGCGCACCAGGGTCAACCCGGGGCGCTGACGAACGCGAACCCGCTCGCCCTTCATCATCAATGACGCGGCGTCATCCGTGCCGCGGTCGTGGTTTCCAGGGACCAACGTGAGCCGGCCGGTGCGCTCGAGCGGAGTGAAGATCTCGCAGAAGTCTTCCCACTCGTCGATCCGTCCGCGCGCCGTCAGATCACCGGTGACGACCACGTGATCGATGCCGTCGAGCAGCAGCTTCTCGACCAGACGTCTCGCGATGACGCGATCGGCGCGCCGGCGGCCGAGGTGAAGATCCGAGAGGTGGGCCAGCGTCTGATCCATGGCTGCACGATGCAGCAGCCGCAAGGCACAGCGATGGCGTGCGCGTGACGGGTGAGAGCCTTCGGCGTGCCGGCCGCATGACGGAGATCAGTAGAGCCAGCCCAGCGCGAAGCCGAAGCCTGGAGAGATTCCGCCCGCGAAGTCCCTGCCGAACGAGAGGTGGATCTCGACGATGCGGATCCGTGCGCCGGCCGAGACGTAGAACGCGTTCGGCGCCAGCGTCCCCTCGGGGCTGGTGCGGATGGGGACGACGCGCGCGTTGTACATGAAGCGAACGTACGGCTTCACCCGCCTGAAATAGTCGAGCGACAGCTCGACCCCCGCGCCTTCCAGCACGCCGTCTGCGCCGCGCCCCGGAGCGACCCCCGCCATCCCGTACCCGGCCTCGATCACGAGCATCGCGCGGAAGCGGCTGGGCAGACGGGTGCCGATCGAGAACCGGGTCCCTCCGAGCAGTGAGAGCTGCCCGCGGGTGCCGTTGGGGATCTGCTCGCTCGAGACGGGGAAGAGCTCGCCGAAGGTGCTCAGGCCCAGGGTGAGCCGGAAGCGACCGATGAGGCCTTTGAACGAGTCGTCGACTGGCATCGCGATGCAGATCGCGTCGACGCACGACAAGCCGGTGGAACAGTCGCTGTCGATGTCGCACGTCGCGGGCGCCGCTTCGTCCGTTGCCGCGGCCGCTGCAGGCTGTGCGATCGCGAGGGATCCGATCGCGAGTGGGACGAGGCCCAACCAGAGGTTCAAGCGCATGAAGGAAGGCAGCCTATGGGCGTTTGCAAACCGTCCGGCGAAAAAGCGGCGATCAGTCTTGCGGGGTCCGCTCGTCCTGGAGGAACAGCACCCGGCCGGCGTTGGGATCGCACAGCCACACCCCGCCCCGATCGTCGGCGACGACGCAGGTGACCTCGGCAGCGGTCTTCACCTCGGTGAGGCGCCGCAGCGCGCCGCGATCGGTGACTGCGAAGATCGCCATCGCAGCGTCGTCGCCGCCAGGCACGTAGAGGTGGCGCAGCTTCGGGCTGAAGGCGATCAAGTCGACTCCCTTCGGCGTCTTCGCTTCGCCCAGCGGCTTTCCGTTGTGGGCCACGTCGAGCACGACCACCTTGCCTTCATCGCAGCCGACGAAGAGCAGGCCGTTGGAGGCGTCGAGGGCGATGCCGCGAGAGGCCGCGCAGCCGTTCTTCCACCGGGCGACCTCGCGATGAGACTTGAGATCGATCGCGATCGTCGCGTCCTTCCAGGTGTGCGTGTACGCGCGCCCGCGGGACGCATCGATGACCAGCGACTCCGGGCCGCCGTCGATCTCGAACTTTCCCTTCAGCACCAGCTTCGGTCCCGGCTCGAGCGCGAAGCACTCGATCGCCTTGTCCTTCGGCTCGGTCACCCAGACTTCCTTCAACGGCTCGACCCACCGTACGTAGTCCGGGCCCGCGGCGAGCGGCGCCGTGGCGAGGATCTTGAGCGCCGTGGCGTCGACGATCGCGAGCTCGCTGCGTCCGCGATCGGAAGCGAAGACGAAGCCCGCACCGAAGTCGGCCGACGTGGTGCCGTCGCCGTGGCCGCCCTTCACGTTCTGGGTGCTGAAGCCCGCGACCGACGTGACCGCCTTCGTCGCCGGGTCGATCAGGTCGAGCTTCCCCGTGCGGCCCGCCGGGACGAGTACCCGCCCGAGCGCCGGCGCGTAGGCCAGGTCATCGAAGCCGACCCGCCCGCCGTCGGTTCCGAGGCCGATCGGCGTGGGCGCGGCCGCGAGCAGGACGGTGAGGAAGAGCATTCGGCGTTCTCCTTGAAGGCACAATCGTCCGGCTGACGGTAAGGTCTGCCGCAGGGGCAGGTGGCGAAACTGGCAGACGCGCGAGACTTAGGATCTCGTGTCGAAAGACGTAAGGGTTCGACTCCCTTCCCGCCCACTACATGCAAATTCTCCTATGAGAAACGCCATTTCGCGTGCGGAGTCTCTAGCTGGTTTGCGGGCCTCGTAAACATCAAACATGGTCAGGGACCGTAAAAGGACCGTAATGGATTTCGCACCGTTTTCGACCCAGCGAGGGCCACTCAGATGCCTCAGAAACGACTCGGGCGGTGGCAGGGCGGGAGGATCGTAAAGGGCCGCAGAGGACCTCGATGGATCCTCGAGCGGATGGTGAACGGGGTGCGGTTCGCCAAGTCGCTCGAGGTCCACAGCGAGAACGACGCGATGGCCGAACTGGCGCTGTTTGACCGGGACCCGGCGGCCTATGTCACCCGGCGCGAGCAGGCGGCCGAGGCCCAGCAGGGCGCCGTGGTGGTGGGGACCGAGACCATCCGCGAGGTGGTGAAGCACCTGAAGAAGCTGGACCGTCACCCCCAGTATGTCGACGCGGTGATGCGGTACCTCGCCCAGTGGGCCGAGGACCTCGCTGGTACTGACCTTCGGAAAGTCCGGATCGAGAACCTGAAGCTGATTCTCACCAGGTACCCGAGCGCGAGGCAGAGGCGCATCGCCGCGCTCAAGACCTTCACCGCCTACTTCCGCGAAGAGGTGAACACGCTGCCCCCGGCGCAGGATCCGACCGTGTTTCTGAGCGCTCCGAAGGTTCCACCGGCCAAGCTGAAGAAGGCGAAGGGCTACCCGGCCGAGCTGATCGAGAAGTTCTACGCCAGTGTTTCCGACTGGGAAACGGAGATGACGAAGCCAGACCGGTTCGGTCGCTCTCACCCACGCGGGGTGGTGGCGAAGGGGCGGCGCGATGGATGGGGCGATGCGCAGGGGATCCGGGACCTGCTGCTGATGCGGGCCAGGTTCGGGATGCACGGCTCTGAGATTGATCGCCTCGCCAGCGGCAAAGCCGTCATTACAGTCGTGAAGGGACAGGGTGAGATTGCTGGGACGGTCCGCTTTACCCACAAGAACAAGGGCGACCACACCATCAGCGTTGATGCACGGGGGTTGGCCGCAGCGCAGCGACTGCACGCCCACGGCCGGCCCATCTCCAAGTCGTTCCTGCGCACGGCGCTCAGGCATGCGGAGCAGAAGGCCGGCTTGAAAGAGCGCTTCCGGCCCGGCGAGCTTCGACATTCGTTCGTCACCATCGCGAAAGAGGCGGGCCGTGAAGTGAAGCCAAAGCTGGGTGGCGTACCCCTCGAATCGATTCAGGCCGTGGTCGGCCATGCCCCCGGCAGCAAAGTGACCGGCCTCCACTACCTTGGAGACCACGTCCCCTCGATGATACTGATTCCCTTGAAGCTCGAGCATTCGGCGGATCCAAAGGGCACACCCAGGCTCAGGGTGGTTGCCGCAGCTTCCTGAGAATCTCAGCGGCGGTCTCGGGCCGGGCCGGCGCTTTCGGCTTCGTGGCCCGGCGGCTCGCCGGCGCAGGTGCCTGGGTGAGCGCATCAATCGACGAGACCAGGACCATCTCCTGACTTCAGCAGCTAGAAGACCCGGGTCTTGGCGCACCCGAGCCGCGCTGCGGCCTGGTCGATGGTGATGGCGAGGGCGCCCGGCTGGATTGTGGCGGACTTCAACCTGCGGAGGTCTGAGCGGATTTCCCTCAGCGACGTGGAGCCGGAAACCTTTGCGTCTTCCTTTGCTGCCGCGCGCTTGAGCGCATCTCCATCGGTGTCTTTCACCAGAACGGTCTTGAACGACGGAAGAGCAACCGGCTGTCCGGCGTGTTGGTACGTCCACCGCGCGAGCTGCGGCGGGAGCACGAAGGCGAGGCTTCCGTCGGCGTTGGTTTCTCCGCGGATCTCCCGCACCACGCTGATTCTAAGCGTCGCCCGCGTTAGCGGCGCCAGGGACCGTTCG
>JAYUUC010000342.1:0-4942 GCA_043755105.1 Myxococcales bacterium
TGTCAGCAGCCAGACTGGAGGCGCGGGTCTCGGCAGGGAAGGGAGCGCCTACGGGCGACCCTTGCCGGAACGCTTTCAGATCCGTGGCCTGGGCAATGCCGAGACGGGGACAGTGGCGTCGCGCCTCAAGTTTACGCCACGTGGCGTAGCAACACCTTGAAATCGCGGACGACTATTGGCTCATGCCTCGAACGCCAATCCCTCCCCGCCCTCCGTCCGCCGGTAGCACCTCGCATACCGTGAACCTGGACGACGTGTTTCGTCGGTACGCCCAGAACACCCAGACCTGGCATCGCGATACGCCGGCAAGGATGTTCACGGAGACAGTCCGCGAGCTGACCGGTGCTGCTGATACCTTCAGCGCGCCCGATAACAACTCTTCCCGAGACATGCTGTCCGACATCTACTCCGGCCCTGAGACCGTTCGAAACTGGGGGCCCGAGGCGTTGCCCGACATGATTCGTCTGGCCGACGCAAAAGTCCTCGGCTGGCAGATGCCGCCCTTGCTGGAAGGTCAAACGCTCTCCAAGGCGCAGGTGGGCAAGATCATCGACGCTGCCGTTCAGACCGACGACGTGAAGCAGGCAGGCCAGGTCTTCACTCAACTGCTCAACAATCCAAGTCTGGTGCCCGCGCATCAACGGGCGCTCCTCGATTGGCTGTTGCGGCGCAACGAAACGCGCGACGTCATCGATCCGGTGACCGGCAAGATCGTCAAGCCCAAGGTCGCGGCCCCACCTTCCGCCGAGAACATCGTCGCTCGCCTCGCGGCACAGGTGGACCCCGGGATGCGGGCCTTCGCTCCCGTCTTCGCTGGCAAGGCAGGACTTTCGACAGCGGCGCGGACCCACGCGGTGATGGTGGCGATCGCCGACCCGAACCCCCAGGTCCGAAACGCGGCGGCTCCGATGCTCTATCGGCTCGCGCCCCCCTCGCGGCAACGCGTCCTCGACCTCGTCGACGCCTATTTCTCGAAGACCGCGAAGGCCAAGGTGCGGACCGAGATCGAAGCGCAGATTGGCAAGCTTCCCGAGGTTGCCGACGTCGACGGCGACGTGCTGCCTCAGGGAGACTTCTACCCGGCCCGGATGGAAGGCGCGGCGGAGATGCAGGCAGAGTTCCTGGGCACGATGCTCCACTCGTTCCCGGTAGGCGCCGACCTGGAGTGGCTGATCGGAATCGCGCAGCCACATGCGAAGGGCAACTACGGGCTCACCTCGGACGTGATGGTCGCGATGAAGCGGAATGGAGCGACTCCGAAGCAGCGCGCCGATGTCCTCGCGACCCTCGGCAGCTGGGAGAACAGCGAGCTTGATGCCTTCCGAAAGCGGGCCTCGCTCGACCTGGTGGCGCAGGACCCCTCGGTGGCGAACACCCTTTCCGCCTATCTCGACCCCGAGATCGTGAACGCCGCGGTCAATGCACGGCACGACGTCCTCAGGAAGTCCGACGAAGGCCTGTCGGCGCTGCTGCGCGCAGGCAAGGTGTCGGTCGCCGACGTGATGCCCCGCATTCAGTCTCAGGAGGTGAGCAGCGAACTGCTCAAGGCTGCGCTCACCCGAGGCGCCGCTCCCGCCGACCTGCTCGACGGTCTGATCGCGCACCTCGGGCCCTACAGCCCCCGTCAGATGTTCATCGCCGCCACCGAACTGCTGAGAGCGGCCCGGTTACCTCCCGCCAAGCTCGACCAGGCGATGGTCAAGCTGATCGGTTCTCCGGCGCTGCTGGGCTACGGGGTGAACGACAATGACACCCGCGGCGTGCCCAGCGCGCCGATGCCCGAAGATCCGCTGGATCCAGAGTTTGCGGTTCCCCCGGGAACGGTGTCCCAGGCGCTGCTATCGATCTGGCTTGCTTCGAAGCCTTCACAGGCCCGGGTCGAGGCAGTGGTCACTGCGGCCACTGCCGCCACCGACCCTGGGGTCAAATCGTGGTTGATGCACGAATTCTCGCATGCGGGCGCCAGGTCCCCCACGCTCGAGCAAGAGCGAGAGACCGTGTGGGGAAAGCTTCCGACGGACCGAGAAGTTCTCGCCGCGCACGTCGGCGATTACATCGTTCCGGCCACCGGTTCAGCCCATGTCGGCGACGTCGAGGCCGCGGTCCTGGCTGCGGCAAGAAAGCAGTTCGGCGCCTTCAAGGCAGAGGCGGGGCCGACCTTCGATGTCGCAGGTGCCCTGGCCACCGCGGGAGCTGCCCCCGTCGCAGACCGGTTGACCGTCCTCTGGAAGAGTTTGACGGGAAGCGCCTCGTCCTTGGTGCAGGGAATGACGCCCAGTTCCGTGGTGGCGCTGGCCTACCAGTTGCCCGAGCCACAGGGACGAATGCTCCTCAACGCGGTATCGCGTTTCGAAACGGACCGGGTCGCTGCGCTGCCCGCGTCGAACCGGGCCCAACAGGCTTGGGGCGGCACCACCAAGGCACTGTTCGCTCCAGCGCCTTCGCCTTCGCTGCTCAGTGCGGCAGCAGTGATTGACTTCGCGACCCGAGCGCCAGAGCTCAAGCCGACGATCATGTACTGGTTGAGCCAACCCGCGGCCGACGGCGTTCGGGCTCAGGTTCTTGCGGCAATGCCTGATCTGGCGACTCCCAGCAGCTCGGCTTTGCGGAAGGATTATGCCCCTCCGTTGCCGAACGTCGGCGATACCGCTCCCCTTCTGAAAGAGCTGACCGCGCGCCTGGCTCAACTCAATGATGTCAACGCGCGGCTTGCTGCCAACCCGGGGAACACCGCCCTCGAGTTCGAACAGATGGGCGTGGAGAAGTCGTTCAGTCCAGAGGTCTTCAAGCTCGCCGAGACCCGGCAGATTGGAACCCTGACCCAAACCGACCTCGCGCCCTTCGCGAAGGAAGCAGGCCTGTGGTTCGAATTCACGGTGGCCCTGCACCAGGGAGAGGGCTACGAGGCGCTGGCCGCGAAGTTCCGCAGCCTGGAACCCCTGGATTGGACCGGCGCGGATGCAGTGCTCAAGAGCCAAGGACCCGAAGCGGCACTTGGCCACCTGTTGCTCAGTGGTGAGATGGAGACCACCCCTGCAGCGACCTTCTTCACCCAGTCGGTCGTGCTCTCGGCAGCCGGACGCTGCAAGGCACCGGAGACGATTCGCAAGAACCTGCTGCTCGATGGACTCTTCGAGGACCCGCTCCCCGCACTCAAGGGCGTGCTGCTCTGGAACGGCCCCTCGCTCGACTGGGCGCTCCCGGCGCTCAACGAGCTGGCCACGGGCAGCGACATTCAAGTCGACGACTACATCCGCGAGTTGCAGTCGCTCTTGCCGACACTGGTCAGTGACCCCCGGCTCAGCAACGAAGCGGCGGTCCAGCTCGCCTTGACGGCGGTGAACAGCTTCATCGCCGGGAATGCCTGGCGCACCACCAGTGGGGACGAACTGCTGGCTGCCGGGCCGCTGCTCGGCGCGGCCTTGAAGCGGGGGGGTCTCACGCCCGAACAGAGAAAGGCGTTGGTCGGCGCGGCGATGTACAGCGGACACTGGCGCGATGCGAGTGCGGGGCTCACCGGTCCGGAAAAGCAGATGCTCACCGACCATGTGTTGGGACGGACCTGGCAAAGGAAGGATGTCTCGGTTGGCGCCGAGCTCTCGTCGATGCTAACCGCCACAGACCTGACCGCAGCCGGCGGCTGATTCGACCCGCGACACCCTTCCAAGGAAGCCATGAGCCGTTCCAATCCATCCGTTTCCCGCTTCCTCGGCGTCCTCGTCCTGCTCGCCAGTGGCATGCGCATGGCTTCGGCCCAACCTGCGACCGGAGGAGCGCTTTCCCTCGACGGGGGCTTTTCGATGTCGGCCCGGCTGGCCATCGACACCCCGATTGCCATCCCTTACCCGCTTGCCAACGGGTATGGCGTTCGACTCTCGGTGACGGGCACGGAAGGCCTGGCGGTGTGGAAAGACAACCGCGACTACCAGGACATGCTGTACGCCGCCCGGGTTGACGCTCAAGGCCATGTGCTCGACCCCGGAGGTGTTCGGCTGGTGAAGAGTGTCAGCCAGCGCTGGGGCGTGGTCCCCTTCGGCGCGAAACATTTGATCTTCACCACCGACACCAGTTCTCCGTACCGGCTGCTCGCCTACCGGGTGTCTGCCCAGGGCACGCTGATCGACGTGAGCCCGATTGTTGTCGTTGGCGACATGGGCCTCGACTACCCCGTCGACGCGGCCTGCACTTCGCAGGTGTGCCTGTTCACCTGGTCCGGTTTCTCTGGCTTCAAGACCGCCCGGCTCTCGGTGCAGGGCCAACCCCTGGATCCCGCTGGCGTCACCGTGAGCCCCGCGTCCAGCAACACTGGCACCGCTCAGGCCCGAGTGGCGACGGACGGAACCAACTTCCTGGTCGCCGCCGATCTTCCGTTCGGACCCGATGGGGGCGTGGGACCCACCACTGCCTTCACCGCGCGCGTGCTCGCCAGCACCGGCCTGTCGACGGGCCTCAAATCGATTCCCTGGGGCGCGTCCTATTCGCCAGCCCTGACCGGCAGCCCTTCCGGTTACCTGCTCAGCAGCAAGGCCGGCTGGAACGGTCCCTACCTCTTCCTTCGTCTCGACTCCTCTGGCGCGGCCATCGATGCCACCCCGATCTCGATCCCCAATGCCTCGGTCGACGACCGGCCGCAGCTGCTGTTCTCGGGAAGCACCTACTGGGGAATCTGGCGTGAGCTGGTGGTGGGAGGCACCGAATTGAAAGGCATCTCCCTTCCTCCGAGCGGGCCTTCGGGAACGCCCACGGTGAAAACAGTCTATTCAAGGCAGGGCGCAAACTCGTTCGACTTCCTCCACGACGCGGCCGGCGCGACCTCCGGCTTCTGGCTGGCCATCGGCCGCGGAACCCCCACCCCCACCGAGAACCTGCCCGCGGTCCATCGTTTCGATGCCGCAGGCACTGGTCTCGATGCCCAGGGCATTCCGTTTCGTCTGCTTCCCAG
>JAYUUC010000343.1:0-4940 GCA_043755105.1 Myxococcales bacterium
GTTCCTCCGACGTTGAGATTTCCCACCGAGACCACGCGCGCGCCTTCGATCTGGCGTGAGGAGAGCAGCTTTCGATCGTAGAGCGCATTGCGGGTCGCCACCGCCGCCCCAAAAGCCCAGGAGGCTGCGCCGAGAGGACTCTTCGCCCATTTCTCAGGCACCGTTTCGTTTGCAGAGGGGTACCAGAGCCGCTCCAGCCGCGAGGTCATCGGTACCGCCCCGGGCAGACGACTGGGCGTGGGTTGGCTTTGGAGGGCCTGTCTGGCGAAACAGCGGGTAAGCCTTCGGAAGTACGTGATCCGCTCACCGTTGCTGCCTCGCGACCAGGGCCTCTTGATACAGATCGCAGACCTTCCGGGCGATCTGCAAGTTATCGGGGCGGGCGGATGCGCGGCGCTCATTGCTCAAGCTCGCGGCGATCAATTCCGCGGCGGTGGGTTTCTTGAGCAAGGAATCAGCCTGCTCGGCCAGTGCGCCTTCGTTGACGGCGACGATTCGTACTCCGCACGCCCTGCCCTGAGCGGCCACCCTGCCGCTTGCATCGTTGCCGAGCCCCAGAATCCAGAGCTGATCCAGAACCTGCATCCATTCCACGAAGGCGGTTCCAGCTTGATACCCGGCAAAGGTGACTGCTTTCTCCAGCCCGAGCTCGGCGGTGCGGCGCCGCAGCGTGGCTTCGAGGATGCCATCGCCCAGCAATACCAGGTGCGCGTTCGGACTCCGCTGGCGAAGCCCCGCAAAAGCCTCCAGCCCAACCAGGTGCCGCCGACTGGCCTGGAAGGTCGATGCCATGCCGATCACCGGTGAACCGCGGAGGTCGAACCGGTGTCTGGTTTGCTGAAGACTCTCGGGAGGGCGAAAGAGAGGGTCGACCAGCGGAGGAAGGAGGATGGCTGGCGCCCGTCCCAGTTGCTGCAGTTGCGCGGCGGAGGCAACGGTGTAGCCGTGGGCGCGCGGAAGTGTGGGTCGAAGCGATCGATCGGCGTGAATGGATCTCACCAGCACGGTCGGTCTCCCCGCAAGGGCAATTCGCGCGAGCAGATGATCGTGACTGAAGTGCGCGTGGACGACGTCCGCCGGATTCCCCCTCAGCCGGGTTGCATCTTGCAGCAGCTTCCACGGCATCGACTTCACCGAGAGCTCGAGACCGCATTCATCGAGCAACCCGAGGCTTCGCAATCTGGGTGCCGCGAGCTCTTCAGAGCTGACCTGGAGACGCTTCCGGTCCACCGCGAAAGTGACCTGATGTCCGAGCTCGCGCTGCGCCTGGGCCAACAGCGCAATTCCCTCTGCGGGGCCACTCCAGACCGGACTGGCGAGGAGATGGAGGATGCGCAAGGTCACGAGCCCTCCACCGCGAGGCGGCGGTAGATCTCGGTCAGCGCTGCCGTCTCGGCCTGCATTCCCATACGACGTTGCGCTTCGATCGCCGCCTCGCGGCCCACCCGCTCGACCTCGCCGGGGTCGGCAAGCAGCTCCCCCAAGAGCCTGCCCAGTTCTGCGACGTCTCCTGGCTCGTAGAGAAAGCCCGTTCGCCGATGTTCAATCCACCGAGAAAAATGAGGCAGCCGCGCTGCGACCACGCAGCAGCCGGACGCAAGCGCTTCGAGCAGGACCAGAGAAAATCCTTCTGAATGCGAGGGCTGCACCACGATCGACAGCCCGCGATACCACGGGAGCACATCTCGCTGTTCCCCGGCGAGCACCAGAGCGCCGCTACAACGGTTGCGCAAGGCGTCTGCAAAGGCAGCGTCGCTTCCCCTCGCTGCACCTACCAGCACCGCGCGCCAATCAGGGAACCGGGACAGCAGCGGCGCAATGGCTTCCGCAAAATCCCCCTGCCCTTTCGCTTCCCTCACTCGACCGATCACCCCAATGCCCGAAGTGCCTCCCAGTCCGAGCTCGGCCCAGGCGCGAGCGCGGTTGTCCGGCGGACGGAAGAGCTTCAGGTCGACCCCATGACCGACGATGGTCGAGGTCAGCCGAAGCTGCTCCGCGACTTCCTCGGTGAGGCTGACCCTCGCATCGGCCTGGTTCGCCAGGGCCCGGGTGAGCCTCGACGGGGGCGTTGCGGCGTGTCGGGTGAACACCACCTTGAGCTTGGGTCTGAGCCAGCGAAGCAGCAGCCCGAACCACAATTCCGAGACCCGATGGGCGTGCCAGACCACGGCACCCGCCCCGGCTCTGCTCCACAGCTGCGTCCAGGAGCTCATCGGAATCGACGGCGAGAGCTCTCGGCCGAGGCCTCTGGCCTCAATCTCCACGCCCTCTCGATTGAGCGATTCGATCAACGACTCGACATGCCGGGTCACTCCGGTCCGGCGACGGTGGAAATGGGGGTGAATGACCAGCAAGTTCAACCGGCTTCCCGGCCAGACGCGGTGCCGGCCTTGGGTGCCGCGAAAGCCGAGAGCAACCTTTCCAGATGCTCGACGTTGCGATCACTCGCTCCGGAGAC
Organism: Myxococcales bacterium; assembly: GCA_043755105.1. Lineage (GTDB taxonomy): Bacteria > Myxococcota > Myxococcia > Myxococcales > Myxococcaceae > JAYUUC01. The sequence goes on from JAYUUC010000343.1 coordinate 2,459, forward strand.
CTGACGAACGGCGGCCTGAGCGAGTTCACCGAGCGAGGCGAGCGTGTCGGGGCGAGAGAGCAGCTCGGAGAGCACTCGGAAGAGATGTTCGGCGTCGTTCACCTGAATGCCGCCGCGGCCGACCAGCACCTGCACGCTGTCGTGAAAGTTCTCCATGTGCGGCCCGAACAGCACCGGCCTTCCCTGGGCTGCAGGCTCGAGAATGTTCTGACCGCCCCGGGTGGTGAACGAACCGCCGACGAAGACAACCGTGGCGAGCCGATAAGCGCGGGAGAGTTCGCCGATGGTGTCCAGCACCACCACCCGGCCCCCGGTTCGATTCTCTTCCGTGCGAAGACCCACAGAGAGTCCAGACTGCTGGACCAGCGCGGCGACCCGGGATGCGCGATCGATGTATCTGGGCGCGATCACCAGCCGCAGGTCAGGGTGCTCGCGGAGCAGCCCCTGGTAGACCTGAAGCACCTGCTCCTCTTCGCCCTCGTGGGTGCTTCCCGCGATCAACACCTGAACCCCATCGGGCAGACCGAGAGCCCGACGAAGCGATAGGTCTTCTCCTCGCTGGCCCGGGACCGCGAGCGCATCGAACTTGGTGTTGCCGGTCACCCAGACCCGTTCGAGCGCTGCTCCCAACCCGAGCACCCGTTCGGCCTCTTCATCTTCGCGCATCAAGAAGAGGTCGATGTCCCGAAGCGGATTGCCGATGAGCGAGAACAGGGTGCGGTATTTTCCAAGATGCTCGGGGGAGAACCGGCCGTTGGTGAGCGCGACCTTGGCTCCGGACCGCTTGGCCGCCCGAATCAGATTGGGCCAGATCTCGGTGTATTCGAGCACCAGGAGGTCAGGACGAATGGCTTTCGCGGCCCGGCGGGTGGCTCCCCAGAGGTCGTAGGGGGCATAGACCACGGCGTCGATCTGCGAGACCAGCCGCTCGCTCGCCATCAGGTAACCGGTGTTGGTGGTGGTGGAGAGAATCACTTTCGCGCCCGGGAACTGGGCGCGCAGACGTCCGATCATCGGTGAGAGCGCGAGCAGATCTCCAGCGCTTGCGCCGTGCAGCCAGACGCGAGGGCTGCCCCCTTCGGGGAAGGTGTGCGGAGGATAGAAACCCAGCCGCTGAAGAAAGCCGTTCCGCGTCTTCCGATGCAGACAAAGCACCGGAAGGAGCAGGACGAAGAGCACGTAGCTGGCGAGGACGTAGAGCAGCCGCATCGGAAGGACGGTCCAAGCTCTATCAGAAAATTCGCTGGCCTCAGCCCCCCGGGCCTGAGGCCACGATGCGGATCGGGCTGGGCACGATCCAGGGCCGCCATTCCTCGCCGGGGCCGCACCGGGGCGCGAGCAGCTGAACTTCCATCAGCAGCGTCCCCGGCTTCAGCGCGGTCACTGTCCTGCCGTCGCTTTCCAGGCGAGCCGGACCGGCGAGAATTATCCGGGCCTGCGCCTGCCCCAGCGGCGGAAGCTGGAGAGTGACCTGTTGTCCGGGCTGAAGAATCGCTGTTTCTCCGGCAGATCCGCGAAGCTTGAAGCCGTCAGTACCCCCCAGCGCGTCAAAGCTGCAGAAGCTCCGACCCTGGCGGATACCATCGACCACCTGATTCGCCGCTCGTTGCGGGTCGGATGACAACACAAGGTCGGGCAGAGCGAAGGAGAGGGTTCGGAAGATGTCCTCGTAGGCCGGAAAGCCGTGCGCATCGAGGGCGCAGACGGTCAACGGCGGAACCGTTCCCCACGCGTGCACGACTTTCTCGACGCCCTCGGGCTCGTGATGCGCCAGCGACAGCAGGCCATGGTCCCGCCGGCCCAGGTACGCGAACGCCGCGCAGACGAGCTCGAGTGGACGAGACAAGGCGCTGCGGAAAAAAGAATCTCCTGAGTACAGCTCGATTCCGTCGGCGTGAAGGCCCCGTTCCCAGTCGGTCCAGGGGTTCTTGCGTTGAATGGGGTGGGCGAGAAAGGAGAGGCCTCCCAGCTGGCGCACGGTGGCGATTGGGTCTGCCTTGCGCTCGTCGACGGTCAACGCTCGGGAGGTTCCGAGGGCAACCAGGTGACCCCACGGCGTGGTCAGCTCGCTGGCGGGTAGAATCAAGACTCCTTCGCGATATTCCGGCAGCGGCAAGGTCTTGAGGTTGTGGTCGGTGGTGATGACGAAGCGCAGGCCCGCACTCTTGGCTGCCCGCGCCACCTCGGCGAGGTCCCCAAGGCCGTCCGAGGCACGGGTGTGGACATGAAAGGCACCGCGGACTGTCAAAGAGGTCGGAGTGTTTCCCGTGAGAGGATAGGTGCGCGTCGCGGCCCTGATCGCCACACCAAGAACCACGAGCCCCAGGAGGGCGACGAGCAACAGCAGGAGGTGTGAGAAACGGGGCCGGCCGGCGGTCATCCGGCGAGAACCTGGGGCGCTGGCGCGACCTGCTGCAGCTCCCAGAGCCGAGCATAGGCTCCCTTCCGTCGAAGCAACTCTGGGTGGCTGCCGCTCTCGACG
>JAYUUC010000344.1:0-4939 GCA_043755105.1 Myxococcales bacterium
GAACTGGGGCCCGGCAAGCACATCATCACCGTCTGTTGCGACTCCGGGGAGCGCTACTTCTCCCTCGGGGTTCCCCGGCGGTGAGCCCGCTCACGAACAGGCTGCCGGAGCGCGCGCTGGTGGTCGGCCTGGGCGGCCTGGGGTGTCCGGCGTCGCTCGCCCTCGCCGAGGGCGGCGTTCGGCACCTGACCTTGATCGACCCCGACCGCGTCGAGCTCAGCAACCTGCCTCGCCAGCCCTGGCACCGGCTCGAGAGCCTCGGCGTTCCCAAGGTCGAAAGCGCGGAGCGCGGGCTGCGCCAGGCCTTTCCCGACCTCTCCATCGACGCGCGCATGGAGCGCCTGGACGAAGTCAATGGCGAGGCACTTTTTTCCGAGCACGCGGTGGTGATCGACGGCACCGACCAGGGCGCGACCAAGTTTTTCCTCTCGGACCTGGCGGTTCGCACCGGGGTGAAGCTGATTCACGGAGGCGTGGTCGGCTTGCGGGGCCAGGTGATGTCGATCGAGCCCGGCGGACCTTGCCTGCGCTGCCTCTTCGAACCCTCGGCGGTGGAACAGGCGCCGGGTTGCGCCCAGGCCGGAGTGCTCGGCTCACTGGCGGGAGTGATCGGGTCCTATCAGGGACTGGCCGCTCTGTTGCCGCGTCGCGCGGGTCCCATCGCCACGCTCTGGACTGTCGAGGGCGCTGCTTTCCTTTCGCGGCTGCGCGAGGTCCGTCGAACGGAGGATTGCCCCGTCTGCGGAATCGCCCCGTCGGGCCCGCCATCGGTTCTGCCCCCGCCCTCACTCACGGAAACCGGCCCCCTGCACCCTTTCCCGGAACCCGCGGCGCAAGTTCTCCTCGACGTCAGCGATGAGATCTGCCCGATGACCTACGTGCGCACCCGCCTGGCGCTCGAGGCCATGCAGCCGGGCGAAGTCCTGGCGCTGACGCTCCTCGGCGAGGAAGCGGCGCGCAACGTCCCCCGGAGCGTGGTCGACGAAGGCCATGCACTCGTCTCGCGAATCATTGAGGACGGGGGCAAAACCCGGTTACTGATACGGAAAAAAAGGAGCTGAACCTTGGCCACCATTCGCATCCCGACGCCGCTTCGCAGCTACACCCAGAACCAGGAAGAGGTCGTCGCCCCGGGGACGACGGTGGCAGAGGTGCTTCAGAATCTGGAGAAGGCCGCTCCCGGCATCAGCAGCCGGCTGCTCGACGAGAAGGGCGGCGTTCGGCGCTACGTGAACATCTTTCATAACGACGAGGACATCCGCTTCCTCCAGCAGCTGCAGACCCCGGTGGCGGACGCGGACCGGATCAGCATCATTCCCGCGATCGCCGGTGGCGTCTGACCCTTCGCACTCGAGCATGAATGACGCTGAGGTCCGCAGGTATTCGCGGCAGATCCTCCTCCCGGAAGTGGGCGGAGCAGGGCAGGAACGCCTGCTGTCGGCCCGCGTCCGCGTCCTTGGCCACGCGCGCGCCCTCTCCACGGCGGCCGCCTACCTCGAAGCAGGGGGTACCCAAGTAGAGCTTTCAGCTGACGCCGAACCGGGCTCGGGCTCGGGCTTCTTGGCCGGAAGGCCAGGCGCGCCACACTTCCGGTCGCATCCCCCCCGCGCCCCCGGTTGCCTCGCCGCCCTGCCTCACTCCTGTGAGGGAGCGGGCCCCTGGGTACTTCTGGGTCAACGTCAGCAACTCCGTTTCATCGCGTTCAGGGCGGAGCAGGGCTGTGAGCATTGCTTCGAAGCCCTTGTTACCGAAGGAACCGAACCTGAATCGGGAGCAGGAGACGCGTTGTGGGGTTCGTTGGCTGCGCTCCACTTTCAGCGGCTGCTGCTCGAATGGGAGCCCGACGTGGGGATGCGGATGATCGACCCGGAAGGAAGCCTGACCGCGGTTCCCGTCCCCTCTTGCGGACATCGGAGCCAGGGTTGAGTCAGAGGTCTTCCTTGCCTCCCGGCGGGCCGCAGCGGAGGCCGTGGCGCTATGGACGCGCGGTGATGCCCGGGGTGGCCTCGCTGGTGGGCCGCACCCCGCTGGTCGAGCTGCACCTCGATGCGGACCAGCGGCCGGGCGTCCGGGTGTTCGCCAAGCTCGAGTACTTCAATCCCGGCGGGAGCGTGAAGGACCGCGCTGCGCACCAGATCATCGAGGACGCGCTCGCCCGCGGAGACCTGAGCCCGGGGAAAACGCTGATCGACTCGACGAGCGGGAACACGGGCATCGCCTACGCCTGGCTGGGGGCCGCGCTCGGGGTGAAAGTCGCGCTGGTGATGCCCGAGAACGTGAGTCTCGCGCGCAAGCAGATCGTCGCCGCCTATGGAGCCGAGGTGATCTACTCCGACCCGATGGAGGGTTCCGACGGCGCCATCCGGCACGTTCGCCGCCTCGTCGAAGCCGATCCTGCCCGTTACTTCTACCCCGACCAGTATTCCAACGAGTCCAATCCGCGGGCGCACGAGCGCACCACCGCTCCGGAAATCTGGGAGCAGACCGGTGGGACGGTGACCCACTTCGTCTGCGGCATCGGCACCGGAGGCACGGTGATGGGCACCGGCCGGGGGTTGAAGGCCTTCAACCCGAAGATTGCGGCCATCGCCGTCGAACCGGCGGAACCGCTCCATGGGCTCGAAGGGCTGAAGCACATGCCGACCTCGCTGGTGCCCGCCATCTACCGAGAGCAGGAACTCGACGAGAAGCTCTCGGTCACCACCGACGAAGGCTGGGACATGGCCGACCGCCTCGCAGGGGAGGGGCTGCTCGTCGGCCACTCGTCCGGAGCAGCCCTGGTGGGGGCCTTGCTGATCGCCCGGAGGCTCGCCTCCCAATCCGTTCCAGGAGCGGTGGTGACCCTGTTCCCCGATCGGGCCGACCGCTACTTCGAGCCCTTTCGCCCAGGATCTTCGCTGTGATCGCCCTTTCTCTCGACGCCCTGCTGCAAATCGTCGCCCACCTCGAATCGACCTATCCCTCCGAGGGGTGCGGCCTGGTTCTCGAGGGCAGCCCGGCCGGCCAGCAAGTGGTGCCGATGCGGAATGCATACGACCGCTACCATCAGAAGGATCCCGAGCGCTTTCCCCGGACCTCCGCCACGGCCTACCTGTTCGATCCCCTCGAGTGGTTGCGGGTGAGCGAGCAGGCCGACCGCGACGCCCGCCAGGTGGCCGTCGTGTTCCATTCGCACTGCGACGTCGGGGCTTACTTCTCTGCCGAAGATCAGGCGATGGCCGCCCCGGAGGGAGAACCGCTGCTCCCCGGAGTCGCCTACCTGGTCGTCGCTGTGGACGGCAGGAAGGCCTCTGGAGCGAAGCTGTTCCGGTTCGAGGAAAAGGAATTTCGGGAACACCCGATTGCCCTGCCGGTCAGCCCCACATTGGATCCAGGGTAGGACTCCATTTGTAAACTCCCGCCACATGGACTATAAAGCAGCCGCTTTTCCTGTCCGGACTCGGCCCCGCGCGGTCGACCGTCTCTCCTTGAAGCAGGGAGTTTATCTAAATGGTTCAAAACAATGGCTTTACCATCTGGCTCACCGGAATGTTGGGGACCGGCAAGACCACCACGGCCAACTACATTGCCGCCCGTCTTCGCCAGGTTGGCCGCAGCGTCGAAGTGCTGGATGAACAAGCGGTCGCCGAGCACCTCTGGCAGAACGCCGAAGACACCAAGGAAGACCGGAACATGGTGGTGAAGCGGCTGGGGTACCTGGCCCACCTGCTCAGCCGCAACAACGTGGCGGTACTGGTTGCCGCGGTCAGCCCCTACAAGGCGGCGCGCGACGAAAACCGGCGGATGATGGGCCGGTTCATCGAAGTGTATGTCGACTGCCCCACCGAGAAGCTGATCCAGCGGGACACCACCGGGCGCTACAAGAAGGCGCTCAGCGGCGAGATCCCGAACTTCATCGGCATCACCGAGCCCTACGAGCCGCCCGGGTCTCCCGAGGTCACCATCCACTCCGACACCGAGCCGGTGGAAGAGGGTGCCCGGAAGGTGTTTCAGGCCCTGCTCGACCTCTCCTACGTCAACGGCGAGGAGCTGAAGGTCATCACCGGGAAGAAGATGAAAGCCAACCCGCTTCCTAAGAAGGCTCGGCAGACGGCGGCCCCGGCAAAGGTGGTGGCTCCCCCTGCCACCAAGGGCGCCCGTCAGGCCCGTCCGGCCACCCGCGCCGCTCGGGTTTCCAAGCCCGACAGCAAGAAGAGCGCGCCCAAGCGCAAGAGCCGGTAGCCCGCCTCGATGCTCGACGCCACCCAGGTCGCTTCGATCTGCGACGCTTCTGCAGAGAAGCTGTCGCAGATGCGGCGCTCGATTCGAAGTCTGGAATCCGTGCTGGTGGCTTACTCGGGCGGGGTGGATTCCGCTTTCGTTCTCCGCATTGCGCTCGACGAGCTCGGCGATCGGGCCGTCGCGCTGACTGCTCTGTCGGCCTCGGTGGCCCCCGACGAGGCCACGGAAGCAAAGGCCCTTGCGGCCCAGATGGGCGCCACTCATCTGTTGGTGGACTCCAACGAGCTGGCAAATCCGAGCTACGCGGCCAACCCCACCAACCGCTGCTACTTCTGCAAGACCGAGCTCTACACGCTCTGCGCCGCCAAGCAGGCGGAGCTGGGGCTGAAGGCGATCCTCGACGGGTTCAATGCCGACGACCGCAAGGACCACCGGCCCGGTCATCAGGCGGCTCTGGAGCACGCGGTGAAGTCTCCGCTCGCCGAGGCGGGTCTGACCAAGGACGAAATTCGCGCCTGGTCTCATCGGCTCGGGCTGCCGACCTGGGACAAGCCCCAGATGGCTTGCCTGGCCTCGCGCATTCCCTATGGCACCTCGGTCACTACCGACCGCCTGATGCAGGTGGGCTCGGCCGAATCCGACTTGCGGGCGCTCGGGCTTCGCAGCTACCGGCTTCGACATCACGGGGACATTGCTCGGCTGGAAGTGGCTGCGGAGG
>JAYUUC010000345.1:0-4928 GCA_043755105.1 Myxococcales bacterium
CCACACTTTTGCGAACTCGCTCTCCGCTGTCTGCGTGCGCTACTTCCCGTCACGCTCGAGCGGAGGCGGTCGCCATCGTCGGTCTAGACAAGGCACCACCTCCTTTCGTCCCGAAGGACCTGTTCATCATGTCGAGCCGGGGATTTTCTCGCAACCCGATCTCCAGATGCGCCCGTGTAAGGCAAGGGAGGAGTCGGGCGCCCGTTCAGCGCGCCTCTCTTGCAATGGCAGAAGAGCGACGTCGGTTCCTTCGCCCACCCTGCACCCCGGCGACCGGTGCCTCTATCCGTTCACCTGCACGAAGAACGGCGGCAGCAGATCGAGCACGGCGATGGAGGGTTCGTGCAAGCCCAGGATTTCGCGCGCCTTGTTCAGCGCTTGCTCGACGTCCGCGGCAGGCATTAGCCCGAGGCGCGCGCAAGTGCGGGGGTCGGCATGAGCGGCGATAATCTTCACCGCCTGTCGCCGCGCCGGAGCGCACTGGTACCAGCAGTAAAGGGGGTGAGTGCCGTGAAAGGCAAAGCGGCGCTGATAGTTGGAGACGAACTCGGGGCGTCCGCCGAAGTAGCCTTCGAATTGCTCGTGAATGGCGGCGGGCTGGCGCTCCACCCGCAGCACCTTGTCGTAGAACTCCTCGTGGGCGCCGTGAACCGTGCGGTCGAAGGAGAGGCTCAAGGGGTTGGCGAAGATCAAAACCCCTCCCTTCCTCAACAACGCCCGCTCGGTGAAAAGATTGGCGAGGCTTCCCAGCGCGAGGTGCGCGGCGAGGATCGGGTTCTGGGAGGAGCCCACGGAAAAGGGACCGACGTCGGGGAGCCCGAAGACCACGATGTCCGCCGGGGGCCCGGCCTGGACTTGATGCTGGCGGAGAAAGAGCGGCAGCGCGCGTGCGGCCACTTCCGTTGGGTTCCCTCCCAGCACGGCAAACGGCCGATAGCTGGAGCGCATCAGTCGCGCGGCCCGCTGCTGAACCGCGTTGGGCATCGCGTTCCACAGCTGGGCTGAACGGGCACTGCCCGCGCCGGTCCGAACCACGGCCGCGACTCGCGGAGGCCAGAGCTCGTTGTTGAGCACCGCCGAGAGCTGGAACACGGGCACCTGGCGAAGCAGAGCAGCGCCCACTTCCTCGTGGAGCCGGTGGTACGCCGAGCCGCGAACGAATGGAGCGTCCTCCTCAAAGAGCGCGGGGGCGCCGAGCCATCGGGCGGTGCGGTAGCCGGCGGTGCCGGAGACCAGGCCAAAGAGGCCGGCATGCAGCGGGGTACTGACGACATTGAGGTAGAGGACGAGGTCGCAATCGAACAGTGCGCGGTTGAGCTCGATGGGGCCCTGGGGCAGCTCGCCGATACGTCGAAGCTGGGCGCTGTCCTCGGCGTCGTGGCAGTTGATGGAAGGAGCGCCCGCGCCGGTTGGACCGAGCAGGTCGGTCAGCTCGTTCGGCCGCCACTGCCGATTGAGCCCGTTGGCGACCAGCACCCGAATGCGAGCGGGGTCGACGCCACAGGCTTGCAGCCGGTCGCGGGTGAAGGCCAGCAGCTCGCGACGGACATCGACGGTGGCGGGGGGGACGGGAAGCGAGAAGTCGTCGAGGACGATGCAGATTCGAGCTCCGGCAGGGAGCCGTTCGGCAAGAGGGAGACCGGACACCGGAGCGTCGAACGCTTCCTTCACGGACCGAGCGAAGTCAGGCAACCCAGGCACCGGCGAGGCGGGCGAGAGCAGCGAGCTGCCCTCGGGCAAGTCCACGGAACGAAGGTCGAAACCGGAGAGGAGCTGGGTCGTCGCCACGGAATCCAATCTACCGGCTCCTCCAGGCAGGCGCTAACGCCAATGCGAGGACATCTCGCCCTTCCACCGCGCGTGGACGACACGTGGGTGTCAGGAGGGAGACGGCCGGCCGACCACGCGCAGGCCGATCAATTCCTGGCCCCGTTCGTCGATGAGAACGCAGTGCTGACGCGCCTCGATGAGCTGGCGACATACCACCCGTTCTGTGGTGCCCACGTCGGTCCCGGCCCTCCCCTCTTCGGGGATACGGACGGTCATCTCCAATGCCTGGTGAGGAGGAAACGACGTTCCGTAGGGTCCTTCATCCCACTGCTGAATCAGGAGAATACAGAACTTCAGAGGCGTCACTGCCTGGCCTATCGTGAGGTACTCCTCGAAAGGCCGGACCAGGTCCGCCTGAACGCCGAAGCCTTCCCCGCCTCGCATCGCGATGAGCGACCAGACCTCGCCCGTGCGCTTCACCACCGCCCGGGGAAGCCCAAAGCCCAGTGCCGAGGGAATCTGTCCAGTCAGGACGAGCCGAATGCACTCCGCGAGACTGGGACCGCTGTAGGGAGCCACTTGAGCCTCCGAGGTTGAATGCGCGCGAAGTGTCGCGCAACTTTCGAACCCAGTGTCCGAGAATCACTTGAACGCCTTCCAGGCATCCCTGAGTTCAGAGCAACTGACATGAACGTAAAAAATCAGCTTCCCTCGCTCCCTTCCTCCGCTGCCCGGCCCCAGCCCAAAGTTCGTTCCCTGATGCAGGAGATCGACCCCCTGCCGGCGACCCGGCGGCCCCAGGTGTTCGCGATGCTCGAGCACCTGCAGGCCAGCAAGCTGCTGGATGCCCACACCGTCAATCTGATGAAGTCATTGATCCTCGAGGAGAGCCACGTCGACCCAGCGGTGTTCGCCCCCAAGTTGAACGCTGGCGGAATCGGAAAGCTGGCCCGCGCGCTTTCGAACATCGACCCCCGCGACTGCTCGGCGAGCGAGCGCACTGCCCGCGAGGTTCTGCTCCGCTGGTGCCGGAAAGACGAGCCTGGCAGAACCGCCGGCGCATTCCTCGATTACTGAGCTCTCGCTGCTACCGCATCGCCCACAGCAACATCCTCGGAAACGGGAAGAAGTACGGTCGCTGTTGCTTCAGTTGCGGCAGCAGCCGCTTCTGGTAGCTGCCGCTCGGCCTTGAAGCGGTCGGACTGCGCTGGATTCCAGAGATCGGACCGAGCGCTCACTGCAGCAGATGCCCGGTCGGCAAATCGCGCGCCTGCACCACCTTCAAAGCGACGATAGAGGAAATCCGGCTGACATCGAGTGCGCTTCCCAGCTCGGGCATCGCGAGGCCGTCGGCCGTCAGCTCGGGAACGAAGAGCAGGGGCTCGGCGTGGCCGTTGTAACCGAGCTGGACCAGCATCTCGGTCTCGAAGCGTCGACAGTTCTGGTCGCAACAGGTGAACGATTCCTTCACCCGGTAGAGCCCTTCCGGAGCGAGTGGCTCGAGGGTATGCGCCCACGCCTGGTCCCGGAGAGTGATTCCACTCTCGTGCCAGAGCGCGCGGTTGTGGCTCCAACCTCTCGGCAAGTAGACGCCCGCGCCGGGGTTGCCGTGGTTGTGAAAGTAGACCAGTCGCCCCGTGGGAACCTGGGTGTCGAGGGCTTGGCCGGTCCGGTAAAGGCCGCAAGGAGGAAGGTCCGACATGTCGACCCGGAGTCTACCGACAGTTGGGCTTGGGCGCGGGCAAAGGAAACGATAGGGAAGGACCCATGCCAGCCAACGTACGAATCGAGAAAGACACTTTCGGGCCAATCGAAGTCCCCGCAGATCGGCTCTGGGGCGCGCAGACCGAACGCTCACGCCAGAACTTCGACATCTCCACCGAGAAGATGCCGCCCGCCCTGGTTCACGCGCTGGTGCTGGTGAAGAAAGCCGCCGCCCGGGTCAACGTCGAGAATGGCTCGCTCCCCAAGGACAAGGGTGACGCCATCGTTGGTGCCGCCGACGAGGCCCTCGCCGGCAAGCTGGAAGCAGAGTTTCCGTTGATCGTCTGGCAGACCGGCAGCGGCACCCAGACCAACATGAACGTCAACGAGGTGCTCGCCAACCGAGCCAGCGAGCTGCTCGGCGGGTCCCGCGGTGAAGACCGCAAGGTTCACCCCAACGATGAGGTCAACAAGGGCCAGAGCTCGAACGACGTCTTCCCCACCGCGATGCACGTCGCCGCCGCCGAGGCGGTGGTCCGCGCGGTGGTGCCGTCGCTGCGCGCGCTTCGCGACGCTCTTTCTGCCAAGGCGACCGAGTTCCGCGAGATCGTGAAGATCGGCCGCACCCACCTTCAGGACGCCACTCCCCTCACCCTGGGCCAGGAATTCTCCGGCTACGTCGCCCAGCTCGACCACGGGCTCCGGCACCTCGAATCCCAGCTTCCCCACCTCTACGAGCTGGCCCTCGGGGGCACCGCGGTGGGTACCGGGCTGAACGCACCCGACGGTTATGCCGAGCGGGTGGCGAAGGAGATCGCCTCGCTCACCGGGTTGCCGTTCCAGACGGCGCCGAACAAGTTCGAGGCGCTCGCCGCCAACGATGCGCTGGTCCACGCCCACGGGGCGCTCAAGGGCCTGGCGGTGTCGCTGTTCAAGATTGCGAACGACATCCGCTGGCTGGCGTCAGGGCCGCGCTCGGGTCTGGGCGAGCTCAACCTTCCGGAGAACGAGCCGGGCAGTTCGATCATGCCGGGGAAAGTGAACCCCACCCAGTGCGAGGCGATGACCATGCTCTGCGCCCAGGTGATGGGCAATGACGTCGCCGTGACCGTGGGCGGCGCATCCGGCAACTTCGAACTCAACGTGTTCAAGCCGCTGATTGCCCACAATTTCCTCCAGTCCTGCCGGCTGCTCGCCGACGGCGCCCGGAGCTTTCGCGAGCACTGCGTGGTGGGCATCGAGGCCAACGCGACGCGGATCAGCGAGAACCTGGAGCGGTCGCTGATGCTGGTCACCGCGCTCAACCCCCACATCGGCTACGACAACGCAGCGAAGATCGCGAAGACCGCGCACAAGCAGGGCAAGACCTTGAAGCAGGTGGCGGTGGAGCTGGAGCTGGTCACCGCCGAGCAGTTCGATGCCTGGGTGCGTCCCGAGGCGATGGTCGGTGCACC
>JAYUUC010000346.1:0-4928 GCA_043755105.1 Myxococcales bacterium
CCGGAGCGCCTCTCGGACCCGGCGTCGGTTCGGCGGCTACATCGTTCATCTTGGCGTGGTGCTCATCTTGGTCGCGGTGGCGGCGTCGTCGACCTACAAGATTCACAGCAGTGGCACCCTCAAGGTGGGCGAGCGGCTGACGGTGGGCGACTACCAGATCCGCTTCGACGGGCTAGTGCAAGGCAAGGAACCTCACCGGAGCTGGGCAGCCGCGAACGTCACCTTCCTCGGGCCGAAGGGAGATGAAGAGGTGCTCACCGGCACCCATGCTCCGAGGATGAACTACTACGAACGGAGCACGGACCCGATCGGCTCTCCGGCGGTGCAGACACGGGTGTGGAAGGACGTCTACGTGTCGTTGCTGGCGTTCGATCCCCAGACCAACTCGGCGAGCTTCAACGCCTGGGTATTTCCGATGGTCGGTTGGATCTGGTACTCGATTCCCCTGCTCGTGGGCGGAGCGCTGATTGCCGCATGGCCCCAGCGCCGCAAGGTCTCGGCTGCGGAAACGGCGACGCCTCCCGCTTCAGGAGCCGCGCCTCCTCCGGAAGGGGATCTCGCCGCGGGGACGCCGTGAGCGCTCCTCGCTCGAGCTCGGCCAAGGCGTCGGCGTGGCGGTGGGCACTCCCCCTGGGATTTGCGCTCTTTTCAGTGACCTTGGTGGGCGTCTATTACAAGTCGTTCGGCACCGACCCCCATGCCGTTCCCTTCATGCTGGAAGGGAAAAAGGCGCCACCGTTCACCCTTCGGCGAATGGACACGGGCGAACCGGTCACCCTCGAGCAGTTGAAAGGCAAGCCGGTGTTGCTGAACTTCTGGGCAACCTGGTGCGGCCCCTGCCGACAGGAGCACCCGGTGCTGGAATGGGGCTTTCAGCGCTTCGGCGAGCAGGTGCAATTCGTGGGCGTGGTGTTCGAAGACAGCGAGGAGAACGCGCGGAAGTTTCTCACCGAAAATGGAAGCAGCTTTCCGCAACTGATCGACCAGACCGCAGGAAACCCTCCCCGCGAGGGGACGATGGCAGTGGACTACGGCGTCGCCGGAGTACCGGAGTCGTATTTCATCGATCGCGAAGGAACCATCCGCGGCAAGGTCGCCTACCCGATTGACCCCCAGACGTTGACCGCGCGCCTCAATGACGTACTCGGACCCGCCGCGTCCGCCCTCAGCCCCTGAGCCCGGAGGCAAAGAGTTCCCATGAATGCCGTCACCTTGAGTTTGGTCCTCACCCTCAGCGCTGCTGCTTTCGCTCCGCAGCGGATGGGCAGCCAGCCACTCGACCCTCCCCGTGAAGAGCGGGTGCAGCGGCTCGGCAAGAAGCTGCGCTGCGCGGTCTGCCAGGGACTCGCGATCACCGACTCACCTGCTTCGATGGCGCGTGCCCAGCTGGACAAGGTTCGAGAGCTGGTCTCGGAGGGAAAGAGCGACGAGGAGATCAATGCTTACTTCGTGGCGCGCTACGGCGAATGGGTACTGCTTCAGCCCACCGCAGAAGGCCTGAACCTTCTGGTCTGGGCGCTCCCGGCTGTTCTGCTCGGAGTGGGCGTGGTGGTCATCCTGGCCCAGGTGAAGAAGAAGGGGCGTGCCCTTCCGGAGTCGGCCGTGACAGCAGAGCCTGCCGCAGACGAGGAAGAATACCTACGGCAAGTCCGCGCGGAGCTCGATCGATGAACCAGACCCATTGGTTGCCTGGCCTGGTGGTGTTGCTCGCCGGGGTGATCGCTGGGGTCCTCTTCGTCCTTCTCTCTCGCCGGGAGGCGGTGAAGGCTTCAAGGGAACCCGACGGCGCCCCGGATGACCTCGACCAGCGCTACCAAACTCTGCTCGGACAGCTGAAGGAGCTCAAGGCCGACCAGCATCAAGTCGCCGAAGGGCCCTATCGAGCGGAGTTCCTCCGCCTGGAACGCGAGGCAGCGTTGGTGTTGAAAGCCCGAGCAGAACAGGCTCGTGGAAATAAGCACGACCAGGCGAAATCCCAGGCCCGCGCAGACCGGAAGCAGGAGGCAGCGAGCGCCGCCTCAGAGACCTTCTTTGGACGGCACCCTTCACTCAAGGGAGCGCTCTGGGGAGGAGGAGGGGTGCTGTTCTTCGTCATGCTCGGGCTCGCGCTGAACGAAGAGACCAAGCCGCGTGTGGAGGGAGCGGAAGCCACCGGCAGATCTGCTTCAGCGTCCACAACGGCTCGGCCAGGCGGGAAGGCCGAGCCCGAGACCGAGCCGGAAATGAAGGCGGCGATGGATCGAGTCTCGAAAAATCCAGAAGACGTCGCGGCGCTGGCGGAGCTGAGCCACGAGCTCATTCGCACCCAGGACTTCGACCAGGCCCAGCGGCTCACTCTGAAGGCGAGCGCACTCGACCCCTACGATGTCGAGACCCGCATCCACCGGGCGGTGCTCGCAGCGATGCGAGGCGGAGGCAAGGAGTCCGTCCACGAGCTCGAGCACGTCGCGAAAACTTTTCCGGGCAGCTACGAAGCGCTGCTGTTCGCCGGAGCGATGTGGATGGAGGAAGGCGACAAGGTCCGAGCGCTCCAGGACTTCGAGCAATTCATGGCCGAAGCCCCCCCACAGGAGCAGCCTCCTCGGCTGATCGAGGCCGTCGCCCAGCTGAGGCAGGAGCTGCATCGCGCAGCCCCGATAAAGTAGCGGCGCGAAAGAGCAGCTTCCCTTCGCACCCCAGGTCACTTCGCTGAACGGCGAACGCTACCGGTGCTGGGTCGGCGACCCACCGCTGCCCGAACCGGGGTGATGATAGGTGCTGCCCTGGGTGTCTCTGCTGTCTTGGGTTCCCTGTGTTCCTGCACCCCCTACGCCGGGCTGGCTGCCGATCTGATCGACCTTGCCCAGAAGCTGGAAGGCCTGATCGCGGTGCTGGGTGATGCGGGGAAGCATCTCGCTCAGCAGGGGCGCGAGCTCGGGGCTGCTGAATTTCTGCATCCCCATCGTGACCTTGTTGATGGCGCGGTCATGTCCCATCACCATGTGGCTGAGGAACATCTGGTCAAAGACCTGTCCGTCGACCTGCCGGAGCACAGCCAAGGTGTCGTCATCGGACTGCATCATCTTCCGTTCGAGATCGTTGACCGGCTTCGGGTCTCCCAGGGTGAGCTTGCGGCTCCGGGCCAGCGTCATCAACCGCTCGTCCGCGCTGCGATGATCGCTGATCATCATCTCGGCGAGGTCCTTCACCTCCCGTGAGCTGGCTTTTTCCCGCGCCAGGGTACCGAGCTTGATCTCGTCCTGATTGACGCGGTGAACCCGCTCCAGAAAGCCCTTCTCATCCTTGGGTGCAGGGAGGGAAGACAGGCCCGAGACGCCGCCTGCGCCTGAGCTCGGTCCCATCGCCCCCGGGCCTCCCATTGAGCCGCTTGCTGAGCCTGAGCCCGTGCTTCCCGACCCGGTCTGCGCCGAAACGGCGCTCACAGACAAAAATGACACCACCCATACACTTCTCTTGAAGCTTTTTTTCACGGTCTTCTCCTTTTTATACATAGGGAATCTCAAACTTGGGTTAGACGGCACGTCTCGCCAACGGTCCTCGAGTCGAATCAACCGTTGTCGTCCTCACCTCTCGAGCAGGCGCTCGGAGGCTCACTAGTGAACGACACGGATCCCTGGGGGTCGATTGTTGCCGGCCACCGTTCGGCCAATGTTCGGCCCGCCTCGTCGCCCACCACAGCGCCCGGCAAAACCCTTTGAGGTTCCTCTTGGCGCTTGAACTGTTGAAGGAAAAAGGTGGCCACCGGCTACCGCTGGCTTCCAGGCACCGAGCGCGCCTTGCGTCTGACCCAAAGCCAGCGAGGGAGCCTGCAATGAAGAAGTCGACCGACGTGGGCATGAACAGGATCGGAATTGCGATGTCCCCGGTGCAGAGCACAGAGATGATTCGCATCGCCCGGTCAGTGAAGGTTTTCGAGGCCGGCATCGATCGCCCCCTCGCCACCGAGCGGGCTTTTTACGCGGGGGAGTCCAATCCGCTGGGCACCGTGCCCCTTCCAGGCACGATCAATCGCGTTCGGAAATGGGTCGGGACCCACGGCCGCCTCGAGGCGGGCCTGGAAGCGGAGGGCGCTCCGGCCTGATCACCGAAACCGAAGCGGCGTGCGCGTTCCCAATTCAATTACACCCACAGCGAGATCTTCAGCTGCGCAGGCCTCAAGGTTCTGCGCGGTCACCCCCGGATGAGCGCCCTTTTCCCTCGATGGACGAACACCGCAGCCCGGGTCACGGTGGTGCTGGCGCTCGCCATCCCCGTAGTCGCCCTGGCGGGGCTGTTGGTGGTGGTGAGGGGTCCGCTGGTCACTGGCCAGTACAACCCGATCGAGCAGCCAGTACAGTTCGACCACCGGCACCACGTTGGAGGTGAAGGGATCGATTGCCGCTACTGCCACTCGTCCGTCGAGGTTTCCCCCAACGCCGGCTACCCCTCGACGGCGATCTGCATGAACTGTCATTCGCAGATCTGGAACCAGAGCCAGAAACTGGCGCCGGTGCGGGCGGCGTACTTCTCCGGGCTGCCGATCAGGTGGAACCGGGTGCACCGGCTTCCCGACTTTGTCTATTTCAACCATTCGATCCATGTCGCCAAGGGCGTGGGCTGCGCCACCTGTCACGGCCGCATCGACCAGCAACCTCACGTGGAACAAGTGGCGCCAATGACGATGCGCTGGTGCCTCGAATGTCACCGAAATCCGGAAGGCCGGCTGCGGCCTGCCAGTGAAATCACCAGCATGACCTGGACCGGCGAGCAGGAGCCTCCCGGAGCTGCTGCAGAAAGACTGAACGCCAACGACGTACGCACCCGGGTGAGCTGCACCACATGTCATCGATGAAAGAACTCACCACGCCAGCGGTTCTCATCGCCACTACGGAGTCGAACCCTCCGGTCCCAACCGGGCCTTACGATCGCGCCTACTGGCGGAGCATCGA
>JAYUUC010000347.1:0-4901 GCA_043755105.1 Myxococcales bacterium
TTTCAGCAGCCCGCGCATCTGCGCCTGAAGCCGCAGATCGAGCGCGCTGAAGGGTTCGTCGGCAATGATCAGTTCCGGATCGAGAACCAGGGTCCGCGCGAGGGCCACCCGCTGACGCTGACCTCCGGAAAGCTGATGCGGGTAGCGTCCGAAGAAGTCCGGAGACAGCTCGACGGCCAAGAGCGTTTCGACCACTCGGGTGTCCCGCTCGGCTGGCGTCAGACGGCCTTCGATCTCCAGACCCTCGCCGACGAGCTGGGTCACGGTCATTCGCGGATCGAGCGAACCGTAGCTGTCCTGGAAGATCAGCTGCAGGTGGCGGCGCATCGGCCTCAGCTGCTGGGGCCCAAGTCGGAGCAGCTCGGTCCCGCGGAACCGAACCGACCCGGCGCGAGGCTCGATCAGCCGCACCAGCGCTCGGGCCAGAGTCGTCTTCCCGCAACCGCTCTCCCCCACCACGGCCAGCGACTCTCCGGGCTCGAGCGTGAAAGAGAGCCCGTCCACCACCGCGGGTCCGGGTCGCAAGCGGCCAAGACTGCCTTCGCGGTGCGGATACCCGACCACCAGGTCTTGCACTTCGAGCAACGGTGAGCTCATTCCCGCTGCACCGGGTGATGGCAGGCGGCTTCGTGACCAGGGACCTTCATCTCCAGCAGCGGCGCCCGTTCGGCGCACAGCGACGAGGCGCGGGGGCAGCGCGAAAGATAGGGGCACTCCGATTGAGTCACCGGAGTAGTCGTTGGCTTCTCCCTCGACAAGCTCGGCGTGACCGGGCCGGTGGGTCCCCATTCTGTCGCCCGTTCTTCAGCGAGCGCTTCGCCGCTGGCCAGCCGGAGCAGCTCGTCGGAATACGGGTGCAACGGCTGTTGAAAAAATGCCCCCACCGGTGAGCGTTCCACCACCCGGCCGCGAAAGAGCACCAGGACCTCGTCGGCTGCCTCTGCCACCACTCCGAGATCGTGGCTGATCAACAGCATCGCCATGCCCCGCTGCTTCTGCGCTGCCCGAAGCAGATCGAGCACCTGCGCTTGCAGGGAAAGGTCCAGCGCCGTGGACGGTTCGTCGGCGATCAGCGCCCGGGGCTCTCCGGCAAGGGCGATCGCGATCAGCACTCGCTGGCGCATGCCGCCGGAGAGCTGATGCGGAAAGGCCCGGGCGAGCCGTTCCGGGCGCTCGAGGCCCACCTGTTCCAGCAGCTCGACCGCGCGGGCCGCCTCGCGTCCCCGAGGGGTTCGACGATGGGCGCGCACCCCCTCCGCGATCTGGTCGCCGATGCGCATCAACGGGTTGAGAGCGGAGTTGGCGTCTTGAAACACCATCGCCAGCTCACCGCCGCGGACCTCGCGCAGTCGCTCCCGGCTCACGTGACGAAGGTCCTGGTCTCCCCACTGCAACCGACCTGCCGTCACCTTTCCCGGAGGGTCGACAAGCCCCATCATCGCCAGCGCCGCGCTGCTCTTCCCCGACCCCGACTCCCCCACCAAGGCCACGGTGCGGCCCGCCTCGAGCACGAGGTCCAGGCCTTCCACTGCCGGCTGATACAGACCTCGCGCGTCCGGGTAGGAAACCGTCAAGCCCACCACCTCGAACAGCGGCCAGGGGCGAGGCGAGGGTGCGAGTTCGGGTTCCCTCACGGGTGCTAGCGCTTCACCTTCGCCAGGTACTCGTCGCGGGTGAACACTCCCTTGCTGATCATCAGCTCGACCATCGCCTTGATCGCTGCCACCTCTTTTCGCTGCACCACCTCGACCGCGCGGAGCAACTCGATCGGGTCGAGGTCCAGCAGCGACGGACCTCGCTCGGCCGGGACCGCTGCCGCTGCCGCCGCCGCTTGCGCCCGGACCGCTTCCGCCGCTGCATACTCGGCGCGCACCTGGGCAATTTCCGGGCTCGCCCTGACCAGGGTGTTGCCCTGCGAGTTGAGCATCTTGAACGAACCGTCGGTCTCATTGACCTCGGGCTCTTCCTGGTAGACGCGAACGAAGGCGCGGGCCAGCGCCGACTTGCCGGCAATCTGGGGGACGATCTTGCAGCGGGACACCGCGTGGAGCGTGTCGAGGTGAATGAGGTTGAGCGGGTCCGCCATCGCCACCACCAGGGTTTTTCCCTCGTCGCGCAGCTGAAGCGGAATCACTCCCAGCTCCCGAGCGGTGGCCGACGGAATCCTGCCCTTCACGGCCGCGGGCACGCTCTGCACCGAGTCGAGCTGAGCGGCGGGAATTGCCAGCTGCTTCGAGAGCGCCTTCACCAGCAGCTCTTCGGTGACCAGGCTCATCCTCACCAGGATATCGCCCAGACGCCCACCCCACTTTTGTTGCTCGGCGAGCGCCGACTTGAGCTGGTGCTCACGGATCGCGTTCACCTTCAGCAGCATCTCGCCCAGCTTCATGTTCGCCATGGTCGTTTGGCCTCGCTTCTATTCTAGCGCCAATGCGAAGCCTTTGAGGGCCCCCCCGCTCCTCCTTCGACTTCGCCTGCGGTGACGCTCGGGATGACCGGGAGGTCCCTGGGGTCGAGCGCGTCGCGCAAGCCCTCTCCCACCAGGTTGATCGAAAGCAGAGTGAGCAGCAGCGCCAGCCCGGGAAAGAGCACCAGCCACCAGGCGCCTGGATAGGTGAGCGCACGATGACCCTGGGTGAGCAGCTCTCCCCAGCTCGCGGTCGGGGGCGGCGCGCCGAAGCCTAAGAACGAGAGCGCACTTTCAATCGAGATCGCCGTCCCCACCCCGAAGGTCGTGGCGACCCACACCGGTCCCAGGGCATGCGGCAGCAGGTGGCGGAAGAACAGCTGCCGGTCACTTGCCCCCAGGGTCCGGGCGGCGTCCACGAACCCGCTGGTCTTCAAATGGAGGATGTCGGCGCGGAGCAGACGGGCGATGTCCGTCCAGCGGGTGAAGCCAATCACCAGCGCCACCGGGATCAGCGTTCGAACCCGTGCCAGGCCGAGCACAGCGAGAATGAAGAAGAAGGTCGGAAAGGCGACCATCGCCTCCATCAACCGTGACAGCAAGGTGTCGGTCCAGCCGCCGTAGAACCCGGCGAGCGCGCCGATGAGCAACCCGAGCACGAGGCAGATCGCGGCCGAGAGCAGCCCTACCCCGAGGCTCACCCGGGCGCCGTGAACCACCCGCGCCAGCACGTCTCTTCCAATCTCATCGGTGCCAAAGGGATGGTCACGGTCCGGCGCCCAGGGGGGAGGCCCTGTCTGGGCACTGCCCTCTGCGCTCTGGTCAGGCCCCTGAGAGAACAGCGGTTCGATCATCCAGTCCCCGTGACTTCGATCGAGACTGGACCTGAGCGCGGCCACCGTCCGCTCGGGGAACCGACGACCGTCCGGAAACCAGCGGGTCACTCCGGCGGAGCGGTAGGCGATCGGACTTTCCGAAGCGAGCGGCTCGGCGAACAGCGAGACCGCGATCAGACAGGCCAGCACTGCCAAAGCTCCCACGGCCGCAGGACGTCGGCGAAAGCGCGCCCAGGCCCCGACGCTGCGGCGTGACGGGCTCATTCCATCCTCAACCGCGGGTCGAGGGCCTGGTGGAGCAGATCAGAGAGCAACATCGACACCGGGGTGAGCAGCGCGACCAGTGTGGTGATCCCCATCACCGTCGGGTAGTCGCGGTGAAGAACCGCCTCGAACGCGAGCAGCCCCATTCCGGAGATTCCGAAGATCCGCTCGACGATCACGCTGCCGCCGATCAGGTGCGGCAGCATCACCCCGAGCAACGCCACCAGCGGCACCAGCGCGTTGGGAAGCGCATGGCGCCACACCACCCGGGCTGTGGACAAACCCTTGGCCCGCGCCGTTCGCAGGAAATCCTGGCCGAGGACGTCGAGCATCGCGCTCCGGGTCTGGCGGCTGATCGACGCCAGGGCGCCATAGGTCAGACAGGCCACCGGCAACACCAGGTGCCTGACCCCGTCCCCGAGCCTGCCCAGCACATCGAGGCGATCGAAGTCCTGCGAGGTCAGCCCTTGCAATGGAAGCCAGTCGAGTCCACGCGCGGTGGCGAACACCAGCAACAAGGTCACCGCCACCCAGAACGAGGGCAGCGCGTAGAGGCCGAACAGCGTCACCGTGAGCGCGCGATCGAACCAGCTTCGGGCCTTGAGCGCCGCCCACACCCCGAGCGGAACCGCGATCAGGTAGGCCAGCACCAGCGCCAGTCCGGAGAGCAACAGCGTCTTCGGCAGCGCCTCGGCGAGCTTCGAGATCACCGGCCTGCCGTCCTGGAACGAGGTGCCGAAGTCGAGCCGGACCACCTTCCAGAGCCAGCGGCCATACTGCTCGGGAATCGGCAGGTCGAGGCCGCGGTCCTGGCGCAAGGTATCGAGGCCGCCGCTGCCTGTATGGCCACTCTCCGGGTCGAGCTGCAGCGGGTCACCCGGAGCGAGATGGGCGATTCCAAAGGTGAGCAGGGTGATCCCCAGGAAGGTCGGCACCCCCATCAGCAACCGCCTGACCATCGCGCCGACCCTCATCGACCAACCTTGGTTCTGCTACTCAATCCAGACCTTGCGTAGATCGTACCAGGTCAGCGCGGGCGCGATCCCATGCACCCGCTTCGACACCGCATCCAGCAGCGGGCGGCGCGACAAGAAATCGTAGACCTGGTCGCGGTAAAGCAGTCGGTGGAGCGCCCGTTCGAGCCCGGCCCTCTCTTTCGAATCGAACCGGGTGCGCAGTTGCTCCATCAACCGATCTGCTTCCGGGTTGGCGTAGGACACGTAATTCGAACCGCCCTCGGCCTGTGAGGAGTGGAAGATCTGAAAGTTGTCCTGCTCGGGATCCACGCTCTGCCATCCCTACATTCGTCGCGATAACCCCAAAACCCTTCTTGCCAAACTTTGCGGCGAGCTTGTTGAGACGCGGCAGTTCTTCGATGCAGGGCGGACACCAGG
>JAYUUC010000348.1:0-4899 GCA_043755105.1 Myxococcales bacterium
CTTCGGTCCGCCCGCGCGTTCGGGGGTGTCCGCGGTCTCTTCGCCGGCGGAGCCGAGCGACGACTCGTCGTCGTCGAAGTGAATCGATTGGGCCCCTGACGACGAGTGACCGCTGGAGTCCGAGCCGCCGCCGGTCGCCTCCCGCGCCCCTCCTGCGTCGGCCTCTCCCAGCTTGGCGATGCCGAAGTCGAGGAGCTTGGGAAGCAGCCGTCCCGCCCGGTTCAAGACCATCACGTTGGCCGGCTTGAGGTCGCGGTGGACGATGCCCGCGTCGTGGGCGGTGTGCACCACCTCGCAGATGCGCTCGAACAGGGGAACGAAGCGGGAGAGCGGCAGCGGGCCTTGCCGCTTGAGGATCTCGTTGAGCGGCGTGCCTCGCACCAGCTCCATCGCGATCCACAGCAGCCCGTCGGACTCCACCCCGAAGGCGTAGATGTGGGCGGCGAAGGGGTGGTCGAGCGAGGAAGCCAGCTTCGCCTCCCGCAGAAAGCGCTGGGTCACCGTCTTCGACAGTCGATTCTGCGGGCGCAGCACCTTGATGACCGCTTCTCTCGCCAGGGTGTGCTGTTCGGCCCGGTAGACCTCACCGAAGCCCCCCTCGCCAATCTTGTTGCGAACGAAGAAGTCGCCCAGGGTACGCCCGGTCAGAAACCCGGTGATGCCTCCGGGTTCCTTGGGAACGCCCCGGGTGTCTTCTCCGGCCGCGACGGTGTCGCTCATCGAAAGCGCGCTCCCCTGAGCTCGTCGGGTGGGAGCCCGAAGGGGTCGGCGACCCGCGCCGGCGGTGCTCCGGTCTGTGTGCGCTTGGTCATCGGCCCCTGGCGCTCCAGTCTAGCAGGAGTCTGGCGCGAGGCTCGTTTCCGGAGTGCCGCTTCAGAGTTCGAGCACCTGGACCTGGCAGCCCATGCTCCGCAACAACTCCTGGTACCAGCGCGACGCCTGGGCGGTACGACCGTCGAGCGAGCGGGCGCCCCAGATCAGCGACATCGCCCAGGTCGAACCTTCATGGGTCTTGGTCCGCTGAGAATCCTTCACCGCGTTGGCGCAGGGTCCGGCGTGATCGAACAGACAGAGCAGCCCTTCGAGCTCGATTTCCTGGCCCGAGGCGTTGAAGACGTACTTCTGTTCAGGGCCGGCGACCTGCACGCGAAACGGGGCCCGGGCACGATCGAGGTCGACGAGGCTGATCGGCAACCCGCTGTGAAGCGAGACTGCATTGCAGGCGTCGACCGCCGCGTTGATCGATCGGAGCGGAGCTTCGCCGGCCGCGCGAACCAGGTACTCCGAGGCGGGTTTGCCCCGACCGGTCGGCTTGTAGCCCCCCTGCCGAAGCAGGTCCCGCACGGCGGTGCGCACGCCGTCGTCAGCGGTCATCGGGGCCGGCGCGGTGAGCGAGAGCAGCGCCTGGACTTCGGCACTCGCGGCCAGCTCGCCCAGCGGCCCCGGGAAGGTGGTCGCAAAGGCGGCCACTTCGAGCAATGGGTTGGGGTCAACAGTGAGCATCAGCTGCCTCCTCAGCCCCACTACCACGACCGCTGGGCCGTCGCGCCGCATGACCTGCGCTGCGATTGTCCTCTACGATGGCCTTCGTGCGCGCGATCGATGCGGAGCTGCTCAAGGGGCCCGAGCTCTATCAGGAAGTGGTGCTCCGGAGGCTGGCCGAGGCCCGCGAGTCGGTGTGGATCAGCACCGCCAACGTGAAGGAGATGTTCATCGAGACCGGCGGCCGCTTCCGCTCGGTGCTCGAGCTTTTTCACCAGCTTGCCGCCCGGGGAGTGGAGCTGCGCATCCTCCACGCCGAGCTTCCCTCGCGGCCTTTCCGCAAGAGCTTCGAGAAGAAGCGCACGCTCACCCGCGGCGGTCTGGCCCTGAAGATCTGCCCCCGGGTTCACTTCAAATGCGTGCTCGTCGACGGAGCCTGGGTCTACCTGGGCAGCGCCAACCTCACCGGAGCGGGACTGGGCGCGCGCGGCGAGCACAAGCGCAACTTCGAGCTCGGGTTCGTCACCGAGGACTTCGCGGTGATTGACCAGGTGACTGCGCTCTACCAGTCCGTGTGGGCGGGCGGCGAATGCGGGGCCTGCAAGCTTCGTGAGCTTTGCCCCGATCCGTTGGGCCCAGCGACAACGAATTCAGGGCGGCCGCGGAGGGCCAAGGGCTCGACCGGAATCGTCCTCGGGCGGGCGCGGAGGCTGGGCCGATGACGCAAGTACGGGCAGTGATCTTCGACCTCGGCAATGTGCTCGTCTTTCATGACAATGCGCTGCTGTTTCGCAAGCTGGGCGAAAGGGCGGGCCTCTCGCTCGACGAGGTCGCTGGCCGGTTCGAGTCTGGGCTCTGGGACGCGATCAACCGGGGCGAGTTCGGGGCGGATCGGCTCGCCGCAGAGGTCGGCACCCGACTCGGGGTGAAGCTTGGGGACGACGAGTTCTTCGCACTCTGGAACTGTCATTTCCAGATCAACCAGGCGGTCCTCCCCTCGATCGAAGCCCTGGTGGGCCGGGTAAAGCTGTTGCTGCTCTCGAACACCAATGCGCTGCATGCCCGGTACCTCCTTCCCCAGCTTCCGCTGCTGCAGCGGTTCGACGCGCTGCTGCTCTCGCACGAGCTGGGTTTCGCCAAGCCGGACCCCCGCATCTTCGCGCGCGCTCTCGCTGAGGCCGGCACTGCTCCGGAAGAAACCGCCTTCTTCGACGACCTCCCGGAGTACGTCGCGGCGGCCCGTGGGCAGGGCATTCGCGCGCAGCTCTTCGCCAGTACCGGGGACTTTCCCGCTCAGCTTGCGGCCCTCGGCCTCTAGGTACCCCGGGCGAGCGGCCTGTTTGCGCCACATCTCCCCACGGTGTGGGCAAGTAGGCGCGCAAAGGTGGACGCCGGCTTCCAGGGCCGGTAAATCGGCCTCGCAGCGATTCTGGCGGCGCCTCGGGGTACTGAAATGATCTCAGTGGTTATAGGGGTTTACGGTCCCACTACCGGTAGCGTAGAGTGCGCCTCATTCCCACCCTCGGTGGGGCGGAAGGTCGTCGCGACCGGACCGCGACCGCGCTGCGCCTGGGACGCCCGGGGAGGTTTCTAGACTTTGATGGATGAACGTCCCGACGCGCTGTTGAAGAGTGCCCTCGAGAAGATTGTTTATTTCGAGGCCCGGTCCGAGCAGATCACCAACGACCTGAACGCTTCGCGCTCGGAGGGCGAGCATCTCAAGCGCGAACTCGCCACGGCGGCCCAGCGGGAAATCGAGCTTCGGCGCCAGGTGGCCGAGCTTGAGGTGCGCGCCAACCGTGCGCATCAGGAGCGAGAAGAGCAGGGCCGGATGAACGAAGCCCTTCGCGCCGAGCGCGCGGCGTTAATCGAGAAGCTGATCGAAGCGTCTCGAATTCACGATTCCGACCGCGCCTCTCAGGAAGAGGAAGACGAGCGCTTCGACCTCGCGAGCTTCATCTCCGAGCTGCGCAGCGAGGTGATTGCGCAACGCTCTGCCGCCCCTGCGTCGATTCCTGCCGCGGTGGCCCGGCCGTCGTCGCGACCGACCGGTTTCTCGCCGCCCCCGCCTTCGGTTCCGCGCGCCCCGCTGCCCTCGGCGCCAGAAGTGAGGGTAGACGCCATGGCACCGGCGTTGGCGGTGGCAGGTCGCGCGCCGATCTCGGTGCTCGCGCAGCACGCCGAACGACTGAGGGCCGAGGGTCGGCTCCAGGTTTCGCCCCGGCAGATGCAGGAGCTGTCTTCGTCTTCCTCCTCGCGTGACGCCTTTCCGGGTCGCACCGAGGAGACGCTGTTCGGTTTTTCGGTGCGCGAGCTCTCGGCGCCCGATTCCTCCGCGCGCATTCGCGCCGCCGAGCGGCTGAAGGCGCTCGCCCACCCGGCCGCCGCGCCTGCGCTCGCCACCGCGCTCCATGCGGAAAGCGACCCGCGGGTTCAAGTGGTGCTGCTGGGCACCTTCGCCACCTTCGCCCACGGGGAAGGGGTGGCGATCGTCACGCCGCTGCTGGACTCCGGGGTGCCCGAGGTGCGGATCGCCGCGCTCAAGGCCTTGATTGCGCTCGACGCCTCGCGCGCGGGTCCGCACCTTGCTGCGGCGATGAAGGACCCGGACCGCGCCGTCCGCCGCCGGGCCTCGCTGCTCGCCCTCAACCTCGATTCCGCGGCGGCCCTCGAGCTGGGAATCGAGGCGATCCGCGACAGCGACCCCGAGGTGCGAGGGCTCGCCGCGCTGGTGCTCGGCGCCAACGGCGGTGAGTGGGCCCGGGGGCTGTTGCTGGAGTCGCTCCGCGATCCCGAGCGCAAGGTTCGCCAGGCAGCAGCGCAGAGCTTGTCGCGCATCCTCGGTGAGGACATCTCGGCGGTGGTGACGATGGACGACGCTCAGCGCCGCCGCGAGGTGCGAAGGCTCTCCACGCTTCCCTCGCGGCCGGTCACCCAGGGCAACCCGCAGCGGATCGCTCCGGTCCTGCTCGCTCGGGCAGCCGAAACCGGGCCATCGCCCGCGACGTCGCTGCCCGCTTCGGTGGCGGCCCTGCCGGCAGCCGCTCCGTCCGGAGCCGAGGCGCTCTGTGCGTCGGTGATGGTAGAGATCCGCACCGCGATTCGAGGGCGGACGCTGGGTGAAATCTCGGTGCCCGGTGAAGTCAATCCGGCGGCGTTGCAAGAGGCCTGCGAGCTGTTGGTGGCGCGAGGTCAGGTGGTACGGCGTGGGGCCAAGTTCTTCGCCGCCTGAGGCAGTCTGGAGAGGTGACCGATGGAAACGCCGACCTACAACCTCAAGCAAGCCGCCGAGCTGCTGGGCATCACCGCCAAGGCGCTGCAGGCAGCCATGGTGAAGGACCGCTACACCGGCGAAGACCTCTGGGAGCTGCGGGGAAAGCTGGGCCGCTACCCGCCTTCGGTGGGCAACCGGAAGCA
>JAYUUC010000349.1:0-4892 GCA_043755105.1 Myxococcales bacterium
CGACGGAATTCACGGCGCGACGATGGCGTCGGCGGAGTTCGACGACAAGTCCGACGAGAAGCGCCCCACCGTGCAGGTGGGAGACCCGTTCACCGAGAAGCTGCTTCTCGAGGCGTGCCTGGAGATCTTCCAGACCGACGCGCTGGTGGGCATTCAGGACATGGGCGCGGCGGGGATGACCTCGTCGGCGATCGAGATGGCAGGGCGCGCCGGCAGCGGCATCGACCTCGACCTCTCCCGGGTTCCGCGTCGGGAAGAGGGGATGACGCCCTACGAGGTGATGCTCTCCGAGAGCCAGGAGCGAATGGTGATCGTGGCCAAGACCGGCCGCGAAAAAGAGGTGCTCGACATCTTCCACAAGTGGGACCTCGACGCGGCGGTGATCGGAAAGGTGACCGACAGCGGGCGGGTGCGCATCCTCGAAGGCGAGACGGTGGTGGCAGATCTTCCAGTCAAGCCGCTCACCGACGGGGCGCCGATCTACGACCGGCCCACCGCTCGGCCCGTCGAGCTGGACGCGCTCCAGGCGTTCGACCCGCTCTCGCTCCCTGCGCCCAAGGACCTCGGCGCGACGCTGCTGACACTGCTGGCCCGACCGGGCATCGCGAGCAAGGAGTGGGTCTATTCACAATACGACCACATGGTCCGCCTGGGCGGCGCGATTCTCCCCGGCCGCGCCGATGCGGCGGTGGTGCGGGTGGAGTGCTCGAACAAGGGCCTGGCGCTCGCCGCCGACTGCAACAGCCGCTTTGTCTATCTCGACCCCTACGAAGGCGCCCGTCTGGCGGTGGCGGAGTGCGCGCGCAATGTCTCGTGTGTGGGCGGCAACCCGATCGGGCTGACCGACTGCCTCAACTTCGGAAACCCCGAGCGGCCGGAGATCATGTGGCAGTTCGCCGAGGCCACCCGGGGCATCGCCGACGCTTGCCGCCAGTTCGGCATTCCGGTGGTGTCCGGAAACGTCAGCCTCTACAACGAGACCGATGGCAAGGCGATCTTCCCCACCCCCACGGTGGCGATCGTCGGCCTGCTCGAGGACATCGAGAAGCGCTGTACCGCTTCGTTCCGGAATGAGGGCGATGTCGTCGCGCTCCTCGGCGTCACCCGAGGGCAACTGGGAGGCTCGGAGTACCTCAAGGCGGTACACGGCAAGACCGCCGGCCTGCCTCCGCGCCTCGACGCTCCTGCCGAGCTGGCGCTGCAGCAAGCGGTGCGTGCTCTGATTGAGCAGCGGCTGCTCTCCAGTGCCCACGACGCTGCAGAGGGAGGCCTGGCGGTAGCCCTGGCCGAGTGTTGCATCATCGATTCGTCGCGGCCGCTGGGCGCGAAGGTGAAGCTGGGCCCCAGCTCGCTACGGGCCGACGCGCTCTGGTTCGGGGAAGACGCTTCCAGAATAGTGATCTC
Source organism: Myxococcales bacterium (assembly GCA_043755105.1). GTDB lineage: Bacteria > Myxococcota > Myxococcia > Myxococcales > Myxococcaceae > JAYUUC01. The sequence goes on from JAYUUC010000349.1 coordinate 1,405, forward strand.
GTTCGGTCCCTCCTCCGCCGCCGCCGTCGAAGCCGCGTGCCGGAATGCACAGGTTCCCTTTCAGATTATCGGCAAGGTCGAAGGGACTGAGCTCGACATCGAAGGGGCCTTCCGTCAGCGGCTGACCACACTCTCTCAGGCGTGGAGAGGAGGCATTCCCGCGCTGATCGACCCTGCTGCTCGCTCCAAAAACTGAGTGCCCTCAAGAAAAGCGGGGCCCCTTCCACCTGGAAGGAGCCCCGTTCACGCCCCCCCCCGCTTCCGGGCGGAAGGTCATGAGCCTCGCGTCAGTTGATGACCGGGGTACAGGCGCCCGCTTCGCAAGAGAACCCGGTGGTGCAGTCAGCGACCGAGAGGCACGGCGCGCCCTGATTGCCGGACTCGCAGAGGTTATTCACACATTGATTGGACAGACACCCGGCGTTCGCGCTGCACGCTGCGCCCGCTCCGCCTGCGGAACCCGAGCCGCAGATGCCTTCGCCTCCACAGCTAGCCGAGCTGCAATCCGCGTTGACGGTGCAAGGCGCCCCCGGACCGCCGCTCAGGCAGACCCCGTTGCCGCAGACATTGGACAGACAGGCGACCGAACTGGTGCAGGTCCCGCCGGTGGGAACCAGCGCAGGGGTGATCGTCGAACCTCCGGGCACCGCGGTGCCACCTCCGAGAACGGTGCCCGTGCCTCCACCCGTACCGCCCGGCTGCTCGACGAAGACGCCGCCATCGGTGTCCACCGGCATTCCGCTGTCGAGAGTGTCTCCGCCACCATGATGGCCGTTCCCCGGGCCACCGGCGCCGCCGCCTTGCTTGCCGTCGCCCGGGCCGTCGACCCCCGTCCCCGGCGTTCCCGGCTCGGTACAGGCCGTGACGCTCGCGCTCGACTTGCGGGTGTGAATCACCGGCCGGAGAATCCACTCGGTGCCCTGGCCATTGGGGTGGACCCAGATCGACTTCTTCCCGTCGAAGTCCAGGGTCACTGCGGTGGTGTTGCAGGCGTCGATGGTGAACGGGCCCTTGATCTTGATGCCGGACTGCACTCCGCTCGGCACCTTCAGCGGCACCGAGGCCCCGCTCGCCAGGAGCACGTTCTGCACGCCGCCTTCTGCGGTGTAGAGCCGGATCTGCGTCACCTTGCCCGCGGGCAGGTCGGCAAATCCGAGCTGAATCGCGTAGTCCTTCAACTTGAGCAGGTCGACGTTGAGACTGCCCTGGAAGATCTGCACCCACCCGGCAGAGGTGGAGTGCGCGGTCACCTTGCCGATGGTGACGTTGATCTCCTTCACTTCGGGGTTCGGAGCGTCAATCAGCGACACGCTCAACCGCCCGTACCCCGCGCGAAGCGGCGCAGTGGCCATCGAAGCTTGGCCCACATCTCCCGGCCCATTGCCCTGACAGGAAAGCAGGCTGGCCACGGTGACGAAGGCGGAAAGCAGGGTGACAGAGACAGATGGTCGGTTCACGGGATCCTCCTCGGATGTGCGAGAAGGTCATTGCAGTGTATGTGCCATTTTCCGTTCATAGTGATTTTGAGCGGTTATGAAAGGCGGCGAGGTGCGCTGGAGCGACGCCGGCCAGTCCGCTTGGAGCATCGATGTTCCAGGGGCGGAGGGGCGCTGGGCGTGCCCGGTCGCCGGGGCCGTTCACGCAGAGACCGGATCAGGGCGCGGGAGGTGGGTCCCACTCCCAGCGACCCCGGCGGGTGGGCGACTCGAGTCCGACGGTGAGCTGGCGGAGAAATCGGGGCCGCGGCCAGGCTTCGGCACCGAAGCGGGCGAGGTGCTCGGTTTGCTGCTGGCAGTCGATCAGCGTGAACTGCCAGCGTTGCAGCTGCTCTACCAGAGTGGCGAAGGCCACCTTCGAGGCGTCGGGCGCGTGGGCGAACATGCTCTCGCCGAAGAACACCGAGCCGAGCGAAATGCCGTAGAGCCCTCCGGCCAGGGTGGTTTCCGACCAGGCCTCGACGCTGTGAGCAAAGCCGAGCCGATGCAACGCGAGGTAGCTCTCTCTCATCTCGGCGGTGATCCAGGTGCCGTTCTGGCCCGGTCGCCGCGTCTCGGCGCAGGCGTCGATCACCGCTTCGAACGCGGTGTCGAGCCGGACCTGGAACGTGCCCCGGCGCCGCTCCTTGGCGAGGCTTCGCGGCAGATGAAACGACTTTGGCTCGAGCACGAAGCGGGGGTCGGGGCTGTGCCAGAGAATCGGCTGGCCTTCGCTGTACCAGGGAAAGATTCCCTTCGCGTAGGCGGCGAGGACCCGCTTCGGGCTCAAGTCTCCGCCGACCGCGAGCAGCCCCGAAGGGTCCGCTTTGGCGGGCGGCGGAAACAACGTCTCATCGGGGCCGAGCAGGTAGAGCGGCACCGGCGTCCGGCTACTTCGAGAGGTGGAGCTTGATCTCGCCCTGGTGCTGGTACGGCTCGGCGAGGAGGTCGCCCTTGAGCTCGCCCGAGATCTGGTAGGGCAGGGTGAGGGTCTTGATCAACTTCTCCACCTCGGGCCCGTAGCTCTCGCGGGTAATCTGAACCGGAATCTCGAACACCCCGGTGGAAGACGCGGCCACCTTCTCACCGCTCCCGACGGTCCCCTCTCCCAGCTTCTTCCCTCCGATGTTGAGCACGTAGGAGAGGCCCGAGAGCTTGACCGGAAAGGGGTTGGGGTTGTCGACGCCCAGATAGAAGGTAGCGTTGGCCTCGTCCGCGGCGTAGCGGGCGGCGTCGACTTCGTGGATCAGTACCTTCGGCAGTCGAGGCACCCGCACCTCGCGGGAGCGGGCGTAGTCAAGCGGCTCGAGCTTGCCGGCCCGCCGCACGAACAGCTTGCCCCGCAGCGCCACCAGCATCGAACCGCCGCGGCCGCTCATCGCCTTGAACTCTTCGGCACTGGAGACATAGCGCCCGCTCTGCTCGAGCGAGAACGGCAGCTCGCTGCCCTCTGCCTGCACCGCACCGGAGAGCGGCACCTCGCCGGCGCGGATCACCTTGCCATCCACCACCAGCTCGTAGCTCGCTTTCTCCAGCGCGCTTCCCACCGCGGCCTTGAGCTGACCTTCGAAGTGCGCGGTGAACTCGGTGAGGTCCTGGGTGATCGCCAGCTCGCCAGACACTTCATCCGCCACCGTGGGCTTCAGCTCGGGTCCGGCCTTGCACGCGGCCAGGGACAGGAGTGCGAGCCCGAGACAATCGCGAAACAGATGCTTCTTCATGGCGCACCGAAGCCGCACTCGACGTTGCCGCCGTCGGCCGCGCCGATGTCTCGCACCCGCTGAAGCCGATACTCCAGTGCGGTGTTCCCGGAGCTGGGGGTGAAGGCGGTGGAGAAGAGGATGAAGCCGACGTCGGCAGCGAAGACCCGGCGGGTGTCGGCGCCGTGGAACGGATTCTCGGTGAACAGCATCCGGACCGCTTCGGGGTAGCGTTTCTCGGGAACAGATAGCTCCGAGTTCGACGCCGCGGCGAGGACGACGCCGTAGTCGGTGGGATCAAGATGACGCGGGC
>JAYUUC010000350.1:0-4891 GCA_043755105.1 Myxococcales bacterium
GCTCAATGCCGCCGCCGCCGCTCGGGGCATGCCCTCTCCCGCAGTATCGCAGGTCCTCTACAACCTGCTCATTCGCCAGCTGGACGTCGAGTACTTCCCCTTCACCCGCGCCCATCCGCTGCACACCACCGTCTTCAATCCCCTCGCGGGCGGTCTGCTCGCTCGACACCTCTCATCAGGAGCCGCTGTCCCCGCCGGGTCGAGGTTCGCGGCCAATGCCCTCTACCGGCGGCGCTATTGGTCCGAGCCGCTGATCGACCTCGCCGGCCGTTACGAAGCGCTCGCGCGGGAAGAGGGCCTCGAGCTGCTCACCCTTGCCTATGTCTTCCTGGCGGCAAGACCGGGGGTGGATTCGATCCTCACCGGGCCGGCAAGCGTGGCCCACCTGGTCGATGCCTACGAGGCTTGCGCGATCAAGCCATCGCCTTCACTGATGTCGCGAATCGACGCTGTTCACCTGGCCTTCCTGGGCACCGATGCCCGCTACGCGAGGTAACGACATGCTGCTGCCTGACGCCGGCGAGCGGGACCTCTCTGCTGCCCTCGCCCAGTTCGCAGACCAGGGCTATGCCCTCCTGGGCCGGGTGCTGGACGATGCGGGCCTGGCTTCCCTTCGTGAACGCGCCGAAGACCTGATGCTGGGGCGGGTGACCTACCCGGGGATGTTCTTCCAGCTCGACTCGGTCACCGGTCGCTACGAGGACGCTCCGCTCGGCCTGGGGTGGCAAGGACCTTCGCTCGCGTACCGGAAGCTCGAAAAACTGGAGATGGACCCGCGCTTTCGCGAGTGGTTGTCGAATCCGTTGTTCGAACGGGTCGCGCGGGCACGGATCGACGGCGGGGTGGTGATTTACCGGGCGATTCTCTTCAACAAGGGCGAGCCCGGCGGCAGCGAGATCCCCTGGCATCAAGATGGCGGCAAGCTGTGGGGCCTGAGCCAGATGCCCGAGCTGCAGATCTGGACCGCGCTCGATGACGCCCCCGTGGACGGAGGCTGTCTCGAGGTCGTCCCCGGAAGCCATCTTGACGGCTTCGCTACCGATCTGGGCGGCGTCGTTCCTCCGGACCGCGTCGAGCTCGCGCAGGCGAATCAACGCGCGGTGTTACTGCCGGTAGCGGCGGGTGAAGCGGTGCTGGTCCACAACCGAATCTGGCATCGGTCCGGGCGAAGCCGCACCGGCCGCAGACGGCTGGGGTTCTCGGTTTGCTACATGAGCGCGGCGACCCGGTGCCTTCGAAAGAAGCGCGCTCCAAGGCAGTTCTTTCCCGTCTTCTCGCCCGAGGAACCATGAATCGACGTGAGCTGCTTCAGGCAGGTTTGTGGGGCACCGCCGCCCTGGTGGGGACCTCGGCTGCAGGTGTACCGGAAATGACCGGTGCCTTTGCCTTCCTCGAAGCTTCCATCCTTCAGCTTCAGGCAGCCCTGATGTCCGGGAAGCTGACCTCGCGCTCGCTGACGGCCGCATACCTGGGCCGGATCGACGCTCTCAACACCAAGGGTCCGGCGATCCGGGCGGTGATCGAAGTCAATCCCGATGCCGAGAGCATCGCCGAGGCGCTCGACCAGGAACGTCAGCAGAAAGGCCCTCGCGGGCCACTTCACGGCATTCCCGTCTTGATCAAGGACAACATCGATACCGCTGACAAGATGGCGACCACCGCCGGGTCGCTTGCCCTGGTGGGTTCGCCCCCGGCGAGCGACGCCTTCGTCGTAGCCCGGCTGCGCGCCTCAGGTGCGGTGTTGCTGGGGAAGACCAACCTCTCGGAATGGGCCAATTTCCGCTCGACCCGCTCCTCGTCGGGCTGGAGTGCCCGGGGCGGTCAAACGCTCAATCCCTACGCGCTCGATCGGACGCCTTCGGGCTCCAGCTCGGGGTCCGCCGCTGCAGTCACTGCCAACCTTTGTGCGGTGGCTGTGGGTACCGAGACCGACGGATCGGTGATCGGCCCCAGCTCGACCCAGGGAATCGTTGGCCTCAAGCCGACCGTTGGGCTGGTGAGCCGAACAGGAATCATCCCCATCTCTGCCAGTCAGGACACCGCCGGCCCCATGGGTCGAAGTGTGCAAGATGTCGCGGTACTGCTCAACGCGATGGTGGGGGCTGACCCCTCGGATCCGGCCACTCAAGCAGCCTCTCAACGCAAACCGGCGGGGGACTACACCCGGTTTCTCAAATCAGACGGTCTGCGCGGCGCGCGGCTCGGCGTGGTGCGGGCGCTGTTTGGCAGCCACGAGCGAGTCAATGCCCTGGCGGAGCTCGCCCTCGCCAAGCTCAAGTCTTTGGGCGCCGAGCTGGTCGACGTCGAGCTTCCCGCAAGCAAGGAACTGGACGACGCCGAGCTCGAGGTGTTGCTCTTCGAATTCAAGGCGGGCCTCAACGGGTACCTCTCCCGACGCCCGCAGGCGAAGGTGAAGACCCTCGCGGGCGTGATCGAGTTCAATCGCCAGAATGCGTCGCGCGAGTTGCGCGGGTTTGGCCAGGAGCTGCTCGAGAAGGCCGAGTCCAAGGGACCGTTGAATACGCCCGCTTATCTCGCGGCAGTGAAGACCTGCCGTCGCCTCACGCGCACCGAAGGGATCGACGTTGCGCTGGGCCACCATCGGCTCGACGCGCTGATCACCATCTCTGCGGCGCCCGCATTCCTCATCGACCCCATTCATGGAGACAGGTCGGTCGCCTACGGCACCTCTCCGGCCGCGGTCGCAGGGTATCCGTCGATCACCGTCCCGATGGGGGACCTGTCCGGACTCCCGGTGGGGTTGCTCTTCTTCGGGACCGCCTGGTCGGAGCCAACTCTGTTGCGTCTGGCCTATGCGTTCGAGCAGGCCACCCATCACCGAAAGGCCCCCAGGTTTCTGCCCACGCTGGGGGCAGATCCCGGTTGATCAGGCGGGAGGCTTGAGCGCCCGGGCCAGCTTGCGCACGGTCTGGCCTGCATCGGCCCCCTGTGCGCAGACGTAGACACGGCCGTTGTCGCCGGTCTCGGCCCTCAAATTTGCGAGCGACTGCAGTTGCCCGCTGGGGGCTTCGAGAGCGCAGGCCACTCCGCGCGGCTCGACCGGAGGAGGAAGCGCGAGACCCCGAACAAGGTCCACCGCCAACGCGATCAAGGACACCCCGAGACGAACTTCGACCGCCAGAGCGCCCGGGCCCCACGAAGGAAGGAACGCTTCGAAGGCGAGCTGACCGTCGTCGTTCGCCAGAGACACCACCGCCATGCCCTGCAGACGAACCGCTCGAGCCACCGCCTCACCGAGGGCCCGCGCCCGCAACTCCTCCGGCCCGGCCTCGGACAGCATTGCCAGATGGCCTTCCACCGAGGTCTCGGTGAAGGCACCCAATGCCCAGAACAGACGTCCGTCGCCCGCGACCAGCACATGGTGCCGGGAAGTGACCGGGGTCTGGGCGAAGAGCAGATAGCCCAACTTCTGTCTCGCCAGCGCAAGCTGAAAGGCGGCTCCTGCCGCGGTGGGAATATCCACTGACTGGCCGTCGAGTCCCACCAGCTGCAAGGGGGTGCCCGTCGAGGACAGCGCTCGTTCGAGGTCGGCCTGGTTCTCGATCGCGAACCCCTTGACCGTCGGCAAGCCCGAAGCTCGGGCAGCGGCACTGGCCTCGAGTCGGCCGACCCATCGAGGACCGACCACCCGCCACGGCCCTCCGGTTTGCCTGAGCCCTTCACAAAGAGTCCCCGGAGCGAAGATCAGATCGCGGCGGGTCTCGGTCGCGCGGGCCAGCGCTTGCCCCAGCGCCTCGCTGCCCAGAGTGATGAGATCGAGGCCGAGGTCTGACAATCCCGAACGGGCCCAGGCCGCTTCGACGTCATCACCGAGGACCAGTGCACGCTGCGGTGCCGGATAGGCCTCGGGCTCACGCGAAGGGAGGACGATTACCGCGGGGAGCGCGTTCCCGCCACTGCGCGGGGCAGGGGAGGGTTCTTCCATTGCCTCGCTTTCGTCTTGCTCCTCGATCGCCTCGACATCGTCGGGAGCGGCGAGCTCCGCTGCCTCTTCCCCCTCGGTCGGATCTTCCAACGCGAATCCGGGAGGCACCTGGTCCACCTCGAGGGTCAGCGCGGCGATCGGCTCGAGGTCCACCTCGAAGGATTGCTCTGGCAACGCCTGCCTCGCCCCCGCCACCGGCCCCCCCAGGTCGGCCGCCAGGGACGCATCGGACAAGCCGGACAGGGCCCCTTCCGCTTCATCCGAGTTGATGTCGTTCAACGCGCGGGCACTTCTGGCCAACATTCCAGCCACGTCCGGAAGCAGCGCGGGCGCCAGCACCCTCCGCGCTTCGGGATCTTCCGGGGAGAGTCGCAGCACCCCCTGCCAGCACTCCCGCGCCCGGTTGCCGTCATGCTTGAGCGCGAACCGCCGGGCCGCTTCGCGGTAGACTTGCAGTGCGCGGGCCTTGTCTCCGTAGGCCTCGAGTGCCACGGCGGCGAGTGAATAGAGGCCGAGCTCTTCGGGGTGCCCGTCCAGGGTGCGGCGGATGATCAACAGCGCCCGACTCGCCTCTCGCAACTTCAGCGCCCCCGCCGCGGCATCGAGACCCACCTGGAGGTCGTCCACGGAAAGCTCGAGAATCCGCTCCTGTACCCGCACCTGGTCGGTCAACGCCCGGTCGTCCTTCAGCCGCGCCGCCACCTGCTTGAGCAGGTCGACCGCTTGCTTCCGCTCGGGCCCGTCCGCCAACACCTCGGCCAGAGCGAGCGCCGCCCGCGCTGAACCGTCGAGCTGCGCCGCGCGCTGGAGCAGGGCAATGCGAATCGATCGGTCCTTCTGCACCCGGGGCAGACCTGCGGTCGACTCCAGCACCTCGGTGGCGTCCCGATTTTTCCCTTCGGCGCTCAGTGCCGACGCCAGCAACAGCGCTGCGGTCGCGTCGTC
>JAYUUC010000351.1:0-4875 GCA_043755105.1 Myxococcales bacterium
GCTACGTCGGGCCCATTCCTCCTGACGCCTACAGCCGCCATTTCATCGAGCAGCTTGGACGTGCGCCGCGGGCCGTCTTCCTCTTTCCGGTGGAGGTAAAGTCGCGGCTGGTGGCGATGATCTACGGAGATTGCGGCCAGGGAACGATGAGCCACCGCAGGCTCTCGGACTATCGGCTCTTCTGTCAGGACCTCGCGGGCGCCTTTCAGGCCCTGCTCGTTCACCGCAAACAACGCGGGGCCGGCGCCACCGCTTTCACCGCCCCTGCTTCGGAGGCTTCGACCACTTCCAGCGCGAGCCCAGCGGCCGCCTTCGATCTCACCGCGCTGCTTCGGGCCTTGCTCGGTCACGACCCTGCCCGCAGGTTCGCAGCGATGGTCGAGCTGGGCACCGCCCCCGAGGTATCCTCCCGCGCCCTCGCGTCGATGTTCCCCGGCCCATCCGGCTGGTCGCGGTTGCCGGTGGCCGAGCTTCCCGAAGCAGACGAGCTCGGCCCGGTGCCGGCGGCCCTCTCACGAATGGGCCGACCAGGCGCGGCCGCCCTGGCGCCCTTGCTGCTCTCGACCGACCCTGACACCCGCTATCTGGCGATGCTCACCGCAGGAAGTCTGCCGTTCAGCGATCTCGTCGAAGGGGTGATTCGGGGCCTCTTCGATGCCGAGCCCGACATCACCTCGGCTGCGCGCGCTGCGGCCACTGGGCTACGCCGGTTGCCCCGGTTCATCGAAGCGCTCAAGGGCGTGCGCCGCGAGCTCCAATCCCCCGAGCCCCAGCGACGATCTCTCGCCGCGCGCGCGCTGGGAACACTCCACGACCGGGACAGCGTGCCGCTGCTGATTTCCCTCACCGGAGACCCCGAGACCGACTGCGCGCTCTCTGCGGCCAACGCGCTGCGGGAAATCACCAAGGCCAATTTCGGTGCGAAGCCGAGAGCCTGGGCGGAGTGGTGGGTGGCCAACGGGCAGAAGCGCCGAGTGGAATGGTTGGTCGGCGCGCTTCGCCACGCCGAACCCGACCTGCGCCTGGCAGCGATCGAAGAGCTCTCCAACGCCTTCCAGGACAACCTCGGCTACTTCGCTGAAGCCCCCAGCCTCGAGCGGGGCGCGGCGGTCCGTCGATGGGAGTCAGCGCTCAAGCTCCCGACCCGCTCCCCGTCCGAGCTGGAACGGTAACCGCCGCAGCCGCGGAATCGGAGGCCGGGCGAAGCGTGAGGCCCCGGGCCCGACGCGCGCGTCGACGGCACAGCTCGACGCCCTCCGCGTCCAGCCCCAGCTCGTTGGCGGCGGCGAGCACCGTGCCGTATCCACAGAAGGGATCGACCACCTTCCGACTGGAAGTGTGTTGGCGGACGAAGCGTGCAGCGAAGCGGCAGACGTCGACCCCCATCGCCCGGCTCCAGGTCATCTCTCCGGTGCGGGGGAGCACATCCGCCGTGGCCCGCGACGGGTCCGGGCGCAGTCCCCGCGAATAGCAGAGCAGATGCGCGTAGGAAGGCCGGCCAAAAGTCGCCACCCCGGGCTCTTTCCGGCAGACGATCTTGTGCCAGAGCAGCCGGCTTCCCGCGGCCTCTGCGGCCTGATGGCAGAGGTAACCCTTGTCGACCCAGGTGCCATCGACCTTGATGTCCGTCTGGTAAAACATCGCCACGCCGTCGTCCGGGCAGCGTTTCAAGATCGCCTCGGCAGCTCCGACGAACCAGCGCTTCCACTCCAGCAGCAACAGCGGAGTCTCCGAGACGTCCGGGAGCGAGGTGATGAAAGAGCACCCGTCGAATGAAGGCCGCGCTGCCAACCAGCCAACGGCCTCTTCGCAATGCACCACCCGGGTGCCGGGCTCGTTCAAGTCGCGCGCCACTTCGCCACCATCGCCTCGACGGGCTCGAGGTACTTCCAGGTCACCTTGGTCCAGAGGGAATGCTGCTCGTCTCGGAGGATCAACCCGCTCCAGATCGGACCTTCGCTGGCCACGAATGCTTCTGGCCGGCGCAACAACAAGCCGTGCGCTTCCGCCGCAGACTGAACCGCCCGGTCGAAGGCCTCGTCGGGCAGACGTCGAAGAATCTCGAGGGCCCCGAGCAGATCTGCGCGCTTGGCCGACCAGTCGCCGACGAGCGAAGTAAAGGCCTTTCCGGACGAGGCAAAGGGAAAGTGGGCCACGAACGTCGGCCGCATCACCGCAACGTCCCTGTTGTTCATGGGGTTGTCGTCGGGAGGCGTGTATTCCGGAGCGAGGAGGATCATCGGGAAGATGGCCGCTTCCACCCGCCGGTCGGATTGAAGGTCAGGGCGTTCAATGACCGTTCGCAGCGCTTCGATTCGAGAGCCGAGCTCGCTTGAAGGGTAAAGCCCAAGAAGCCGGAAAGGTGCAGGCAGCTTCAAGTCGAGGCGGCCGAAGCGGGGGACCACCTTGCCGGACCCGAGCCCCTTGAGTTCGACTTCCCTCATCTCTCTCAAGAACGGGCGCCAGATCAACCGATGATCGGTCAGCGTGTAGGACCCCCTCAGCAGGTAGCTCAGAAGCACAGCGAGAAGGAGTGCGCCGGCGAAGCCGATGAACAGCCACGGAGGAGGGGTGCGGGGCGGGTCGGGCATCTGTAACAGCAGCGCGAATTGCAAGACGACGCAGACAATCGCGACGACGGGAGCCGGCACCACCACCGTCTTCATTTCTTCGAGACGCTGCTCGCCGGCCCGCACCTTTCCGGGGAGCGGCTCGAACACCTGCTGCTCCAGCTGAACCAGCGCCTGCTCGAACGACACCGCAGGCTCTGCACGCAGCTTCCGCAGCATCAACTGATGCAGCGCCGCCTTCCGGGCTCGAACCCGGTCAAGGAGCTCGGCCAACGAAGAGGACGGGTTCCGGAGCAGGTACGCCTCCGCCTGCTCCCGCGCCGCGACGCTGCCGCCCTCGGTCTCCCGTATTCCTGAAAGAAGAACAGGCTCACGCTGCAGCGCGCGTCGATATCGCCATCGCGAGAGCAGGGCGGCCGCAGCGCCGTAGCGGCGATCGCTCTGCTCGAGAACCTCGTAGGCCCCCTCGAGTCGGGTACGGACCTCCGTCTCGGCCGAAGGGACGGAACTGGAAGAGGGTGCCGACGCGAGCATTCACCCCAGCGTAGGCGAGCTCACCGCATTCATCGACCGGGTTCCGAGCGCGGCCTCGACATACTGGATGCCGCGGGAAGTGATTTGACGCCCCGACGAAGCAAGCCGGGCATGGCCGGGATGCTGCCGGAGCGCCTTGGCCGCATTCGGCGCCGCAAAGCGGTGCCCGTGCGCGCTCCAGAACCCGGAAATGGTCCCTGAACTGAGCTTCCACTTCTTCGGACCGGCGAGATAGAGCGGAATCAGCGCCCGCAGCAGCTGGTCCCTGCGCTGGCCCAACTCGATCAACTCCGCTCGCAGAGGGTGGGTGTCGAGCGCCGCCTCTAACCCCTCACCCACGGGCTGCGCTCGCGCCGCAGACCTCTTTCTCGGCGTCGCGCCAGTCCTCGGAACCAGCTTCAGTGCGGTCGGCGCGCTCACCTTGTTCGACAGAAGGTCGCCTGGACGTTCGGCCTCCGTTCCGGAACTGAACGCCGGCGCCGCCTTGGCGCGCATCGGGCCTATCGGCGATGAGTTGAGCGTGGTGCGCTCTTCCGCCCCACCGGCGAAACGCTCCCACTTCTCTTTCAGCCAGGGGCGCAGCCCGATGGCCTGCAACAGCACCGCGGCCCGTTCCTGCGCATCTGCCCAATCCATCACCGCGGACCTCCTGTGGGGAGCCAATATCTCCGCGTCAGATACCAGAGCGCCGGCAGGCGGGCGAGCCCTCCCGACCCGAGGGCTGGTTGCTCGCCAACGGTGACCGGAACCCCCAGATCTTCCTCGCCTGCGGGAGCGCCCGACCCCCTGTCACCGCGGCTGCGTTACTGACTGCGGGTAGCCAGCTGAGTGACCAATCGCGTCAGTCCTTCGGTCCGCTCGAGGCTCGCGGGCAATAGACGAATGGCCCGCAACGCCGCCCGGGTGTGTCGTTCGATCGCCCGCTCGGTGGCAGTGACTCCTCCGTTGCTGGAAATGATGTCCCGGGCCCGGTCGACCAGCGCAGGGTCCACCCCACTGCCGAGAGCATCGAGCACCTCCCGCTCTGCTGCCGATGCGTTCCGATAGGCCACCAGCAGGGGGAAGGTGCGCTTGCCCTCGGCGAGATCTCCGTCGTCCGGCTTTCCCGACACCGCCGGGTCTCCGACGATTCCCAGCAAGTCATCGCGGAGCTGATAGGCCAGTCCTCCCAGACGCCCCACCCGTTCCAGTGACGCGGCCAGCGACCGCGGAGCCCGCGCGAGCATCGCGCCACAGGCGAGCGGGGCGGCGAAGCTGTAGTTCGCCGTCTTCAGGTGAGCGACCTTGAGTGCGTCGAACGGGGTCATCTCGGACAGCGGCTTCTTCGAGAACACCAGGTCCAGGTACTGGCCGGCGGCGGTGTGACGGCAGATGCCGAGGTAGTAAAGCGTGGCAGCCGCGGCCTCGGGCATCGGCGTGGTCAGGAGCAATTCGATCGCCAGCGCAAAGAGGTGGTTTCCGGCGACCACCGCCAGGTCCTCCCCCGCCCCGAATCGGTCGAGCGTGCGATGAAGCGTTGGCCCGCCCCGGCGAAGCGGCGAACGATCGGCGACGTCATCGTGAATAAGCAGGAAGGTGTGGAGCACTTCCAACCCGGCGCCGAAGTGATTCAACGCCTCGGAGGGCGCCTCGGTGACGCCTGCCACGTCGTAGCCAAGACGCAGCAACCTGGGCCGCAGCCGCTTTGCCGGCCGCAGCGCCAGCTCGCGGATCAGCCTCTGCACCTGCTGCCAGGCAGGGTCGAGCCGGGCTTCGTCGGCGGGGCGCAACC
>JAYUUC010000352.1:0-4872 GCA_043755105.1 Myxococcales bacterium
GTCCACAGGGCCGCAGCGCGTGGGCAATCCAGGCGGAGCGGGCCTGTCGCCGCGTTCCCTGCGGCTCGAAGAGGGTGCCCACCGGGTCTCCGGCGAGTACCTCGCGGAGCCGGCCGGGAACCTTGCCCGAGGTGATCACGCAGCGAATGCCCAGCTCTGCTGCGCGAGCCGCGGCCCGGACCTTGGTCGCCATGCCCCCCACGCCATGGCCACTCACGCTTCCCCCCGCCTGGGCGAGCAGTGCAGGAGACATCTGCGTCACTTCGGGAATCAACTTTGCCTGGGGATTGCTCCGTGGGTCCGCGTCGAACAGCCCCTCGACGTCCGAGAGCACCACCAGGAGATCCGCCGACACCAATCCGGCCACCAGCCCGGCGAGGGTGTCGTTGTCTCCGAATTTGATCTCGTCGACCGAGACGGTGTCGTTCTCGTTGATGATCGGCACCACCCGCTCTTCCAGCAACCGCTCGAGCGCATGGCGGGCGTTGAGGTAGCGCCTTCGGTCCTGGACGTCGTCGTGGGTGAGCAGCACCTGAGCGACCGGCCGCTGCTGGGCGCCGAAGGCCTCGTCGTAGGCGCGCATCAGCCGGCTTTGTCCTACCGCCGCGCAGGCCTGCTTGCCGGGAATGTCGCGCGGCCGGGAGGGCAGCCGCAGCCGCTCGACGCCGAGGGCGATCGCTCCGGAGGACACCACCACCAGCTCGCGGTCCCGGGCAGCGAAGAGAAGGTCGTCGGCCAGGCGCTGGAAATGCTCGAGGTGAAAGGCGCCGGTGGCATGGGTAAGCGCCCCGGTGCCGATCTTCACCACCACCCGCTTCGCTTGCTTGAGCGCTGCTCTTCCCTGGACGGACATGGCATCGAGCCTAGCTAACCCTGGCGGGCTCGGGCAGATCCTGGTCGCCCTCTTAGTGAGCGTCGAAGGCCTCGCTCGTTCCGAGGGCTACAACAGAGGAGGTATCTGCCTGCCTGCGCTGATTTTGCGGGCGAACAGCGCTACACATCCGTCGGGAGCCAAAGGCCCGGTGACACAAGGAAACCTACCCTCACAATGACCGACCTCTACGGAAACACCCTTGGCCTGAAGCCGAGCGAGATCAAGGCGCTGCGCAACACCTATCGGCGAAGGGTCTCACCTCACGAGATCGTCAGCCCCGAGCTCGCCCGCCACCTCACCGAGATCTCCCGCGGTCTCAACCGACAGATAGGGGTGCTGCTCACCCGCAAGGGCGAAGTGGACCAAGTGGTGGTCGGCAGCGCCCACAAGCTCGAGCTTCCGGACATCGGTCGCGCCCGCGCCGGGCAGGTGCGCTTGCGCGGGTTGCGCCTGGTGCACACCCACCTCAAATCCGAAGCCCTGACCAAGGACGACCTCACCGACCTCGCGCTGCTGCGGCTGGACCTGGTCGCCGCGATCGGCGTGCTCGAAGACGGGCTTCCCGGGGTGCTCCACTACGGCCACCTGATTCCGGAGAACGGCGACGGCCACTTCTGGCAAACCGAGACGCTTCCGTCGGTGCACGAGGGCCAGCCGGACCTGGCCGAAATCCTCGAGGCCCTGGAAGAGGAGCTTGCCCGCAGGGCCCAGGCCCGCAAGGTGGACGGCAAGGACCGCGCGATTCTGGTGGCGGTCTGCCTCGATGGGCGCCGCCATGCCGCCGAAGCTTCGCTTGCCGAGCTCAGCGAACTGGCCCGCACGGCAGGGGTCGAGGTGCTCGACCGGGTGCTGCAGATGCGCAAGGGCCCCGACCCGCGCTACCTGATCGGCCGCGGCAAGCTCGAGGACCTCAACCTTCGCTCGATGCAATTGATGGCCGACCTGCTGGTGTTCGACAAGGACCTCACCGCTTCCCAGAGCAGACACATCGGGGAAGAGACGAGCCTGAAGATCCTTGATCGCACCCAGCTGATCCTCGACATCTTTGCCCAGCGCGCCCAGAGCGCCGATGGCAAGCTGCAGGTCGAGCTTGCGCAGCTGAAATACATGCTCCCGAGGCTGTCGCAGAGCGACGATTCGCTCTCGCGGCTGGCGGGCGGCATTGGAGGCCGGGGCCCGGGCGAAACCAAGCTGGAGATCGACCGACGCCGGGTCCGCGAGCGGATCAATCACCTCGAGAAGCGGATCGACGCCCTCTCGCGGGAGCGGTCGGTGCGCCGCGCCCAGCGCAACCGGCGCGAGCTGCCGGTGATCTCGATCGTCGGCTACACCAACGCGGGCAAGTCCACCTTGCTCAACGCGCTCACCCGCTCCGACGTGCTGGTCGAGGACAAGCTCTTCGCAACCCTCGACCCCACCAGTCGGAGGCTCCGGTTTCCACAGGAGCACGAGGTAATCATCACCGACACCGTGGGCTTCATCCGCGACCTGCCCAAGGACCTGGTGACCGCCTTCCGCGCCACGCTCGAGGAGCTGGCCGATGCGTCGCTGCTGTTGCACGTGGTCGATGCTTCCGACCCGGAGTGCGACGCGCAGATCAAGGCGGTGGACAAGATCCTCGAGTCCTTGGACCTCGCCGACAAGCCACGCCTGAGGGTGTGGAACAAGGCCGACGCGGTGCCCGCGGAGGAACTCGAGACCCGGCTCCGACAGGAAGGCGGCGTGGCGATCAGCGCCTTGACCCGGAAGGGCCTCGACGTGCTGCTCGAGAAGGCAGAGCGCACCCTCTTCGCCGAAGGGGCGAGTGAACGGTTGTCGATGCTCGCCACCGTGACCCCGCCGATTCCGCTCGCGGAGGCAAAGGACGAGGAAGAAACCGCCCCTAACGCTGACGAGTCCACCGGGGAAGATGACCTCCGTCAACCTGATGCATCGCTTCGCGCGATCCCGTAGCGGAGAAGGGCCGCCCAGGCGGGTCTCTCTTTCCTCCCTTGTTTCGGGAGCGAGCGGCAAGGAGCGGCCTACCCCGGCCGATTGAGGCTTCGGGTCATTCTGGATATATTTCCGGAAATGTTGAAGTCTCAGCAAAAAGCGATTCGGAACCACCGAAAGAAGCAGAAGGCGAAGGGCATGGTCCGTGTAGAGGTCCAGGCAACCGCCAGTGATGTGACGCTCCTTCGGCAGGTTGCGGCGACGTTGCGGTCCGGTTCACGCCGAGCCACTGAAGTCCGCAGCCTGCTCCGCTCCGCATTGCGTCCAACCAAGAGCCTGATGGAACTGATTGCGCTCGATCTTCCCGACGACCTCGTGGATGCAGCACTTGCTCGACCTCAAGACTTCGGCCGAAAAGTTCAGCTATGACGTGGTTGCTGGACACCAACATCTTGTCCGAGCTTCGCAAAGGTGCGCGTTGTCATCCGAAAGTGGCGCGATGGGTTTCGGATCTGCCTCCTGAAACCCTGTACACCAGCGTCTTGGTGCTCGGAGAAATCCGCCGCGGCGTCGAACGGGTGCGCCGAAAGGATGCGAGGCAGGCGAAGGTGCTGGCGAACTGGCTGGAGCAGGTGCGGCTGGCTTTCGCTGGGCGGATTCTCGAGGTGACGGAGCAAATTGCAGAAGAATGGGGCAAGTTTGACGGTCCCGGCCGGAAGCCCGTTGTTGATGGGCTCCTGGCAGCCACAGCGAAGGTCCACAAGCTCACCCTGGTCACCCGAAATACTGGAGACGTCGCCAGTACCGGAGTCGCTTTGCTCAACCCATTCGAGACATGAGCTGTGGCATGTAGCGTTGTCCGGTTCTTGGGTTGGGCGCCCTCGAGGCGATCATCGCCACGACAGCGGTGAAGAAGTTTCCCCCCGCCCGTCGGCTCACTAACATCGCTCCGGGTGAAGGTCTTTTTCGAGTCGTCGGTGCTACTGGCCCAGCTGCACCTGCCCGGCGAGCCTGTACCGGTGGCGCCCCAGGTCGGCTCGACGTCAGGGCCCTTCCTCGACTACTTCGAGCAGCACTCTGCGGTCGTCTACCCCGCGTTGACCGTGGTGGTGCTGGCATTGCTGGTGCTGGGAATCGTCCAGGCGTGGCGCGCTCCGACGCTCGATGGCAGGAGCAAGGCCCGCTACAAGGAAGAGGTCCTCGCACAGCTGCGAAACCAGGGCATCGGCTCTTCCGCCGAAGAGCTCTCGCGACTGGTGGGACTCGAGCCGCTGAAGCTGGGATTTCTGCTCGAAGAGATGCAGCGGGAAGGCACGGTCAGCAGTCACACCAGTACCGACCGGCGCACCTTCTGGCAGATCAAGGGCCTCAGCTTTACCCGGCGCCGCTGAAGTCTCAGCAGCCCTGACTTCAACTCAGGGCCGCGCCACGCCCTGGATGTTGCTGATCACCGTCGGTGCATAAGGGTCGTCGGTGTGAAGCACCGCATAGATTCGATAGGTCACGTTGGGGCACGCGCCCCCGTCCACCGAGCAGTCAGAACCGTGGGGCCCAAACACCAGCGTCCCGATCGCGCGCTGGGTGGGCTGACCCGACGTGACCGCCTCGCTGATCAGATGGGGGGCATACTGATTGGGGTCGCCTCCGTCCACGTTGGCCCAGCCAAACCGCCGGCACGCGCTGCCCGGGTCGGCCGCGCTGCAGGGGCGGAACAGCCCTCCGTTGGGGCCCCCCGCGTCGGGCACGCCGGCATCGAAGGTCTCTTCCCAGAGGTCCACGCTGGTCACCTGCACCGGCGCATCGCCCGAGTTGTTGAGGCCGAAGAATGCCGAAGTGCAGGGCACCTGCTGGGGAGAGCCCGGCGTCCCGCAGGTCCAGCCCGAGCTCACCGCGTGGGGCAACTTCGAGGTCCCATCAAGCGTGAGGAGGATCAGCGATGGCGCATGCGTCGCAGGCTCACCCTGGCGGGTCCACGCCACCCGGGCCAGGTCGGTGGCTTCGTCCCGACAGCGCGAGGCGCCCCGGTAGGTGATCGTCACCGCGGCGCTTTCCCACGGACGGGGAGC
>JAYUUC010000353.1:0-4866 GCA_043755105.1 Myxococcales bacterium
CGTCGACCTTTCCCGAGGCCAGATAGACCGCGTCGTCGGGCTGGGTGATGTCGAACTTGTGCAGATAGGTGGCATCGACTTGCCCCGGCTCCGGCCACCACCACCAGTGGTTGTTCGCGAGGTAGAGCGCGCTGGTGGAAGCGTAGACCTCGCCGGCCTCCGCGAGCACCGAGGTGCGGCGGAGCTGTGCAGGCTTGTCGAGGTTCAAGGTGGCCACAGTGACCAGCCCGAGCCGGGTCGGAGCGTTGGTGTGATGAACGGTGGAGCAATCGACGGGCAATGTCACCGTCACGCCATCAGGGCCTGTCACCGTCGAAGCAGGGAGCCAGTCGCTCAGGGTCTGGCCACGAATGAGCGCCTCATTGTCGACAAGAATCGCGTCGTAGGCCCGATTCTTGGCGTCCTCATCGGGCATCGGGGCGTCCGGGTACCAGCGAAGCTTTTCTGGAAAGCGGAAGGTGTCGGCGAGCACCGCGCGGACCGAGCTGCCGATTCGCCGCGCGCTCCGATACTGGCCGGGGATCTTCGCTTCCTCCACCACCTTGGGCTGGGAGAGGTCGCTGACGTCGAGCACGGTGACCTTCACCGCGTCGGAACTGTAATAGCCGCAGGACATCGGGCTGCAAGGAGCCCCGGTCCTGGGGGTCGTCCCGTTCGCGGCCAGGGCCGTGTAGACGCTGGAGAACACCACCACCCGGTTGTTCTCCTCGAGGAACATCTCTTGCGGCCAGCCTTCGATCTGAATCTTGCCCTGAAGGGACAGCGCGCTCGCGGGCCAGCTTCGTGAGGCGTAGAGCGTGTTGCCAGAGAGCACGAAGATGCGGGTGCCGTCGTTCTTGACGAAGTCCGCTTCATCGACGCCGGCGACCTGGGTGTTGGTGGTGGTGTACGCCGTGGGACCCGCGCTGGCGCCCGCCGCGCTGGGCGCCGCCTCTTTCGGCCCGGCCCGGCCGTCCAGCGCGCCCATCGCCCAGCCGCCTTCGCGACTGGACTCGATCTGGTACTTCATCTCCGCAACGGCATTGTCCTCGATGTACGCCTCGAGCGAGGCACAGGCACTGGGCCCGGTGAAGGTCAGCAACGAGACCTTTTCCTGAACGCTGGGGGGCTGCGTGGGAACGGGCGCGCCCTTTCCGCACCCGACCGCCAACAAGCCTCCGACCATTGCCGCTGCTGCCTGAAGTTTTCTGCCACGTCCCTTGCGCATGCCGCCCTCCCTGGAAAGCCGGGCCGGCATCGGCGCCGGCCGCGTTTGGCTTCAGGTACTGCGAAGGGCGCGCCAACCGGGCCTCCTGGCGTCTCGAGGGGTTGGCGTCAAGGCCGGCTCAAATAGCTGAGGGTTACCCGGCGGGGGTGAGGGCATTTCTGAGGGGAGAGATGCCCAATTCCGACTCCCTCGTCAGGCGAGGGTGTGGAAGACCCGCTGAACGTCGTCGTCCTGCTCGAGGTGGTCGACCAGCTCGAGGACCTCGGTCGCCTGGTCTTCGGGAAGCTCGACCGGGTTGAGGGGAATGTACTCGGAGTCGGCGGAGAGGGGCGTGATGCCCCGGGCCTCGATCGCCGCCTGGAGGTGGCCGAAGTCGGAGAAGGCGGACCGAATCACGATCTGCCTCTCGCCTTTCTCTCCCTTGCCTTCACCGAGTTCCTGGAGTCCGTGGTCGATCAGCTCGAGCTCGAGCGCGTCGAGGTCAAGCCCATCAGGGTGTAATCGGAACACGCCCATGTGCTGGAAGAGGAAGCTGACGCTGCCGGTGGACCCGAAGTTGCCGTTCAGCTTGTTGAACCGCATTCGCACGTTGGCGACGGTCCGGGTGACGTTGTCGGTGGCGGTCTCCACCAGCAAGGCGATGCCGTGGGGCGCGTAGCCCTCGTAGAGCACCGCTTCATAGCTTTCGACTTCCTGACCGCTGGCCCGCTTGATCGCGCTGTCGATCTTGTCCTTCGGCATGTTGGCGGCGCGCGCATTCTGGAGCGCCCGCCGAAGGCCGGCGTTGGTGTCGGGGCTGGGCCCGCCCGCCTTCACCGACATCACGATGTCCTTGCTGATCCGCGTGAACAGCTTGGCCATCTTGTTCCAGCGCGCAAACATCGTCGCCTTGCGCGTCTCGAAGATGCGCCCCATCAGTCCACCGGGTCAGGGTAGAGCTCTTCCTCTTCCAGCTCGTCGATCGCGTCTTCGACCGCCTCGACTCCCGCGTCGTGTTCCGCGTCGTGGCCACTGCCGGGCGCGTCGACCGGGAGCACGTACCACTGCCGCCCCTTGAGCTGTTGCCGCTTCAGCAGCCCTTCCTTTTCCAGCGCCTCGAGGAGCTTGGAGAAGGTGGAGAAGCCGTGCTCGCGCTCGTCGAAGTCGGGCTCCTTGCGAACGATGGTCTCCTTGATCAGCGACGGGTTGAGCGGCCCGGTGGCGCGGGCGAGCAGGCTCTTCACCACCTCGCGGGCGATCGCAGGCACGGCGCGGCTTGTCTTGCGCCCGGAGCCGGCAGAGGAAGGTGACCGCTTCTCGTTGCCTCCCTGGCCTGAGCCCACCACGCGGGGAGAGCGTCCCACGCCACCGGGAGGCTCGAGGTAGAGGAACTCGTCGCACGCCTTCACCAGGAACGGAGAGGTGGCCTGGCGCACCGCGAGGCCGATCACCCGGCGGTCGTTCTCGCGAAGCTTGTAGGCGAGCGGGCAGAAGTCGCTGTCGCCCGAGGCGATCACGAAGGTGTCGATGTGCTCGCGGGCGTAGCAGAGCTCGAGTGCGTCGATCACCAGCCGCATGTCGGCGCCGTTTTTCCCCGCCCGGGTCGAGGGAGGGACGTCGATCAGTTCCACGCCCAGCTCATGTAGCCCGGCCTTGGCCTCACGAAAGCGCGACCAGTCACAATAGGCGCGGCGGAAGATCACCTTGCCCTTCTCGAGGAGCCGATCGAGCGCGGGCTTGAGATCAAAGCTGGAGGAAGAAACGCCGGTGTTGGTAACCAGGTTCTCGAAGTCGAGAAACAGGGCAATGCGGCGCTCGTTCGAAGAAGCATTCATGTCAAACTCCCAGCAGGAGCAGACCGCATAGCAGGTGTCATCTCGAGCGTCGCCGTTTGTAAGGGGCTCTCCCTCGACTTTGCCTGCGGCGACGCTCGGGATGAACGGGGGTGGCCGTCGCAGGGGCGGAGGATTGGATGAGAAGGCGGGTCGAAATTCGAGACCGCTCTAGCGAAGGGCGAGGTCTTCTTCGGCGCTTCCGAAGACGATCGCCGCGGCGAACACCCGGGGAACGTACTCGCGGGTCTCGGGCGGAAGCAGCTTCAGGCGGTAGAGGTGCCAGAAGTCGCGGTTGCGGAATCCCCCTGGCTCCAGCGCGGCGTGGTGCAGCGCCCGTCGGACCCCGTTCTCGCCGCGGTTGTAGCTCGCCAGCACCAGCAGCACCGATTCTTGCCCGAACTCCGCGAGCAGGTTGGACAGATAGCAAGCCGCGGCCTGGGTGGAGCGTGCAGGGTTGAGCCGCTCGTCAACCTGCTCGTCGATCCGCAGCCCGCAGGTCCGGCCTACCTCGGGCATCAGCTGCCACAAACCCCGCGCTCCCGAGCTTCGGTTGCCGGCGTTGGGGTCGAAGGACGACTCGGCGAACGCCACGTAGCCGAGCTCTTCGGGGAGTCGCACCGACGCCATCGTGCTTCGAATCACCGGCCAGAGATTCCGATGCCGCGCGAGCGCCACCGGGAGTCGGGAGTCGGCGCGCAGCTTCTCCACATGCTCGCGAACCCGCTCCACGAACAGCGGCGGAATCGAATACTCGTCGGCGTTGAACTTGCGGAGGATGCGGCGAATGTCCCGCTCGAGCGGGTCTTCGGGGCGAATCAGCTCCTCCGCCCGGCGTCGGTTGGAGCGGGAGACCGCGTCCACCTTTTCCCGTGCGCGCAGCATCAGCCCCTGCAACCGCAGCTCGAGCTTCTCCAGCGCTGCCGGCTCGTTCTCGGTCTGCATCTGGTGGAGGGTGTCGAGAATCTCCCCGTCGAGGTGCTGCTTCTCCGACTCCAGCCGGGAGATGGCACGGTGCTGGTAGAACACCACCGCGCTCAGCGCGAGCACGGTCATCAAGGCCGGGCCCGCAATGAAGAGCAGAACCAGGCGAAGCTTGCGGTGACTGCGCTGCTCGACTTGTCGCCGCATCTTCTGCAAGCCTTCGGCGAGGAAGATCATCGTCTTCCCCGAGCCGGCATTCACTCCCATGCCCGCCCGCTCGCGGCGAACCCGCTGTGCGGTCTCTTCCAGCACCTTGGCGGTCTCGGCGTCGTTCGACCCGAAGAGGTGGCGAAGCCAGAAGCCCTTGCTCGGCCGCACGGTGCCCGGAGCACCCAAGGGTATTCCACCGTTCGCGCTCAACGGCGGCGCCCGCGGCTCGGTCCGCGTCAGGTCGCTCGATTTGGAACTGACTGGATTCATCCAGTCCGCATTAACTGCGAAGCGGCAGGTAGGGGTCGAGCCCTCCCCGGTGTCGCTGTGGGGGAAAGGAGGGGGTCGACCTCCGCTTTCCCGACAGTGCCTCCTGTCGGGAAGTGGCGCCAACCGGCAGGCGTTCTGCTGTCCGATGACCCTGAAGACCAAGATGTGGTGCTCGCCGGCGGAACCAGACGACGGACTTCGTGTGCTGGTCTGCCGATACCGCCCGCGAGGTCTGTCGAGGGAGAAGGAGACCTGGGATGTCTGGGTGAAGGAGCTCGGCCCCAGCCCCTCACTTGATGCTGACTTTTATGGAAAGGCGGGCCCTCCCATCACCCTCGATGCCTATCGGGAGCGCTACTTCGCGGAGATGGCCGGACAGCAGGCGCAAATCGCCGCTCTGGCCCGGCGGCTCGACGCGGGGGAAGGGGTGACCTTGCTCTGCTC
>JAYUUC010000354.1:0-4855 GCA_043755105.1 Myxococcales bacterium
CTATGGCAACGGTGGCGGGTCGATCGGCGACTCGGTCAACGCTCAGGCAGGCCTGCAGCTGACCGCCTACGAAGATGCCGCCACCACCTGGGGAGCGGCCTTCCGCGCCAAGTATCCCGGGGAGGACCTGATCTACTTCTCGACCTACAATGCGTCGTCCACCAGCAACAAGGTGTGGGCGCTGAGCAGCCTCGACGGATTCCAGGAGTTCACCTACTCCCCAGGAGACCTGGACATCATCAATGGCGGCGTGATGGTGGACTACACCCACAACCATCTCTGGATTCCGAGCCGTTCCAACGGTGGTGCCCAGGACTCCCTGCGGGTGATCGACGTGCTCAATCCCGGCCTGGGAAAGCTGATCGGCTTCAAGCTCGGCGACATCGACAACCCGGTGGTCCGCGTCGGGAACGAGGCCTACGTGGTCACCAATACCGGCACGCTCTACGGCTACGAGCTCGACAACATGACCCAGGTTTTCACGCTGGCGCTGGGCAAGGCCGTCTCCAGTCCTCTGGTGCCCACTGCCACGGGTTTCATCGTCAGCACCGCGACGGGCATTCAGCGCTTCAAGATCGACAGCACGGTGACGCCGCACACCCTCACCCGGATGTGGCCGAGCTCGGCCCCGATCACCGAACTCGCCTACACCGCCCCCACCTCGGCCCGAATCGACTTCACTGCGGGTTATGTCTACTTCGGAGACGCCAGCGGGGTGATCCACCAGGTCAACCTGGTGACCGGCGTAGAGGACAAGTCGCTCACCTTGAGTGGCCAGCCGCTGGGAATGCCCGCACTCGATGTGAGTACCACCCCACACCGGCTGATGGTGGGCTCGAAAGACGGGCGCATCTTCTCGGTCGACCTCCCGCTGTAGGTCAGTCACCCACGCGCCTCCTGTCTGCCTTTATTTGCAGACGGGAGGCGAGGGCCTTAGCCTTGAGGGGTGGATACCGTGGCTCCTGATTCGTCAGACTTGAAATCATCGGACGCTCCCACCTACCGGGCTCCGGTGATTCTCTGGGAAGAGGACTTCGTGGCGATGGCCGCAGCGTCGCTCGATCCTTGTCTCAGATTGCCGCCGCCGGACTACTGCACGGGCGGTTGAGCGCGCTCACGTCCCCATCGAACGGCCCGATGCGCTTCTGTATCGCCGGGCTGGCCTTCGAGTTGCGGTGCGACACCCGCGGCTGGCTGAGCGGCCTCTGCCATGCCTGGCGGGATTTCGCGGTCTCCGAGCAACCCTCACTCGTTATTCAAATCATCCTCGCAGCGTCACGGCCGCCGTCGCGGGTTCTCCCCCGACTTCAATCTCCGCTCCCGGAATGGGTGGCGAGCCCGGGTGGCGCGTTCGAGCTGCGCGGTGAAACCTTCGCCGCGCACATTTCCGCCGACCGTCAACGGGTGTCGATCGACCAGGGGGAAGACCCGATCGTCATCGAGGGTGTGGTGCGGGTGCTGGTGGCGGACCACCTCGGGCAGCGCGGTGGGCTGCTCGTTCACGGGGTCGGCCTCGCCGGCCACAGCGGGGCAGCCGCGGTCTTTGTGGGCCACTCCGGGGCAGGCAAGAGCACTCTGGGAGCGTTGGGTGAACGGGTGGGCCTGCGCTGTCTGGCCGACGAGCTGGTGGCCCTGGTGCCCGAAGGCGAAGGCTACCGGGCTCTGGGAACGCCCTGGAACCGGGGACGAAACGCGGAGGGCCGGTTGAACGCAGTGGGGCTGCTGTCGCACGCCTCCGTCAGTAATATTCAGGGGGCCTCGACCGCAGGGCTTCTCCGGATGCTGCTTCCGAATACATTGATAGCGGACCGCACGCCGGAAGGAAGAAAGCAGGCCTTTCAGACGGCGACCCGGCTGCTAGGGACGGTGCCGGCGATCGAACTTCGGTTCGCTCCGGACGAGGCCGCCGCCCGGCTCTTGGCAGAGCACCTCGACCATTCTCAACCTTAGCACCCGCGGACTGGCCAGCCCGGAACGTTGCGGCAAAGCACCGCGAACCCCTACTCCCGCTGCAGTTGCACAGGCTTCGAGGCAGACACCGGGACTGGGGCAACCGAGAGCATGCCAAGGCTGCCCTCCGGCAGACCGAGGGTTGCCTGCTTCTGCTTCCGCAGCGCCTGGAGCGACGCCATCACCGCGCCGAGGTCGGAGCGTTCAGCGGCGATCATCATCGCGTCCAGCTGCGCGAGCTCATCCAGCTGCTGGGTGCGCATCGTGTCGAACATCGCGCAGAAGCGATCATAGAACGCCCCGAGCAGGTCGCCCCTGCGCAGAGGGCGGTGGAGGAAGCTCAGGTTTCCAGTCGATACTTCGTCGAGGATCTTGCCCATCCGATACAGGGGGCCGGTGATGCGATGCGAGAGCACGACGCCTGCCGCGCCTACCGCCGTAAAGCAGAGCACCAAGCCGAGGCCGAGCCACCCGAGCGCGTCGCGTTGGGCTGCCACCTGCACCCGGTTCTGGGTGGCGATTGCTGCCTGCTGCGTGGCGAACTGTTGCTCGATTGCCAGGCGCCGGTCACCTCCAGGCTCTCCGTGAACGGGGTCGAACTCGAGGTCGATCGCTTTTTCTTTCAGCACGGTGAGCGCAAGCTTCTTGCTCGCCTGCTCCGCCGACGTCCCTGCGGCGAGCATCGACCGGGCCCCCTCATCCAGCGTCTTGTGGGTGAAATGGAGGAGGACCCCGGAGAGAGTTCCACAAACCAGAACAATGCCCAGCCCAGACCCGGCGATCCTCAGCTGCAGGGGGGCGTCGAGCAGGTAATTCCGCCACTGACGACGATAGGTGCGAGAAGGGGGCAGAGATGACGACACGGGCAACTCCGGGAAGGAAGCTGACCGGTTTTGACTGCAAGGAAGGAACCGGCACCGGCGACCTGTCAAGCGACTGTAAAGACAGTCAAGGCGCCTGCGACGGAGACGAACGGTGGGGTCAGTGGATACCCGCTGTTTGCTCGGGGACCCACTCCGCCGGGCGGGAAGCCACCACGGTGAACCTCTGCTTCAGCCGCAGGAACGGACTCTCTAGCCAGCGATAGGAGGCTGCCGCGAGCGCCACGGTGAAGACCAGCCCAAGAACAAAGTGGCCCGCCCAATCGACGGCGCTGGACTCGTGGCGCGGGAACAGCTGCTCGGCGCCCAGCATCGCCAGTTGATGAAAGACATACAGTCCGTACGAGATGCGGCCCAGGTACACCACCGGTCGGCTGCGCAGCACGGTGAGACCCGGCCCTCTGTCACCGAGAACAGCTACCACCAGCGCGGTGGAAGCGAGCGCCACCGCGGTCCAGCCGAAGGTCATTCCCACCACGGTGGCCTCGGCACCTTCGGGTAGATGCAGCCCCATCGCCAGCAGCACGCAGCACACCAGACTCGACCCGAGCAGCGCGCCGCGGAGTGCCGGGCTCAATATCGGAGTCCCCCCTTTCAGCATCAAGGCGAGGAGGATTCCACAGGCGATTCCATCGACCCGGGTGAAGGAGTTCTTCGAGATCCAGATTCCTCCCCGTCCCGCGAGGGAGAGACCGAGGCGGGTGCAGAGGCCAATGCCGAGCAGCGTCAGCGCGATGACCTTCAGGGTGCGCACCGAGCCGCGCCGGACTGCCAGCGGCCAGAGAATGTAGAACTGCTCTTCCACCGAGACGCTCCACAGCGGGGCGGCGATGGTGGCGATCGGCCGGGCGATGTACACCCAGTTGCCGCTGAAGAGCGCGAAGCCGAGCAGGTGTCCCCAGGTCATCTCTTCCCCGGGAACCACGAACGCGAGCACCCGGGCCACCGCGAGGTAGAGAAAATACAGCGGCCAGATTCGAAGCATCCGGCGCGCGTAGAATGCCTTCCAGTCGATCGTTCCTTGCGCCTGGCGCTCGCGGAGCAGCAGCTCGGTGATTAAATAGGCGCTGAGCACGAAGAACAGGTCCACCCCGAAGGCGCCCGCAGCTCCGACTCCGCCGAGAATGCGCGCGAGAAGCTCAGGCATCCGGCGATGCGCACCTCCTCCGCCAAACAGCAGCGTGTGGTGGAGGTAGATGGCCAGGAAAGCGAAGAACCGCAAACCGTCCAGCTCGGGACGGTAAAAGCGCTCTCGACGCCGGGCCTCGGTTGCTTCGGCATCCGAGAAAGGCCTTGCCGGTAAAGGTGACGTCACGCTCGGTGCGGTAAGGGAATCCACGAGACAACCCTACCCCGCCCCGGGGTCGAAGGCAGACAGCCCCAGGGGCGCCCGCTCGGCAGGTAAGACACGGCAGACAGGTGCAATAGTATGACGGCAACTTGCCAGGAGTCGGTACACTTCCCTCCGCACCTCGATCTGACAAGGCGGAAACCCCGATGTTGATTCATCGACAGGTGGTACCTCGCGTGGCGAAAGAGCTCTTGCGATCGCTGCGCGCGGGAAAGGCGATCTCGGTGGTGCCTGGCAGCGAGGACGAAGCGGAGCTGGCGATCGCCGCCAGCCTTCTCGATGGGCTCACCGTGCTCGAGGCCCCGGGCGAAGGTCGCCCCTCGCGCCAACAGCTGGAGTGGATCGGCAGCGAGCTGATATCGACGTTGATGAGCGCCGACCCGATCGACGAGGTCTTTGCGGACGATGCCACCCTCAACCGGCTGATCAGTCAGGCGCTGACCCGTTTTTCATCGGTCGATGACGCCTTCGACCGCACCATCCGTGCCCAGCTCAGCGGCCACACCGAAGGAAGCCCGGAATGGGAAGCGGAGTACCTTCGCCGGGTCGAGAGCGTTCCCGCTCACCGAGCCTGAGCAGGACGCTCAGAAGAAGGGCAGGGAAAAGAGTGCGCGATACTGGATTCGAACCAGTGGCCTTTGGCTTCGGAGGCCAACGCTCTATCCAGCTGAGC
>JAYUUC010000355.1:0-4845 GCA_043755105.1 Myxococcales bacterium
TTGTGGTCCACCGTCAGGAGCCACGAGCGGATGCCGCTCTTCTCGTTGAGGTAATGGTGTTTCGGAAAGGTGAACTCAGAAGCGGGTGTCATGGCGCGACTCCTTGCGCCGGAGCGCGTACCAGGCGGTCGCTGCGGAGCGACTTGATGTACTCGACCAGCGCCGCCGTCTCTGCGGCCTGCAGTCGACCGCGGTAGCTGGGCATGATCGGCTTGAAGCCTTCGACCACCTTTGCCAGGGGGTCCATCATCGACTCGGTCAGATAGGCTTCGTCGGCGACCACGGTCGAGCCATCGGTGAGACGCTCCGCGCGGCGGTAGAGGTCTAGCCAGGTGGGCCCGAGGTGGGGCGTTCCTTCGGTGGTATGGCAGCGAAGGCAACCCAGGGTGATGCTCAGTTGCTTGCCCTGGAGTGCGAGGTTGCCCACTTCGTTGATCTTTCCCTGACCAGTGTTGGGCGTGTCGGCGCGTGCCACCAGCCCCTGCTGCTCCGCCCTCCACGCGTCGTATGCGGGCCCACTCAGCACCTCGACCGCCCCTCTCATGGTGGAGTGATCGGTGCCGCAGTATTCGGCACAGAGCACCTGGAACCTCCCGGTGCGGGTGGCAGTGAACCAGGTCTGCGTATAGCGGTTCGGCAAGACGTCTTGCTTGATCCGGAAGTCAGGAACGAAGAACGAGTGAATGACGTCCTGCGACGTCATCAGCAGTCGAACCGGACGGCCCACTGGGACCCTCAAGACGTCGATCGCATTGGGCCCCTCCGGGTAGCTGAACTTCCACATCCACTGCTTGCCCATCACATAGACGTCGATCGCGTCGGGCGGCGGATTGGTCAACCAGACGAAGTCCCGGTAGCCGATGCCGAACCAGGTGAGGAAGAATGCCATCGGCACCACGACGAAGGTGACCTCGAGCCACAGCGGCGCCACCACCGCTGGGGTGGGAAGATCGGTGCTGCGTCGCCGGTAGCGAACGAAGAACATCAGCGCAGTCCAGGCCACCAGCGTGGAGACCACCAGAGTGGTGATCAGCACGAAGAAGTGGAGGCCGTCCACCCGCTCGGCGAAGGTGGAAGCGCTCTCGGGCAGGAAGAGGATGCGGCGGAGGACGTCCGAGGCGTTCACGGCCGTACCCCCTTCAGCTCACGCTTCCAAAGGGTGGCGAGCATTCCGAACAGACCAACGAAGACAAGGAGCGCGCCGCCCCGCAGAAAGACTTTCATGTACAGCTCGTAGCGGCGGCTTGCCGGATCGTAGCGGTAGCAGGTGAGCAGAAATCGATCGAACGCGGTGCCTACCCGCCCCCGGGCCGCTTCGACCAGAGCGAGGCGAAGATCACGGGGAGGAAAGCGCACGCCATAGAGGTATCGAGAGATCTTCCCTTCGGGAGTGAGAGTGAACAGCACCGCTGCATGGGCGAACTGCTTGAGTTCTGAGTCGTAGGCGTAGTGGAAGCCCACTGACTCGGCGAGGCTGCGAATCGAGCCCGCGTCGCCCTGAAGAAAAGTCCAGCCCGTCGCTCCCTCAGGGCGCCCGAGCGCTCGAATGACCTCCTTGTGCTTTTGTTCCGCCAGGGGAACCGATTCATCGGGGTCGATGCTGACGGTCACCAGGTCGTAGTCTTCGCCAAGCGTGAGTCCGGTCTGTTTCAGCGCCGAGACGAGGCCGTCGAGAACCAAGCTGCAGAGGGTGGGACAGCGGTGGTAAACGAGGGAGAGAATCACCGGACGTTCGTGGGAGAAGAGGGTGCTCAGCTTCGTCGGCCGCCCCTCGAGATCGTTGAAGCTGAGGTCAGGAAGGCTCTCGCCCAGGCGCTCGACGACCTTGATGGCCTT
Organism: Myxococcales bacterium; assembly: GCA_043755105.1. Classification (GTDB taxonomy): domain Bacteria; phylum Myxococcota; class Myxococcia; order Myxococcales; family Myxococcaceae; genus JAYUUC01. The sequence continues at coordinate 1,837 of JAYUUC010000355.1, forward strand.
GAGGTCGACGCTCGATGGCGGTGGAGTAACCGCTGCTCCGACAAGAGAACACCACAGCCAAAGCGCGGCGCTCATTGGCTCTCCTCCAGGATGAGGTCGATCGCCCGAGCGATGGGGATGTGGATCAGGCCTGCCTTGCGATCCACCCAGCCATACGAGTTGAGCCGCTGCTGCTCATCGAACTTCAATTTCTCGGCCCGCTGATCGAGCTCGAAGAGCCGGTGGTCGACGATGCCTACTTCGATGTCTCCAATCTTCGAAGGTTTCGGCTCGGCAGCAGGGCTGTAGCGCCCCGTTTGCTGCTTCAGAATCCTGGCCGACCAGGCTGTGCCAATTCCGAACGAGGTGAGTGCAATGGCTGCGATGAGCATCAGCCTTCTCAGTTGGGGTTGATCGGACTGGGTCCGCTTCGGGTCGGGAGTAGGCTCGTTCACGGCTGGGTGTACTCCAACGACTCGAGCAGGTAGGGGTCGCGCACCGCGATCGTCCGCTCTCCGCGTGCGAGAAGAAGCGCGTAGGTCACCGCGGTTCCGCCAATGCCAAGCAAAGCGCTGAGGTCCGTCCAGCGGAGCATCGGCGCCCGGTGTTCGGCGCTTGGCACCACCACCCAGAAGAGATCAAGGTAGTGAAAGACCAGCAGCCAGCCGGCGATCAGCAATAGCCCCCCGGGCTTCAGCTTCACCTTTTTCGAGAGCAAGACCAGGAAGGGGACGACGAAGTGGCCGGCGAACAGCAGCAGCGCCACCGGAGACCACCCGCCCGTGGTGCGCCGCAGGTACCACGGAACTTCTTCGGGCAGATTCGCGATCCAGATCAACATGTACTGCGAGTAGGCGATGTAGGCCCAGAAGCCAGTGAACGCGAGGAGCAGCTTGCCAAGGTTGTGGAGATGCGCACCGGTAACCCACTCACCGGGAAGACCTTCACCCCGTGCGACGACGGTGACCGCCGTGCAGAGGGCAATCGCGCCGACGAAGGCTCCGGCGAAGTAGTACGCGCCAAAAGCGGTGGAGAAGAACTCGGGTTCGAGCGACATCAGCCAATCTACCGATGCGAAGGTGATCGTGAGGGCGAGGAAGGGCAGCGACCCCGCTGCGAGGCGGCGCTGCTTTCGGATCAAGGCCTCTGCCTCGGAGGGGGTGGATTCGTCCTGCCGGAGGGACCAGCGCCGCAGCAGCAGGCTGACCCCGATCCAGACCGCGAAGTACAGCGCTGACCGGGCTACGAAGAAAGGCAAATTCAAGTAGGCATGTTTGTGCTCGAAAAGCTTGCGCGCCTCTTCGCTCAGACCTTCCACGCTGCCCGCCCAGGGGTAGAGCCGATGGGCGCCCAGCGCAATCGGTATGAACAGCACCCCGAAAAGGGGGGCGGTCGCCGAGAGGGTCTCCAGGGTTCGACGAATCACCGTCATCCAACGCGCGTTGGAGGCGTGAAAAGTTGCCAGCAGGATCAGCGATGCAACTGCCAGTCCGGCCCAGTAAGAGAAGGCCACCAGATAGGAGTGCAGGGTGGTGAGGGGGTCGAATGGATAGCCCGCCGCGGTGGCGATCAGTCCGAGGGCTCCGAGGGCTGCAGCTCCGGCCAGCACTTTTGGGCGGGGGTCGAAGTTGCGCAGTGCCAGGGGGTCTCTCAAGGCGGTTCTCCGAGCAGGCGTTGGCGCTCGTGTTCAGGCGCAGAGTCTAAATTCTGATGCTGGGACCGCTGCAGCGCCTGCACATAGCCCACGACCGCCCAGCGGTCGGCGGGAGGAATCTCCGAGGCGTACGAGCCCATCAGACCGTAGCCCTGGGTGATGATGTCGAAGAGGAAGCCGGGGGGACGGTCGCGGTAAAGGTGCAGGGAAGGGGGGGGTCGCAGCGCCATGTTGCGCGCGACGATGCTGTCACCCTCTCCAACCCTGCCGTGGCAGGGCGCACAGCTGATCTCGAATCGCTTCTGTCCCCTGTGCAGAAGCACCCGGGTGAGCGGAACCGGAATGCGGGAGAGATATTCTCCTCCGGGCATGTCGTTGGCCCGACCGGTGGCAAAGCCCGGAGGGCCTAGCTCTTGCTCGCGAGCAACGGTGCCCTCGGGCGGCAAGCGCATGGCGCGACCATCCTGGAAGAATGGGCTCTCCTGGTAGGGCTTGACCTTGGGCTGGTGAACCATCCGCTGAAGGGGATCTTCCGAGCAGCCGGCGACCAGCCCGAGCAGAAGCAGCATGCACCTCGACGCTTGGGGCGCTCGGCTCATCGATGCGCCTCGGCGACCACGGTGACCTGGAGCGCTCCCAAGCCGCGCAGCAGGTTGGCGATCTCATCCGCTCGCCCCGCTTCCGCCTCGACGCTTACCCAGAACGCGTGTGACGAAGCACTTCGGAATCCTTCCACCTCGAACACCGGGTGATGGGGGCGGGGAAGCTTCCAGAGGAAGAGCAACCCGAAGAAGATCGAGAGGGCCCCGAACAGAACTGCAAGCTCGAAAGTGATGGGCAGGAAGGCCTGGGGGCTGTGCGGCATCCGGTTTCCGACGTTGATCGGGTAGTCGATGGCCGCCGTCCACCACTGGAAGCCATAGCCGATGCTCGCGCCGACAATCGCGCCGCAGAGGGCGATTTGCGGCATCCGAGAGGGCGGCAGCAACATCGCGTCTTCCGCTGCGTGAACCGGGTAGGGGGTGTAGGTGTCGATCGAGGTATGGCCGTCGATGCGAAGGCGCTCGGTGGCGTCGACCAGTTCGGTCGAGGTGGCGAACTCTCCAAGGGTGAGCGCGCGCAAGGGGTCTTGGCCACTCAAGCTGCCTCTCCCGCAGGTGCGTGGCCTTTATGCTGCTCGTGGTTGAGCTCTTTCACTTCACTCAAGGAAACCGCGGGCAGGAACCGGAGGAAGAGCAAGAACATCATCGAGAAGAAGCCGAGGGTTCCTGCGAACAGCGAGAGGTCTACCCAGGTGGGGCCATACATCGCCCAGCTCGAAGGCAAGAAATCACGGTGAAGCGAAGTGACCACGATGATGAAGCGTTCACACCACA
>JAYUUC010000356.1:0-4800 GCA_043755105.1 Myxococcales bacterium
GTCAGCTCGGAACGCGGTACCCGTGCTCTCCGCGCCAGATCGCTCACGCTGCCAAACCCTTCTTTGCGCATCGCCACCAGCTGTCTTGCCGGCCTCTCCTGTAGCCCTTTGATCAACCGCAAGCCCAATCGAATCACGGGCCCTCCCACCCCGGCGCTCCAGCTGTCTGCCTTTGACCGAGGCGCAGGCAGCGCGCCCTCCCCCATCGCCCGCGGCGGCTCGAGGGTGCAATCCCAATCAGAGACATTGGCGTCGACCGGAAGCACCGTCACCCCATGACGCCGGCAGTCTTCGACCAGGGTGTGGGCGGCATAGAAGCCCATCGGCTGCGAATTGAGCAGGGCCGCAGTGAAGGCCGCCGGGTAGTACCGCTTCAGGTAACACGAGGCGTAGGCGATCAGCGCGAACGACGCGGAGTGACTCTCGGGGAAGCCGTAGTGGGCAAAGCCCTTGAACTGCTCGAAGCAGGTATCGGCGAACGCCTGGGGGTAACCCCGCTCGAGACAGCCTCGGGTGAAGCGCTCCTGAAATGGCACCAGCAGCTCGATCGCCCGCTTGTGAGAGAGAATTCGACGGAGGTTGTCGGCGTCGCCGGCAGAGAAGCCAGCGGCGACCATCGCCAGCTTCATCGCCTGCTCCTGGAACAGCGGCACCCCCAGGGTCCGCTCCAGGATCGCCTTCACCTCTTCCGACGGGTAGCTCACCTCCTCGAGCCCGTCGCGCCGCCGGAGGTAGGGGTGAACCATGTTGCCGACGATCGGCCCGGGGCGGATGATCGCGATCTCGATCACCAGGTCATAGAAGGTCCGCGGCTGCAGCCGGGGCAGCATGTTCATCTGCGCCCGGCTCTCGATCTGGAACACTCCGATGGTGTCCGCCTCGCAGATCATCTCGTAGACCGCGGGGTCTTCGGCGGGGACGGTGGCCAGGGTCAGCGACACCCCCTGATGGGCCCGAAGAGAGGCAAAGGTCTTCGAGAGCACCGTGAGCATGCCCAGCCCGAGCAGGTCGACCTTGAGGATGTTGATCGCATTGAGGTCGTCCTTCTCCCACTGCACCACAGTGCGGTCCTTCATCGAGGCGTTCTCGACCGGCACCAGGTCCACCAGCGGGTCGCGGGTGATCACGAAGCCGCCGACGTGGATCGAGAGATGCCGGGGAGTCCCTTCGAGCTGGCCTGCCAGATCCACCGTCTTCAACACCTTGGCGTCCTGGGGGGAAAGCCCCGCCTCCACCAGCACCTCGGGGGTGAGCCCGTGCTCGGCCGAGCTCTCGACGCCCTTGGACAGCCGGTCGACCTGGTCCAGCGACAGCCCCAGCGCCTTGCCGGTTTCGCGGGCAGCCAGCTTTCCCCGAAAGCAGATCACCTCGCAGACCATCGCCGCCCGCTCGCGCCCGTGCTTCCGATAGACGTACTGGAGCACCTCTTCCCGCCGCTCGTGCTCGAAGTCGACGTCGATGTCCGGAGGCTCCTTCCGCTCCATGCTGAGAAAGCGCTCGAACAGCAGCCCCATCCGCACCGGGTCGATCGAGGTGATCTGCAGCGCATAGCAGACCGCGGAGTTGGCCGCCGACCCCCGCCCCTGACAGAGAATGCCCTGCTCGCGGGCGAAGCGGACGATGTCCCACAGCGCGAGGAAGTAGCCGGCAAACTCCAGCTTCCCGATCAGCTGAAGCTCATGCGCCACCTGCCGCCGCACTGCCTCGGGCACGCCCGAGGGGTAGCGAACCTGCAGCCCCCGCTCGGTCTGATGACAAAGGTAGCCCTGGGGGTCGAAGCCGGGGGGAAGGTCTTCTTCGGAAAACCGGTAGCGCAGCTCGTCGAGGCTGAACCGGCAGCCGTCGGAAATCTCCAGCGTCCTCCCCACCGCCTCGGGCTGGTCGGCGAACAGCCGGGCCATCTCGGCGGGCCCCTTGAGCGTGCGCTCGGCATTGGGAAACAGCCGTACCCCCGCCGCCGCCACCGTCGTCTTGTGCCGGATCGCGGTGACCACGTCTTGCAGCGGTTGCCGGCGGCGCTGATGGGTGTGGACGTCGTTGTGGGCGCACAGCGGCAAGCCCAGCTCGGCCGCGAGCGCAATCGACCGGCCGTTCCGGCCCTCATCGTCGGCCGAGAGCGACCGCGAAAGCCCAATGTAGAAACGCCCCGGGAAAGCCTCGGCCAGCGCCGCCACCTGCTCGGGAGCGCCCGGCCGGGGCAGCAGCGCGAACAGCCCTCGCGAATGCTCGGCCAGCGCGCGCCAGCTTAAGCCCGCCTCGCCCTTGGGGTGGGCCAGCCGGCTCTTCGAGAGCACCCGGCAGAGGTTGGCATAACCCTCGGCACTCTCGACGTACACGGTCACCGCGGGCGCATCGTCGAGGGTGATCGCGCTGGCGAGGAGGAACTTCACCCCCGCGGACTTGGCGAACAGGTGCGCCTTCACCGCGCCATAGAGCCCGTCGTCATCGGTCAGTGCGATCGCCGACAGGCCCAGCTCGCGCGCGGTGGCGACCAGCTCTTCCGGATGCGAGGCGCCCTTCAAAAAAGAGAAGTTCGACCGGCACACCAGCTCGGAATACATCGCCACAGGATACTGAACGCTCGTTCAGCAAGCAAGCGACCGGGGCAGGGCGAAACCTGTGAGGTGCCCGGTTCGGCTCGTCCTGGGTCCGAGCATTTCAGTCGAACATCCCCTGCAGGTAGAACCGACCATCGCGGCCGTCGCGGTACACCCACACCGGTCCCAACCCTTCGAAGTGAACCCGGTAGTAGTCGCGGCTGAAGGGCTGCTCTGCCCACCATTCACCGCAGAGCCGCTCGGGCCCGGCGATGGCGGTGGCCTTGCGACGCCGCCCCAGCAATCGCGCGGAGAGCAACTCGCCCCGGTCCCCCAGGTCTGCCTCCAGCGTCGCCGGCCGCGAAAACAATCGTGAGGGGCGGGCGCTCAGCGTCGCATCGGCTTCTGCTGCCGCCGGGGAAGCGAGGCCATCGAGTCCGGCCAGCAACGACGGCTCGCGCTTCGGAGGCCGGAACGCCCGGGGCACGTACCCGCTTTCAGGTCGATGGCGGGCCTCGACTTCGGCGCAGAACAGCGACCCTTCCCCCAGGGTGGTCGAGAGCCGCGAGAGCACCACCTCGAGCGCCGCGTCGCCCGCGGGCTCCTCGCCGAGTGAGAGCTGCTGGCCCCGGTCTTCGCAGGACTCCTCGACCCGCACCCTCAACCCGACCACCGGGTTTTCCAGGGTCAGGTCCTCGAGCCGGTGCTTGGCGAGATCCAGCAAGAGCTTGGCCTGGGCGGTGGGGCGCGCCAGGGTCAGCCCCACCTGGGCCTGCCCCGAAGGGTCGAGCTTGAGCGAGAACAGCACCCGGACCGCCGCGAGCTTGCGCCCTCCCAACCGCGCGCAGACCCGGTCGAGCGTGGTCTTGAGCGCGAACAGCAGTGGCTCCATCGACTCGGCGGGCCAGTCGAGCGCGATCTCCTCCTCGAGCACCGGGGTGAGTGGCTCGGGGGTAAACAACGCATCGTCTTCCCCGCGGCAGCGCCGGTGCGCCCACAGCCCGCCCGCCCCCAGCCGCGCCAGCACCGCTCCCGACGGAAGCGCCGCCACCTCGCCGAGAGTGGTCAGCCCCAGCGCCCCCAGCGCTCCCGCGGGCCCTTTCTTCCCCTCCCCTTCTTCCAACGCCCCCAGAGGCAGCGGGGCCAAGGCCTGGGCACTGCTTCCCTCGGGAATTTCCTCGATTCGACGCCGCCCGTGACGGGCCACCGCCCGCGCGGTGAACGCCTCGGACGCCACCGCAAACTGGGCCTGGTAACCGGCCTGGGCGCAGAACTCGATCGCCCGTCGCCCGAAGCCTCCCTCTCCTTTGCACAGCGGCGCCGCCGAGGCATCGAGCCACATCCCGTCGAGAGCCGAGAGCTGAAAGCCGGGAGCGATCGCCATCAGCGCTTCCCCCAGGGACACCAGCGCCGTCCGTTCCACCGAAGGTTGATGGAGAAAACGGGCAAGCGACGGTTCGAGCGCGGTGGCCGCCGCCAACGTCATTCCCGGACGAACCCCCAGCCGGAGCGCGGCAGCCGAGGCAAGTACCACCCTCCGGACCCCGGCGGACTCCTCGAACAAGGCCACCGGACGACCTTGAAGCGAAGGGGTTTCGAGCACCCGGCGCTGAACCGGAAACCGGGGCAGATGCAAGTAGCCAAGCCTCATCAGAACTCTCCTGGAGCAAAAGATCAGCGCGACGAGGACTTCAGCCCGAGCACCGGCGCGAGGCTGGGGAAGGCGGTGTCTCGCCCGGGTCGGGTGGCGTAGAGACCCTGGCCGTCGCGCTCGAGGTTCGCCTTTCCGCGCTGGAAGGTGGGTCGGGCCCGGCCTCCTTCGCGGTCCACCGCGGCCGAGGCACCAGGGGCGGCGTAGCGATACAGCGGAGGACACCCGGGGTAGAGCGCTTCCCACGGAATCAACGCCGCTCGCCCGACACCGCCCTGGCGGCTGCGCTGGACCACGACGTCGAGCCCTTCGATGCCCCGGGCCGAGGTGCTCAACCGCACCATGCCGTCCCCCGGGGCGGCGGTGGGGGTGAGGAGCAACAGCGCGCTGCCCCCGCGGAAGGCGGCGTCTCCCAGCTTCTTGCCATCGGCGAGGCTGAGCAGGACGCCGGTATGGGTGAGGTCCAGCACCACGCAGGCAAAGGCGCCGCTTCGCAACAACTGCACCGCCGACCACACCAGCTGGCCCGGGGCCTTGGGGCGGAGGATGAGCAGCCGCTTCAGGTCCACGCCCAGCGCCGCCGCGGCCGGGGGATAGAGCTCTCCGGGCCCG
>JAYUUC010000357.1:0-4797 GCA_043755105.1 Myxococcales bacterium
CGACTGTCAGCAATCCGGAGACCATCTTTCCCATCGCGCAGCCGTACTTGATCTGCCCGGTCTTGGTCGGGGTGAAGGCAATTTCCACCGGCTTGTTGAGCGGTAGCTCGGCGTCGATCTTCCCCTCGTCGAGCACCAGCTCCTTGGCGCAGGTGTGCTCGGTCTTTCGGGTGACCACCAGGTTGAGCGGCTCGCCCTTCTTGACCTTGATGGGGCTGGGCTTGAAGCCGTCATCGGTGACCGAAATCTCGATGGTGCGGGCCTTGGCCGGTACCGCCGCAGCTGCTGCGGGTGCCTTCGGAGGCGCTTCCGCCCGGGCGGGAACGGCAAAGCCCAGCGCGGCCGCAGCGAGGGTCACGGCGAGGGCAGCTTTCATCACTTTTCCAAAGTTCTTCATCATTGAAGACTCCAAGGCGTTCAGGGGGCGTGCTCGACCAGAACCGACGGGAGAGCCCGCGCGGTGTTCAGTCGGACTTTATGCCGATTGGGGGCCTACACCACTGGCTTGCTCGCCTACTCGCCCCTGCGAAGGGCTCGAAGATAACGCGCTGCGCTATCGGGCAAGGAGCTCTCCGGGAGCATTCAATTCGGGGCTGGGAGGATTCGGGTGGGCCAGCGAGCTCAGCTGGTCGATCAACCCCTGATTGAAGGGCTTGAGCACGAAGGCGAGGGCCCCCAGCTCCAGCGACACCGTTCGGGCGAAATCGTCGTCGGTGGTGGCGGTAGCGATGACCCGGCAGCCGCGGGTGGCGGGATTTTGACGCAGCTCGGCGAGCAGCTCGAGGCCACTTCCTCCGAGCTGCTGAACGTCGAGAAGAATGAGCGCGGGCCGGTGCCGGCGAGCGAGGTCCACCACCCGAGCCGAGGTGTCGAGCACCACCGCCCACCCCGACTCCTGAACCAAACGCGCCACCGAGAGCGCCACCGTGGGCTCTCCGTCAGAAATGATCACCGTCGGTCGACTCATGCGGGAGGCGGGGCTTGCAACAGCCGTTCCCGGGGCCGATTCGAACCGAATCAAGGGGATGGCGTGCCCCTGGTCGCTCGGATTGCAGGCTTGCACTTTCAGATCTGAAAAAAGGGTGGCGCTCGACTCAGTCTCAGGCTTCCCAGCCAAAGAGGGCGTGGAGGGGGACGAACACCTCGTCTCCGGCAGTTCCCAAGACCAGGTCGAAGGGGCCGTACTCGAGCAGGGGCATCGAGAGCTTCACGCCGTTGCGCAAGGTGAGGCGGAGCACCTGTCCCACCTTGTCTTGAAAAGGGCGCGGGTCGGACACCGGCCGCTTTTCAGGCTGGCGGGCGATCGGCATCGGTTTCTGGGCCAGACGGGCATCGCGTTCGAGGGTCGGGCCTCGCTGCTCCCAGGGCCCGCGGCGCGCCACCAGCACCACCTGCAGCTTTTCGAGACGGCCTGCTTTTTCGAAGACGAACGCCACCCGCTCCACTCCCACCAGCACATCGAGCAGGGTGCGTTCAGCGAGCACCACCGCGAGCTCGGTCTTCTTCGCAATCCATTGTTCCACCCGCCGAGAGACCGCGTCTCCGGGCACTGCGCTGCGGGCTTCCTTCACCGCTTCCTTCTTCTGGGTGCGGGACTTGCGCGAGAGAAATTCCTCCACCGTGAGGCCGCTCTGAATGGCCCCGAATGCGTCGGGCAGCGGCACCTCGGGATGCTTGGCCATCAGCGCGTAGACCTGGTCGAACCGGCTGGCCTCCTGAGCGTGAAGCTTGCGCCAGATGCGCGCCTTCATCTTGCCCTCTAGCTCGCCGCGGGCAATTCGCGCCGGTACCCGTTCGCGTTTGGCGAGTGCCAGCACCTGCTCGGGCGTGGGAGGGGGCCGGGGCGGTCCTGGACGAAACGGAGGCCGAGCGCCCATGGCTGGACGCCCTGGGCTGGAGCGGAAACGCGGGGCCGGCGGAGCATTCTCCAGCCCCGCGCTTCCGTCGGTCGCAGGCCGGGGAAACGGCGCCACCGAAGGTCGGGGGGAGGGGAGGAGACTCGGTCGAACGCCGGAGACGGGCCCCGGGCGCACCGTCGCGGTCGGACCGGGGCGAACCGGGGAAGGGGCGGTGGGAGCGACCCCGGAATGACTCGCCGGGGTGCCCGCTAAATTCTGCGGAGGAGCGCTTGCAGGGTCGGTCGCCGCAGGCGGGCCACCTCCCGAAGCGGATGTCGTGGGTTGGTTGGGAGTGGGCGAGCCGCTAACCTCGCTCTCCGGGGGAGAAGCGGGCAAAGCGTTCGTGGAAGCGGCGGCCCCGGGCAGCGAAGGGCCCGCTGGGTCCGACGCAGCCGGTGCCGGCCGGCGCAGGACCTCGACCTTCGGAAACTCTCGCTTGGTGCCTTTTCGCTCGCTCACGGGGCCAGGATCATTTCGGTAAAATCTGGCTCAAGTCTACGCACCAGCGGTGTTGCTCGCGCACCAGCGACTGTTCTCGCGTCTGGCCACCGGACGTGACGGCAACGACTGCCTGGTCTCCTTCCTGGCGGACGAGCTTCACCTCGGTGAGAGGCAGGGGCTTCACTCCGGTGGCGAAGGCGAGGGTCGCGGGCTCGTCATGCACCGCGCCTCCCGAGGCTTCACTCAGGGCGCGCGCCCGGGCTTCAATCAGGTCTTTCGAGCCCTTCGAGAGCGCGTCGTAGGCGCCCTGCAAGTCCCCTCGCTGAAGCAGCAGGGCAAACGAAGAGTAGGCCTGCTCGGGCGTGTCGAACTGCGGCTTCTGACAACCCAAGGTGAGGAGCAGAACGGGAAATAACCGAAGGCTGCTGACGACAGACCGGAGCACGCTTCCTGCTTTAGACCGAAAGAGGAATCGCTCCCAAGCTTTTCACCCTCTCGGCGCCCGGGCTGTTCAACCGGGCACGAAAGACGGCCTGGCCCGTGATCAGGTAGCGGCGCTCGCGGGTAGAGGGCACCTCGTCGGGGAGGTAGGGATGAAAGACGCCGGCGCCGAGCGGGTTCTCGAACCCCGCCTGCTCCAGCGTCGTGAGCATCTGCTTCGCCCGGTCCTCGACGTCGGTCCGCAGGTCGAACAGCCCTCCCGGCTCGAGCAGGTCGCGCAACAGCACCGCAAAGTCGGGCTGCAGTACCGCGCGCTTCCAGTGCGAGCGCTTCCACCATGGGTCCGGAAATTGAAAGTGGATCGCCGCCAGCGAGCCTTTGGAAAAGAGCTTGGGCACCTCTTCGCGGGCATCGCCTTCAATCACCCGCAGGTTCGGTAACCCCCGCTGCTTCGCGAGGTGGAGAACATGGCGAGCGTACTTCTTTCGCCATTCGAAGGCCACGAACCGAACCTCGGGGTGACGACGAACATATTCGAGCGCGAACCCACCCGCGCCCGCGCCGATCTCCAGCTCCAGCGGTCCCCGCGAATCGAACACTTTTTCCCAATCGGGAGGCGCATTCTGGCCGAGCAGCTCAACGCCGGCAGGCTCGGGTCTCATCGGGGGACGGGGCATCGAAGGGCAGCTCCTAAAGAGCGCCTGCTATCAGCTTTTCCCCCGGCTTTGGAACCGAAGCCAGGCGCCTGCGCTATAACGACCGGCTTGAAGGTTTTTCACGCCATCACCGAGGCCCGCGAGCTGGCTGGCTGCGCGGCCTGTCTGGGAAATTTCGACGGCGTCCACCTGGGACACCGCTCGCTCTTTGCCGAGGCCCGACGGCACGGCGACGCGGTGGCGGTGACCTTTCAACCCCACCCCGGCAAGGTGTTGCAACCGGACCTGGCGCCGAAGTTGATCACCCTGCTGCCGCGCAAGCTCGAGCTCTTCGCCGAGGCCGGGCTGGCCGCCGCAGTGGTGCAGCCGTTCAGCCTCGAGTACGCGCGCACCCCGCCGGAGCAGTTCGAGGCGATGCTGCTCGATTCGCTTCAGGCCCGTCACCTGGTGGTCGGAGCGGATTTCACCTACGGCGAGCGGCGGCGGGGAACGGTGGACAGCCTGCGGGCAGCAGCGGCCGCGCGCGGCGCCGAGCTTCACCTGGTGCCGGCGCTGGCGGTGGACGGGGTGGTGGTGTCCTCGAGCAAGGTCCGCGAATACCTTCTCGAGGGACGAGTGGTGGCGGCTCAGCGTCTGCTCGGGCGCTACTTCGACCTCGATGGCACCGTGGTTCCCGGCCAGGGCCGCGGGCGGACGATCGGCGTTCCCACCGCCAACGTCGACACCGAGAGCGATCTGCGTCCCGCACCCGGGGTGTACGCGGTGCGGGTGCAGGTGCGGGGCGAAGCTTCCCGTTGGTTGCCGGGGGCCGCCAACATCGGAGTGAAGCCGACCTTCGGTGCGGGCGAGGTGACCATCGAGGTTCACCTGCTCGACTACTCGGGCGACCTCTACGGTCGCGGGCTTCGGGTGCAGTTCCTCGACCGGCTGCGGGCCGAGCAGCGCTTCGGTTCGGCGGCGGAGCTGGTGACCCAGATTCACCGCGACCTCGAAGCGGCCCGCACCGTGATCGCCCGCGCGGTCGACTGAGCGAGGCGCCGGGTGGGGCGATGTGCGCGGCGAAAAGGTCGCCCGCTGTCCTCTTATTTCAGGAACAAACATCCATGTTTGGCGATGTAGACAATCTGTCTACGCGTTGACTCGCCTGAAAACCGCCAGTCTAATTCGCGCTTCGGTTCTGCATCGGGGTCACGCGCGAATGTCTGGTCGACTGGGTGAGTTGCTGGTTCGTGAAAACCTGATCTCCGTCCAGCAGCTGCGCAAGGCCCAGGAGGACCAGCAGAAGAACGGCACCCGTATCGGCACCGCGCTGATCAAGACCGGGGCGATCGAGGAGTCGAAGCTCACCGACTTTCTTTCCA
>JAYUUC010000358.1:0-13767 GCA_043755105.1 Myxococcales bacterium
GGTGCCCGGTTCAAGAGTGCGCTCGAGCTGTTCGAGGAGTTCTCCGAAGCCACCCGCAAGGTCTCCCCTCCGCCGATGAAAGCGCGGCCCGAGCCCGCGTCCGGAGTGGCGCCGCCACGGTCCCGCCCGATCGCTGCGGGCGGTGGAGGAGCGCTTCAGCTCAACCCGCGCAAATCCGAGAAGGGCCTGCCTCCTCCGCCACCGATGCTCCCGGCCGACGAGGAAGTCACCGTGCTGGGGGCGAACGCGGCGCAGGTTCTGGCAGGAGCCTCGGCCGGAGTTCCGCCGCCGTTCCGCCCGTCCGACATGGCTCCGGATGTTCGCGAGTCGACCGAGATCTACGATTCCCAGGTGCTCCATCGCGCCAACGAGGCCGAGGCCCGTGCGCTCGCGCGGGGAAGCAAGGGCAAGCGCTGGCTGCGGGTGCTGGCCGTCGCGCTGGTCGGGATCATTGCCGGGGCAGGGCTGGGATACTGGCAGTGGAAGGCGAAAGACGCGAAAGACGCGACCCGCCGGCCCGCGCCTGCGGTCACCGTCTCACACCCCGTGGACGCAACTCCCCCCGTGACGCCTCCGCCCGGGGGCGAGCCCCCGAGTCTGGGCTCGCTGCCCCCGACGACGGAGCCTGCGCCCGCAGCCATGCCTACTGTGGCCACGCCCGTGCCGAGCGAGCCGGAACCGGTCGACGCCGGGGCAGTGCTGGGCGAGAAAGTTGCAGCGACAAGCCCTGCCGATCGACCCGTCGGAAAGTCCTCCAAGTTGACCGACCCTGACGTGCCGGTCGCGAAGGCGCGCAAAGAGGTCAAGGTCCCTCCGGTGAAGGGCGGAGAGGGCGGCTGTCCAGAAGGAATGCGCCTGGTGCCTGCTTCCTCCTTCCGGATGGGAACCGCCAAGGACGACCCGATGATGGGATTCGACGAGCGGGTGATTGCGCCGGTCGAGGTGGCCGCCTATTGCATCGACGTGTTCGAGTACCCCAATCGCCGCGGCCTCAGCCCCACCGTGAACGTGAGCTGGGGCGAGGCGAAGCGCCTCTGCGAAGCACGCTCGAAGCGGCTCTGCAGCGAAGAGGAGTGGGAAAAAGCCTGCAAGGGCCCCAACAACGCGCGCTTCCCGTACGGAAGCACCTTCGACGCCAATGCGTGCGACACCGAGGATGAGACCGGCGAGGACCGCACCCTGGCGGTCTCGGGCCAGTTCGCGAAGTGTCGTTCGGGTTACGGGGTCGCCGACCTCTCGGGCAATGTCGCAGAGTGGACCTCGAGCGCTTACTCGAGCAACGCCGACAAGGCGCAGAAGGGCGGCTCGTTCGACCGGCCGGACTATGCGGCGCGGTGCTCGGCGCGGAAGAATGGCGCTCCGGGAAGCAAGTCGCCGGTGGTCGGCTTCCGTTGCTGCGTCAGTCCGGGGAGCTCGGGATGAGTGGCCTCAGGGCGCTCCGGCTCGTAGCGGGCTGTGGGTGCTTGTTGGCGGGGCTGGCCGCCGCGGCGGAACGGCCCCGGGTTCTGGTGCTGAAGTCCTCGGGGCTGGCCGCCTATCACGCGGTGGTCGCGGGCTTCGCGGCAGAGGCTCGGGTGGACGTGGTCGACCTCACCCTCGGACAGGGCGGCGAGGGCGCCGCAGCATTGCTGAAGCAGGAGGTAACGAACCGACCCGCGTTGGTGCTCGCCGTCGGCCCTGCTGCGGCCAACGCGGCCCGCCGCGCCTTTACCGAGGTCCCGGTGGTGTTCTGCATGGTTCCTTATTTCGAGAAGTACGGGCTCGAGGGGCCGAACCTCACCGGCATCGCCCTCACCAGTGACCTCACTTCCGAGTTGACCGCGTTGAAGGCAGCGTTGCCCGCCGCTTCTCGAGTGGGAATCCTGCTTGACCCCCGCTACTCGTCGAAGCTGGCCGAGTCCGTCGCAGGGCTGGCGGGCGACAAGGGGCTGACGGTGGTGCCGGTCGAGCTCGACAACCCGGCCGAGCTGGAACGGGTGCTCCGGTCGACGAAGGGCAAGCTCGACGCGATGCTGATGATTGCAGACAAGACGGTGGGCAGCGCTCCGGTGGTGCGGCGGCTGATCTCATTCTGCGCGGAAGAGAAGCTGGCCCTGCTCGCGCTCAGCGCCAGCCAGGTGAAGGAAGGCGCGCTGCTGGCACTCTCGCCCAGCCCGGTGGACATCGGCCAGCAGGCGGGACGGCTGGCGAACCGGATTCTGTTCGAGAAGGTCGACCCGGGAGCACTTCAGGTGGCCCGGCCCGAGCAGCTGGACCTGGCGATCAACCTCGGCACTGCCCGCAAGCTGGGTCCGGGAAGCGAGGTGGCGCTCGAGTTGCTGAAGTTTGCCGCCCATCAGGGCTACCCCGTGAAGGTCTTCGAGTAGGAGTCCAAACCGATGCTTGCCCGATATTCGCGCCCCGCCATGGCGGGCCACTGGTCTGCTCAGGCTCGATTGCGCCGCTGGAGGGAGGTCGAGCTCGCCGCTCTCGAGGGCATGGTGGAGGCCGGCCTGGCGCCCGCCGAGGCCAACCGCGACTGCCAGGCACTCGCCGGGGACTTCAACGAAGCCGACGTGGCTCGAATCGACGAGATTGAACAGGTCACCAAGCACGACGTGATCGCCTTTCTCACCTTTCTCGAGGAGCGGATCGGCCCCTCGGCACGCTGGCTCCACCTTGGCATGACCTCTTCAGACGTGCTCGACACCGCGCTGGCGATGACCCTGCGCGATGCGGCGGACCTGATCCTCGAAGGGGTCGATCGCTGCATGGCGGCGGTGAAGAAGCAGGCGCTGGAGCACAAGCGCACGGTGATGATGGGCCGCAGCCACGGCATTCACGCCGAACCGGTGACCTTCGGGCTGAAGCTCGCCATCTGGTACGACGAGCTGCGCCGCGGTCGCGACCGTATTCACCACGCCCGCAAGGGGATTGCCGTGGGAATGGTTTCGGGAGCGGTGGGCACCTTTGCCCACCTTCCCCCGTCGGTGGAAGCCTACGTGTGCCGGAAGCTGGGGCTCGAGGCAGAGAAGGCCTCGAGCCAGATCATCCAGCGGGATCGCCACGCAGAATATTTCACGGCCCTCGCGCTGCTCGGCTCGTCGATCGAGAAGTTCGCGGTCGAGGTCCGGCATCTGCAACGAACCGAAGTGCGCGAGGCGGAAGAGCAGTTCACCCCGGGGCAAAAGGGCTCGTCGGCGATGCCCCACAAGCGCAACCCGATCCTCTCCGAGAACCTCACCGGCCTGTCCCGTTTGCTCCGCGGCTATGCGGTGAGCGCGATGGAGAACGTGGCGCTGTGGCATGAGCGGGACATTTCGCATTCCTCGGTGGAGCGGATGATCGGCCCCGATGCCACCGTCACCTGCGACTTCATGCTGCATCGGTTCGCCGGGCTGATCGACCACTTGCGGGTCTACCCGGAGCGGATGAAAGAGAACCTCGACCTCCTCGGAGGGGTGGTCTACTCCCAGGGAATCTTGCTCGAGCTGGCGCGCCGGGGAATGGACCGGCAAGCGGCCTACGTCATCGTTCAGCGCAACGCGATGAAGATGTACGAAGAGGGCGTCGACTTTCGCAAGGCGCTCGAAGGAGATGCCGAGCTGCGGACGAAGATGAGCGTGGAGGAGATCGGCGCCTGCTTCTCGATCGACCACCACCTGCGCCACGTTGACGACATCTTCGAGCGGGTGTTCGGCAAGGAGCCCCACACTCCTGGAGATTGAGTCGCAGATCGATCCGTTCCGCGGCCGTCCCCGCATCAGGATGGCGGAGGGGTTGAGGCCTATCAGGTGGACTCCCTCGACTCCGGCTTCGCCTACGCTCGGGATGAGCGGGGCGACTGCACCCGTCCCCCTGTAGAACCGGGGCCAGACCCCGTCCCTCTAAAGAACGGACCTGCCCCGCACCTCTAAAGAACGGGCCTGCCCCGCACCTCGGAGGACAGGCCTGGCTCCGAGACCTCGACGGAACCGCGCCCCTAGCGGGCGTAGCGCCAGATTGTCGCGGAACCGGCGACGAACCCGCCGGCGCCGTTGGCGGCACCGCGGTTGATACCGTAGACGTGGGTGGCATCGGTCCGCACCCCGGCGGGCGAGGCGAGGCCGCCAGCCACCTGGGTCACCGACGCACAGTCCGGGACGGTACAGGTCTGAAGGATGCCGTCCTTCACGTTCGCCCAGCGCAAGGTGGCTCCCTGTAGGTCGAGCCCTCCGGTTCCGTAGCCGCTCGGGGAGATCTGCGAGGCGGTCGCCGCGTTCGCGGTCTCGGCGTCGGTGAGGGTGATGCGGAAGATGCCCCCGGTGTAGCTGGAAACGTAGGCGTGGGTGGCGTCCACGGTGAGGCCCGAGATCGGCAGTCCGTCGAGCACAGTGCCCTGGTAGAGGAACTTCGGGTAGCCGCTGGAGCACCCGGTCAACGGACAGACCTGGATCCGGCGCGAGCTGCCCGACTCCGAGATCCAGTACAGCCTGTCGTTCGCAACCCAGAGGTGAGCAGGGTAGGAACTGGCGCCGACATCGGTGACCTGCGTCAGCGAGCAGCTGCCCGCGGAGAGGCTGCACGACGAGATGTAGCGGTAATTGTTGGCCACATAGAGGGTGTCCTGATTCACCGCCAGGCTGCTCGCATACGCCGCGGTGACCAGGGTGGACGAGGTGCCACACCCGGTCAGCGCGCAGCGACGGACTTCGCCGTTGCCGAGCACGTAGACCGACGAGGCGCTGACGTCGAGGTCGACCAGGTCGGTCAGCCCAGTGGCCAGGGTCTCGAAGGTCGGGGTCGTCGGAGTCCCCGCGTCCATGCCTGCGTCGTTGCCGCCCGAGGTGCTGCCTCCATCGGGAATGGAGCCATCGTCGAGCGCGAAGATGCTCATGTGGGTGCCGCTGGTGTCCGGCTCGAACACGGTGAAGGTGTTTCCGCTGAACGTATAGCTGAGGCTGAGGGTGTTGTGGCCAGGGCAGGACTCGGCGAGGTTCAAGGTGGTTCCCGAGGCGGTGACGGAGAGGGTGGCGCGGTCGAGCTGACCCGGGGTGCGCTCCACCACGCTCTCGACCGTGGCGGTGGTGGGGCTGGTCACCGTCATCTTGAGGGTTTCCTTGCGCGACTTCCCGGTGAGCCCGGTGGAGCCGCCGCTGCCGGTGAAAATCACGTCACCGATGCGGTGATACGTCCCCGACACCAGGTTTCCTCCGGTAGCCGAAGGGGCGGTCCTCGCTTCCCTCGACTGAGCGACCACAGCGCCACCAGCGGTCAGACTGGTGCAGCCGCCGGCGGCGCCCCCGGCGCTTGCCACCACCACCGAGAAGTGGGTGGTCGACCCCCTGAGCAGATGGGCCGAGGTGTCGACGGTGGTGTCGAGATCGACATAGGCCGGCGCAGACTGCGGCGAGATGCGGATTCGAAGTGACGTCTCGTCGAAGCCGACCGGAACCAGGGTCGGGTCGTAGGGAACCTCCAGCAGCACCGGGGCGAGGAATTGCTGACCCTCAGGGCTGAGGATGAACGCCTTGCCCACGGGTGCCGCGCCCAGGGCCTGAATTTCGGGAGGCTTGTCGGTCTTGATTCCGATCGTCACGTCGGAAGCGAGAGCCCCGGCCGGAATGGTCAGCTTGGCGCCCGAGGGGAGCGAGAGCGACCCCCCGGCCTTGCCCACGGTGGCCGTGGTCTCCTGGGGAGGACTCACCGCGGGGACGGTACAGGCGAACAGACTGCACAGGGCAAGCGACAAAACAGACAGACGTAATGACATGGGTTTCCCGGAGTGAATGGCAACTACAGCCATAAGACCGGAGACGATGCGAGGCATTGCCGGCAAGGTCAACGAATATGTCAACGGCTGGCGAATGCGTGAAATGTGGGAGGGTGTGTGGGCCCCTGGTGGCCTGCCGATACTTCGCTGCTCAGCGGTGGCCGAAGGCGACCGGAGGAAGCGACTGCAGGTAGGCCCAGAGCCCCTTGAGCTCGGTCTCGTTGTAATTACGTGTCACGTCGATCGGCATGAACGGATTCACCTTGTTCCCGTTCTTGCGAATGCCTTCCTTCATCAGCTTCTCGAAGTCGGCATAGCTCCATTCCTTCAGCCCGGTGGCGTCGGGGGTGAGGTTGAGCGGGGTGGGGATTTCCGGAGGCGTGCCGGCAATCCGACCGCCGCTGTACTGCTCACCGTGACAGCCGGTGCAGAGCTTCCCGACGTAAGCGCCGTACTGAACCGTCGGCGCCGGGGCGGGGGCGGGGGCGTCGGCGAGGTGGACATGGTCGATGCGGCGGGCGACATCGAGGACGACCTTGTCGAGGCGGTCGAGAACCTTGCCCAGCGGCTTGATTTCCACCACGCCGCTCGCGCGGTCCACCGAAGGCACCGTGCGTAAGTACGAGATCAACGCGGCCACATCTTCATCGGGCCACCAGGAAATTTCGTGCGAATTCATGAATCGCACCGAGGTGCCGTCGCGGCGAAGCCCGTGCTTGATCAGCCGGGCAAGCTCGGCATCGGAATAGGTGGAACCGGTTCCGCCTTTTCCAGAGGTGATGTTCGGCCGGGGCACCGATGCCACCGGGCCCATTTCTCCGCCTTCACCTCCGAGGTCGGCGCCATGACAGGCGAAGCAACCGCCCAGCGAACGGGCGAGGTGTTCTCCTCGCGCGAGCACCGCGGGTTCCGTCGATCGTTGCACCACCGGCAGGGGCACTTCGTAGACGTGGGCGATGCTGGCGTCGAACGCCCGAGTCTGGAACGCCACAAAAGAAGCTCCCGACGCGACGAGGACGAGGATGACGAGGGCGAGAATCGGCAGCAGCTTCTTCAGCAAGACAGCTCCATTCGCAGAGAACGTTCAACTCTCGCCAGCTGCAGGAGAAAAGCAAATATGTCGTTACACGGTCTGCCGGTTGGCGGACCGCAGCCAGAACCTTCGGTGCCACCGCCTTCACGAGAAGTGTAGGGTGCCCCCTTTCAATTTCCCGGTTTCGGAGCGTCCGATGCGAACCCTGCCTGTCGTCCTTGCCCTGGTGGCTGCGGCCACCGCCGCGCGCGCCGATGCGCCTCCCGTCCCCGAGACGCCCCTCGCCGAGCTGCCCTACACCCGCGGTCTCGAGCCGGCGTTCATGGACCGCGCGGTCGACCCCTGCGTCGATTTCTACGCCTACTCCTGCGGGGGCTGGCAGAAGGCAAACCCGATTCCGTCTGACCAGGCCAGCTGGAGCGTCTACGGCAAGCAGGGGAACGAGATCCGCCGGCACCTGTGGGGAATTCTTCTCGAGGCCGCCAAGCCCGGCCCGCAACGCAGCGACAACGACAAGCGGATTGGAGACTACTTCGCCTCCTGCATGGACGAGAAGGCGGTCGAGGCGCGCGGGGCTGCTCCGCTTCAGCCTGCCCTCGACGCTCTCGCGGCGCTGACCGACAAGTCGCAGCTCGCCTCCTGGTTGGCAGAGCAGATTCTCGCCAGCGGCGACAATCAGTTCCTCTTCGGCCTCGAATCGGAGCAGGACGCCTCGGACTCCTCCCAGTTCATTGCCAGGCTCGGGGCCGGAGGACTGGGGCTGACCGACCGCGACGACTATCTGCGCACCGACAAGAAGTCGGTCGAGCAGCGCGCCCGGTACCTGGGTCACCTGGAGAAGATGCTGGCGCTGCTCGGTGACGATGCGCCCACTGCCAAGGCCACTGCCAAGACTGTGATGCGTCTGGAGACCGCGCTGGCACAGGCAACCCTCACCCGCGTCGAGCAGCGCGACCCCTACAAGCTGTTCCACAAGATGAACGTGAAGAAGCTGAAGGCACTTGCCCCCAGCTTCAAGTGGGAAGCCTTCTTCACTGCCGCAGGCATTCCCGCCACCGAGCAGCTGAACGTCTCGCAACCGAAGTTCTTCGCCCGGGTCGAAGCGCTGATGAAGAGGGAGCCCCTCCCGGTGTGGAAAGCGTACCTGCGCTGGCACCTGGTGAACACCCACGCCCAGCGGCTGTCGCGGGCGTTCGTGGAAGAGGACTTCGAGTTCTACGGCCATTATCTCAACGGCTCTGAGTCGCTTCCTCCCCGGTGGAAGCGCTGCGTCCAGGACGTCGACCGCAGCCTCGGGGAAGCGCTGGGGCAGGCGTTCGTGAAGAAGAACTTCCCTCCCGAGCTGAAGAAGCGGGCCCAGGGAATGGTGGTGGCGATCCAGAAGGAGATGGAGAAGGACCTTCAGGGGCTGGACTGGATGTCTGACGCGACCCGGGCCCAGGCGCTGGCGAAGCTTTCGACGATGCGCAACAAGATTGGCTACCCGGACAAGTGGCGCGACTACTCGGCGGTGCAGGTGGCGCCCGATGACTATTTTGAGAATGGAGCGCGGGCGACCCGCTTCGAGGTGAAGCGGCAGCTGACCAAGATTGGCCAACCACTCGATCGGGGGGAGTGGCTGATGACGCCCCAGATGGTGAATGCTTATTACAACGCCCAGATGAACGACATCAACTTCGCCGCGGGCGTGCTGCAGCCGCCGCTGTTCGACGCGAAGATGGATGATGCTCCCAACTACGGGAATACCGGTGGCACCGTGGGTCACGAGCTCACCCACGGCTTCGATGACGAGGGCCGGCAGTTCGACTCGAAGGGCAACCTGCGCGATTGGTGGACGAAGAAGGACGCCGACCAGTTCAAGAAGCGGGCGAAGTGCATCTCCGACCAGTACTCTTCGTATGTCGCGGTCGACGACGTTCATGTCAACGGCAAGCTCACGCTCGGCGAGGACGTGGCGGACCTGGGCGGGTTGATCCTCGCCTACCGGGCCTGGAAGGCGGTCACCGCGGACCAGACGTTGAAGCCTGCGGACGCGCTCTCGCCCGACCAGCGGTTCTTCGTCGGTTACGCCCAGTGGGCCTGCGCCAACGTGCGGCCCGCCCGTTCGTTGTTGCTGGCACGGACCGACCCGCACTCTCCCCCCCGGTACCGGGTCAACGGCCTGGTGGTGAACATCCCCGAGTTCGCCCAGGCATTCTCGTGCAAGGCCCGCCAGCCGATGGTGAACGCACCTGCCAAGGTCTGCCGGGTGTGGTGAGGCATTCCCGTCCGGGCGAGCTCAGGGCGAACAAGAGTCGAAGTGATAGACGCCCGTGGCCGTCACCGCGTACGGCTTCCCGGCTCCCGCCCAGAGGCTGAGCACGTTGCCACCCAGGGCTGGGAGGACCGTCCACTTCCCGTCGCCGACGGAGTGGAGCACCGTCCCCGAGGCTCCCGCGGCATAGAGGTCGGCAGGGCCGGCTCCCGATAGAGCGGTCAGCGCCGCCGAAGAGCCGTTCGCTTGCGCCGTCCAGACTCCGTCGCCCCGTGAGTGAAGGAGCACGCCAACAGCGGAGCCGTTGCCGCCCCCTCCCACAGCGTAAACATCGGTGGCGCTGGTGCCCCATACCGCCATGAGCCGCTGCGAGGTCCCGGAGGATTCCTTCACCCAACCGCTGGCGGTCGAATGCTGGATCGAGCCGAGGTCTCCGACCGCATAGACGTTGTCATCGCTGCTTCCCCAAACGCCCCGGAGCCCGGTTGAATCGGGCGAGGCCACCTTGAGCCAGCCGCCCGAGTCCCTTCTGGAGAAGATGCCCGAATCTCCAACGGCGAACGCAGTCCCCGAAGCGCTCACCCAGCCCGCGACGAGGTCGCCCCCGAAAGGGTCGGAAAGCGCTTCATGGGTCCAGTTCCCTGCCGCTGAACGATGAAGGACGGTGGCCTTCGAGCCGAAGGCATAGAGCTCCTCCGACAAGTTTCCGCTCGCGGCGACGAGCTGGGTCATCGAGTCGAGCGAAGGAAGGGTCTGCTCTGTCCAGACGCCTCCATCGGTGGAGCGGAGGACCAGCGCCCTGGCCGGTGATTGTCGTGAGCCCACCAGGGTGAGATCGGCGGCGCTGGAGCCCCAGATGGCCTGGGGAGTGAGATTCGCCGCCAAGGTTTCTTTCACCCAGGTCCCCCCTTGCGCAGCACTGCAGGTTCCACCGGGTGCCGGCGCGCAGGCGGTAAGGCTGAACATCAGGGCCAAAGAGGCCCTCTTCAAACGTTTCATCCGACACCTCGAAATGGGCCCCGAGAAGATCCAGGGGCAGGTCGGCATCTTGGATGCCGGCCAGGGCAAAGGCGATCCCGGGCGTCAGCCGACGGAGTTGACTCAGGCTCGGGACAGCAGACCGCTGGCCCGCAGGTTCCGCTCCAGTCGTTCATTCACGCTGCCCACCTCGAGCGCCAGGGTCTGACCGGTGATCTGCTCGTAGGCGGTGAGGTACTTCGCGGCGAGGTCCACCCTCACTTCATCTGGAATCGGCGGCGGCCGCCCGTGGCCCTGAAAGCCGCGCTCGCGGATCAACCACTGCCGGATGTTTTCCTTGTCGAGCATCTTCTGGTCTTCGCCGCGTGCGAACCGGCCATCGTACTCGTCCGCCACCCAGTAACGGCTGGAATCAGGGGTGTGAATCTCATCAATCACATACAGCTCGCCGTCAGAGAGGCCGAACTCGTACTTGGTGTCGACCAGAATCAGCCCGCGGCCCTTCGCCCATTTCTGCCCTTCGGCGAACAGCCCCAGCGCCGCCTCGGTGGCGCGGGCCCAATCCCGCGGGGTGACCAGCTTCTGCGCGACGATCTGCTCCGCAGAGATCGGCTCGTCGTGCCGGCCATACTCGGCCTTGGTGGACGGGGTGATGATCGGCGACTCGAACGCCTGGTCCTTCTTCATCCCTTCCGGAATGGGCACCCGGTAGGTGCCGTGTGTGCCGGCCTGGTAGTCCCTCCACAGGCTTCCGGTGAGATAGCCCCGGACCACCACTTCGACCGGAAACGCCTGGCACATTCGGCCCACGGTGACATTGGGGTCGGGCATCGCGAGCACGTGGTTCTTCACCACGTGGGCGGTCTTCTCGAACCAGAAGTGGGTGAGCCGGTTGAGGATCTCCCCCTTGAACGGAATCGTGGTGAGCACGTGGTCGAAGGCCGAGAGCCGGTCGGTCGTCACCAGCACCAGCCGGTCGCGGTCTCGATAGGTGTCGCGCACCTTGCCCTGGTAGCGCTCGCCCAGGGCCAGATCGGTCTTCTGGAGATTGAAGGGGAGCTGCTGAAACAGCAGGTTCGTCTGGCTCATCGGAGGCAGGTCCGGGAAGAAGAGCCGGTCGCGAACTCTACTGAACCGAGGCGAGGCTGGAAGCGCTGACCGCCGAGGTGGCGAGATAGATGAAGGCCGGGTTGAGCTGAAGCACCCCGTCCATGTAGGCCGCCGCATAGGGCGCGCCCGGGGTCCGATGGACTTCGACCGCGCCCGAAGGATGAACGCCCCAGGTGGTGAGCAAGGTGCGGGAGATCAGCTCGGCAGCCTCGCGCTCGGACAGCCCCTGCAGGCTCTCGCGTCGCTCGTTCGACCAGCGGTCGCCACGGCCATCAAAAGAGAGCTGAATGCCTTCGCCCGCATCGGGAGCGACGAGAAGGTCGGTTCGGGGATCAAAGCCGGGGGCGGCGATCACTTCCCCATTGCGAACCAGAGGAAACAGCACCGGCCCCTTCGAGGTCAGCCCCGCCTGAAGCATCGAGGTGCGGGCAACTTCACGGAAGAGGTCCTGCCGCACCGCGGGCGACTCGAGCTCGAGCAGCTCTGCAGCGCTGGTGAGCGCCTGCGACGCGGTCGGCGCGCGCGCGGGAACCCCGCCCGCACCACAGGCAACCAGAAAGAACGCAGAGCTGAGGACGAAGCTGGCGAAGAGGCGGCGCATGCAGAGACCCAATATACCGGCCTTTCCCAGGATTCCGCCAGCTAAACTCCGATCATGTCGGTCCTGGCCGGAAACCTCACCGTGGTGTGTCATCAAATTCGTTCACCGGACAACCTCGGCGCCATCGCCCGTCTGATGGCCAACTTCGGATTCGAACGGCTGGTCCTCTCGGACCCGGTCACCCATGCCTTTGGCGCCGCAGAGAAACTGGCAGTGGGGGCGGAGTCCGTCCTCCAGGGGCTCGCGGTGGCCAAGGACCTCGCCGAGGCGGTGGCTCCGTCGGTCTACTGCTGCGGCACCACCTCGAGGGACGAGCTCAAGGGCCGGGTGGCGCTGAGCCCGGAATCGGCGGTGGAAAAGCTGCTTCAAGAATCCCGGCGGGGACCGGTGGCGCTGGTGTTTGGAGGAGAAAAGCGGGGACTGTCCGACGACGAGCTCGGCTGGTGCACCGATGTGGTGGTGATTCCCACCCGCGGTCCGCAGCCTTCGATGAACCTCTCGCAGGCGGTGGGGGTGATGCTCTACCTCTGCGCCCGCGCTCAGCTGCCAGAAGCGCCGTCCCTCGTGGTGGCAGGGGCTCGACTGGCGTCGATTCACGCGCTCGAAGCGAGGATGGAAGAGGTGCTGCTCGGGAGCGGCTTTCTCAACCCCCAGGCGCCCGAGCACGTCCGGAGAGAGCTCTCACGGTCCCTGGTCCGCGCGCAGCTGTCGCAAAGAGAAGCCGAGCTGTGGCTCTCGGCGTTCGCGCATCTGCGGCGGAATATGATGAAGGACGGTTAAACGACGAGGCAGCCCCTCGACAGGCTCGGGGTGAACGGATTTCGTCCCCCGAGAGGGAAGAAGCTCTCGGAGTTTCGCCCAAGCCTCGTGAGGGAAGACGCTCTACGCTGCGGCGGCTTCCGTGGCCTTGCGGGACTCGGCGAAGTGGGTCTCGCACATGCCCGCCTTGAAGGTCTTCTTCCGGCACTCGGGCTTGGAACAGATCCGGTAGCGGGAGTGGGGGAGCTCTCCCTGCCGCCACTTCTTGTAGTGGAAGAAGCAGTAGCTCTTGGCGCGGTAGGGGCGCTTGCAGCCCACGACCGTGCACGCCTTCTTGCCGCCGCCACGGGCGGCGCGCTGCCCCTTCTTCTTCGGGGGGGGGGTCTTCTTCGCTGCCTCAGTCACGGATGCTCCTTTGATGTCACAAATGAAAAGGGCGCCCTACGTATCGCAGCAGGCCGGGCGCTGCAAGGAGCAGTCCGCGCTACGGCTTGCGCAAGGTGAAGGGAAGCGTCTTCTGCCCGCGGCGAACGAAGAGGCGAACGAGGCTCCCTGGCTGCAGCCCCTCGACCAGGTGGACCAGCGCGTCGGGGGTCTCGATTTCCCGGGTGTCGACCTTGAGCACCACATCGCCGTCGAGAAGCCCGGCGGCCGCCATCGCGCTGCCTGGCTGGACGGAGCGGATTTGCGCCCCGAAAGGCACGGTGAGGCCGGTCCTGCGCGAGGCGATGGCGTCGACCCCTCCCACCGTCGCGCCCACATCAAGCCAGGCGGTCGAGGCGTCATCCGGGGTGGGCTTGAGGGAATTGGCCAGTGCCTCCGGCTTCTGCTTGTCGGCGGGAGGGGGGGCGAGCGCGACCGGAACGGTGAAAGCACGGCCGGCGCGGCGCACCGCGAGCTGCAAGGGGTGGCCGATTCCGGCGGTGGCGATCTTCCAGCGCAGCGCTTGCGCGTGGGACACCGGCGTGCGGTCCACCTCGACAATCACATCGCCCACCTGGAGGCCGGCCGCTGCTGCAGGGCCTCCCACCTGAACTTCAGAGACGATCACTCCCGAGAAGCTGCGCTCGTTGAACAGCTTTGCCACCTCGGGAGTGAGGTCTTGCACCGAGAGCCCGAGCCAGCCGCGGCGCACCGACCCCTGGCTCTTGAGCTGGGGGAGAATCTCCTTGGCGATGTCGATCGGCGTGGCGAAGCCGATGCCCTGTCCGGCGACGTTGACGGCGTTGGCGATCGCCACCACCTCGCCCGACAGATTGAGCAGCGGTCCGCCCGAGTTGCCGGGGTTGATGCTGGCATCC
>JAYUUC010000359.1:0-4780 GCA_043755105.1 Myxococcales bacterium
CCGAGCGGGTCTTCGGCAGCGCCTCGGCGAAACGAATCTCATCGGGTCGAGCGATCGCGCCGATCTCCTTTCCCACGTGCAGGCTCAGCTCCTTCTTCAGCTCTGGACTGACGGCAACGCTCTTCTTCAAGGTCACGAAGGCCACCAGGGAAGTCCCCTTGAGGTCATCCGGGCGCCCCACCACGGCAGCCTCGGCGACCCGCGGATCGGACACCAGCGCGCTCTCCACTTCGGCGGTGCCGAGCCGGTGACCGGCGATGTTCACGACATCGTCGACCCGCCCCATCAGCCAGAAGTAGCCGTCGGCATCCTGGCGTGCGCCATCGCCGGTGAAGTACTTGCCGGGCAGCTCGCTGAAGTAGGTCTGCTCGTATCGCTGAGGGTCTCGGTAGAGCGTGCGCAACATCGATGGCCAGGGCCGGGTGATGAAAAGGTGGCCGCCACTGCCGCGGGGGACGGCGACTCCATGCTCGTCGAGGATCTCGGCGCGGATTCCAGGCAACGGCAAAGTGGCCGACCCCGGTTTGGTCCCGATGGCTCCAGGAAGGGGCGCAATCAAGATTGCCCCGGTCTCGGTCTGCCACCAGGTATCCACCACCGGGCAGCGGTTGCCGCCAATCACTTCGCGGTACCACATCCACGCTTCGGGGTTGATCGGCTCTCCCACGGAGCCAAGCAGTCGGAGCGACGAGAGGTCGTGCTTCGCCGGATGCTCCGGCCCCAGCCGCATGAAGGCGCGAATCGCCGTGGGAGCGGTGTAGAAGATCGAGACCCGGTGCCGGGCAATCAGCTCCCAGAACCTGTCTGGCCCGGGCGTGGTCGGAGCCCCTTCGTAAATCATAGTCGTGGCACCGTTCATCAGCGGCCCGTAGACCACGTAGGAGTGGCCCGTCACCCAGCCCACGTCCGCGGTACACCAGTAGACGTCGTCTTCTTTGAGGTCGAACACCCAGCGGGTGGTGAGCGCCACATTCACCGCATAGCCGGCGGTGGTGTGGAGCACTCCCTTCGGCTTTCCCGTCGAACCCGACGTGTAGAGGATGAACAACGGGTGCTCGCTCTCGACCCATTCCGGCTCGCACCATGCAGGCTGCGCGTCGACCAAGGTTTGCCAGTCGAGCTCGCGTCCTGTGTCGAGGCCCCCCTTCCCCACCCGACGCAGCACCACCACCTTCTCGAGGCTGAAAATTCCGGGCACCGCCTCATCGACGTTTTGCTTCAGCGGCACCACCTGCCCCTTGCGCCAGCCGCCGTCCGCGGTGAGCAGGACCTTGGCGCCCGCGTCGTTCATCCGTTCTCGAAGGGCCTCGGCAGAGAAGCCGCCGAACACCACCGAGTGGACCGCGCCTATCCGGGCACAGGCCAGCATCGCCACCGCGGCCTCGGGAACCATCGGCAGGTAGATGCCCACCCGGTCGCCCTTCCCCACGCCGAGGGACTTCAGTCCGTTGGCAAGGCGGCAGACCTGCTCGAGCAGCTCGCCGTAAGTCAGGTCGCGGCGGTCTCCGGGCTCGCCCTCGAAGCGAATTGCCACCTTGTCCTTCCGCGCGGGCAAGTGGCGGTCGAGACAGTTGTAGCTGAGGTTGGTGGTCCCCCCGAGGTACCAGCGCGCCAGCGGCGGCTTCCACTCCAGCACCGAGGTGAAGGGCTCCTTCCAGTACAGCTCGTCTCTCCCGCGAGCACCCCAGTAGCTCTCCGGATCGCTGGCGGCTTCGGCACAGAGGCGGTCGTAGGCCTCACGGCTGTTGACGTGGGCGCGCTCGGCGAACGCCAGAGGAGGAGGAAAGAGCCGGGCTTCCGAGAGAACGGAGTCGATTTTCTGAGAGGGCGCGGCCACGGGTGCCTCCACTAAAGGAGGAGGGAGGCTACCCGTTTTCGAAAGTCACGAACGCCACGAGAAGGTGAATCCTCGGGCGATCACGGCTCGGACGAAGCCCGTCGGGCCAGGATCTTGCCATTCAGATTGGCAACCACCTTCTTTGAGTATCCGCCATCGTCCACGAAATAGCCGATGAACTTCTGCCCCTTGACGACGAAGTACTGGGGAGCGTCGGTGTCGGCGCCGCTCCAGGAGGACCTTGTCCAGGGCGGCGAGCAATTGCTCATCAGAAGGCAGTGCACTCTTCGGTGACGCGATTCGGGACGGGGAAATGGGCGAGACAGGCATGGCGATTCTCCACAAGGGTTAAGAGCAGACACGGCAGAGGGAACGACAACCAGTTATCGACATCGGGGGGACGGAGACTGCTCCTGCCCTTCTGAAATTTCGTCACCCAGTTCCCACTCCCTTCCATGGGAAAAGCGCCCCGGAACCAGGGGCTCCGAGGCGCTCGTTCTCCCCCCCCGGTGAATTCAGGGAGTGACGGTCAGAGATTGTCCCAAGCGCACCGCCCCTGCGAGATGGCGGTCAGCCGCTGCCAGATTGGCGGTGACGAACGCAAAGACGTCGCCGGTCTGGCTCAGCCCGGGAATCTGAACGGACTGTCCGATCAGCTGCTGACCGAAGAGAAGGTTCGAATTCGCATCGTAGACCTCGACCGAGTACGAGGTTGCCTTGTTCGAGGCAGACCAGGCCAGGGTGAAGGCAGTCTGCTTCTGTACGGTCGCAGGCGCGTTGATCAGCTGGAAGTCGCCCGGCAGCTCGACGGTGGCATTGAAGTCTGGCTTCCCCGACAACTTGACGGTGAGGGTGTTGGCTGCCCCGAGGTTGAGGAAAGGCGTCTGCTGATACACCGAGTAGGCATGTTCCTGGGCATTGAACGGAACCGACGCTCCATTGGCCGTCACCGTCGCCTGGGTGAGGGGCGCAACGGAGTCATACGCCGCGAGGTAAGCGACGTGCTGTTCGACCCCATCGAAGCGGTTGACGTAGACCGTTCCTTCCGCGTTCAGCTGGAGCGCGGCGGAAATCACATCCACCGTGGCGGAGTGAACGACGCTCAGGCAGCGGAATAGACCGACCAGCTGGGAGGAGGGGTGCCGTCGAGATCGAACGGCTGAGGTGAGAACACCGCCACGAACAGCTCATCTCCGGGGGACGCGTCGAGAATCGCAGAGTCTTCGAGGACCGCGGTCCCGGACGAGACCTGTTGCGGCGCCTTGGTCCCGAAGGGCGTCACTCGGGCGAAGCGTCTCTGTCGGGCCGATCGCTCGAGCCACCTGGCCATCGCGCTGCAGGTAAACCGAGAGCATCGACCCCTTGAACCGAAGGGCAGCTTCCGGTGGCGGGGCGTGAAACTTGAGCAGGGAAAGCGACGCCAGTCCTGCCGCCAGGGGGGCACCCCACGCCCACCCCGAACGCCGGCCCCGTGAGGACGACTTCGCCCGCCGATCGAGCTGCGCAAGGAAGCGATCAGAAGGGTTGGCGAGATGGAAGGAAGACCGCGAAAGGGCGGGACCATGGGTAATCGATCCGAGGCCGTCGCCAGCGAAAACTCAAAGCCTCGAAATTGTTATAGCTTCCTGTTCTCGAACGCACCGAAGCACGCCCAGGATTTTCGACCTGGGTGCGCCCGAGTTGCCTCGGGCCTCGAATCCCTTCAAACAATCCTGGAGCATCGATGAAACTCGCACTTCCCCTCGCAGTGCTGCTCGGGATGATCTCGTCTTCGGCAAGAGCCGAGAACCCCCTCGCTCCTGCGGCGGTTCCCGAGCCGCTCAAGCCCTGGACCGCCTGGGCGATCAGAGGCAGTGAAGAGGAGCAGTGCACCTACCTCCTTGGAGACCTCACCAAGACCCGCTGCGCCTGGCCTTCCAAGCTCACGCTCGTACTCGACGACCGGGGAGGAACCTTCACCCAGGTCTGGAAAGTGGAGACCGAGCAATGGCTGCCTTTGCCGGGGGATGCCGACCGGTGGCCTGATGACGTTCGCGTCGATGGCAAGGGAGCGGTGGTCCTGGCGCGCTCGGTGGGCTCTGGACCGGCGGTGCGGGTGTCCCCCGGAGACCACCAGCTCACCGGTCGCTTCGAATGGGACGCCGCTCCCGAATCGCTTCGCATTCCGCTCGAGACCGGCCTGCTCTCCTTGAGCGTCCGCGGCAAGTCGATCGACCGACCGCAGCGCGATCTTTCAGGCGTTGTCTGGCTTCAGAAAACGGCGGTTGCAGAAGAGTCGGACCAGCTCGACATTCAAGTCCACCGGCATCTGCTCGACGACATCCCCGTGCGCCTCACCACGCAGGTGGATCTGCGGGTTTCTGGCTCTCACCGTGAGGTCCTGCTCGGCAAGGCACTCCCCGACGGCTTCAGCGGCTTCGAGCTGAAGAGCCCGCTCCCGGCCCGCCTGGAGCGCGACGGAAGATTGCGGGTCCAGCTGCGACCGGGCAGCTGGACGGTCACCCTCGAGGCCAGAAGTGATGGTCCGGTGACGGAATCCAAACGTCCCGTGCCAGACGGCCCGTGGACGACCGGAGACGAAGTGTGGGCCTTCGAAGCCGTCGACGCGCTTCGACAGGTCACCGTGGATGGGCCGCTGGCCATCGACCCGCAGCAGACGTCGCTCCCCGAGGAGTGGAAGAAATTCCCCGCATTCCCGATGAAGGTGGGCGCCACGATGAAGCTGGTGGAGCAGCGCCGGGGAGACGCGAATCCGAGCCCCGACGTGCTCTCGCTGAAGCGCAACCTGTGGCTCGACTTCGACGGAAAGGGTCTGACCGCGAGCGACTTGCTCACCGGGCACCTCAGCCGAAGTTGGAGGTTGGAGATGGGGACCGGCACCGAGCTCGGCCGGGTCACCATCGGATCGAGGGACGTCTTCATCACGGCTCCGGGCAAAGATGC
>JAYUUC010000360.1:0-4779 GCA_043755105.1 Myxococcales bacterium
CTCGCCTGCCTTCACTGCCACCGCGGGCTGGGTATGGCCGTTGACGCTGATGTCGCTGCCCCAGCGGCCGTCATGCATCAGGTCGTGGCGGGTATTGAACTCGGGGAACACCTGGCGGCGCTCGTCGAGGAGCCAGTCGTCCACCACCCAGACCAGGTCCTGGCTGTAGGGTCGCGGTTGCGCGTCCTCGACGATCAGCACCCCATACAGTCCGCGCTCGACCTGCTCGCTGCCGCGCACGTGAGGGTGGAACCAGAAGGTCCCCGCGTCCTTGGGGGTGAACTCGTAGACGAAGGTGCCTCCGGGTTCGATCGGCGGCTGGGTGAGGTGGGGCACTCCGTCCATTCCATTGGGGACGCGCACCCCGTGCCAGTGCACGGTGGTCGGCTGGGGGAGGTGGTTGGTGAACGCCACCCGAACCGTATCGCCGAGACGAACCCGGAAGGTCGGGCCCGGCACCTGTCCGTTGTAAGCCCAGACCTTGAGCTTCTCACCTTGGAGCAGCGGCAGCTCGGCCTCGGCGGCGGTCAGCTCGAAGCGGCGCACCTCGCCGTTGGGGCGGGCTTCTGCCGGATAGGCGCCTTCGAAGGCCCGCAGCAGCTTCTGTTCCGGGGTGTCCTTGCGGCAGCCGGACAGGAGCAGCAGCAGAGCCCACAGCGGCAGCGCCTTCATCGGCCGCTACTCCCAGCTCTCGGGAAGTCCGCGCCCAGCGGGGGCGATGCGGGCCACCTCAGACTTTTCGCCCATCGCGAAGCCGTCGCCCTTCTCCTCGGTTTCGGAGATGCGAATCACATCGCCGCGGTCGAGGGAAAAGAAAACGCCGTTCCGCTCCGAGCGATGCTTCTCTTGCAGCGCGAGCCCTACCCGGCCCTCGGGGCCACAGCCCATGTAGCGTCGCCGCCCCTTGCCTTCGAGCGACTCGGAGACGATCCGGAACAGTCTTCCCGGAGGAGGTTCCCGCCAGGCTTCGCCTTTTGGGCCGAGCGCGAGGTAGCTCATCTTCAAAGATTCCTTGTGGAGCGACGCCGCCTTGGCGATCGACTCCACCAGCGCCGGCATTCGCCAGCGTCGCTCGGCGTGGCACCAGTCGCTGCCTCGGGTGAGGGCCGGGCAGTTGCCGCGGAAGAGGCAGGGCGCCCGAACGGGGTAGCCCTTGGCGACCATCAGGTCCCGTACCTCGAGCAAGCCTCTCGAGGTCTCCCGCAGCGCCGGTTCGAGCACCAGCAGGGTGCCGCCCTTCTTCACCTTCTCGAGCGCCTGCTCCAGCACCGCCGCGCGCTTGGCCGTCGCCTGGCCATCGCCGCGGTAAAGCTCGTTGAGGAGGTGGCCCATGGTGATCAGATCGAACGGCCCCTCGGGGAGCTTTCCGGGCTTGAGCGGGTCCCACTCCCGGGTCGCGAGGGCTTCCTCCGCTTCGGTGGCGAGCTCGCGGGCGAGGGAGAGGGCGGACTTGCTCCGGTCGGCGCAGGTGGCCTCGCTGGCGCCCGCGTCGAGAGTGGCGAAAGCCAGCGGCCCAGGTCCGCTTCCGAGATCGAGGGCGACCCGGGGGCGGTTGGGCAGCTCACCGAGCGCTTGCCGGGCCTGGGCATACGAGACCGGCCAGTAGAAGAGCAGGTAGGCGCCGAGGAGCTGCGGGTCGTCCATGTAGGTGGCGCCGGCAAGCGAGCGGTCGCGGGTGAGGCCGAGCGAAAGCTGCTTCACCCCCGCGGCGACCTCCTTCAGCTCGTGATGCGCGAGGCGGTCGGGGGGACCCGGCTTGCTCTTGCGGGCGCGCCGCCACACCGAGAGCAGCCGCGGCATCCAGCGATCGAGATCTTTGTCGTAGTCCCCGGACATGAACGTGACCTCTATCAAACCGCGGGGCGCCCCGCTCGTTTCGAAAACCCGCGCGCCCGGAGACCGAACGGGTTAACTCCTGCCCCGATGATCTCCGTCCAAGGCCTGCGCAAGCACTACGAAGTCCACAAGCGGCCGCCCGGCCTCAAGTCTGCTTTCACGGCGCTGTTTCACCGCACCTACACCACGGTCAAGGCGGTCGACGGCATCTCTTTCGAGATTAAACCGGGCGAGCGGGTCGGCTTTCTCGGTCCCAACGGCGCGGGGAAGACCACCACCTTGAAGGTGCTCTCGGGCCTGCTCCACCCCAGCGCCGGAGAAGTCAGCGTCGACGGACACACTCCGCGCCAGCGAGAGTCCGCCTTCCTCAAGAAGATAATGCTGGTGATGGGCCAGAAGCAGCAGCTGCTCTGGGACCTGCCTCCTGCCGAAACCCTGGACCTCAACCGCGCCATCTACGACGTCCCCCGGGCGCAGTTCAACGAGACCGTCGCCGAGCTCACATCGCTGCTCGATCTCGGAGACCTGCTGCAGAAGCCCACCCGCCAGCTCTCGCTCGGCGAGCGGATGAAGTGCGAACTCGCCGCAGCGCTGATTCATCGTCCCAAGGTGCTCTTCCTCGACGAGCCCACCATCGGCCTCGACGTCTCGATGCAAACGGTGATGCGGGACTTCATCAAGAGCTACAACGAGCGCTTCGGCGCGACGCTGATCCTCACCAGCCATTACATGGACGATGTCGCCGCGCTCTGCCCCCGGGTGATCGTGATCGACAAGGGCGTCCTCTCGTACGACGGAGGCCTCGCCGACCTCGTCCAGCAGATCCGCCCCGAGAAGCGGGTGGTGCTTCGCTTCGGCCGCCCGGTGCCCCGCGAGGCGCTCGCAGGACTCGGCAAGGTGGTGTCGGTCGAGGCCCAGAGCGCAGTGCTCCAGGTCCCTCAGGACCAGGTCAACGCCACCGTCACCCGCGCGCTCGCGAGCTTCGAGGTGCTCGACCTCACCGTGGAGAACCCGCCGCTCGAAGAGGTGATGAGCGAGCTGTTCTCCCGCAGCCGTTCCGCGCGGGCCCACGATGCCGAACGCTCCGCGGTGTCCGGATGAGCCTGTCGCCCGGCCGCACCCTCCGCGCGCTGCCCACCGTCCTCAAGATTTCCTTCGCCGAGGCAGTCGCCTACCGCGCCGAGATGTTTGTCTGGGTGCTCGCCACCACGATGCCGCTGATCAGCCTCGCCCTCTGGACCGCGGTGGCCCGCGATCAGCCGGTGGTCGCCCAGAGTACCGGCAAGGCCTATGGCACCGCGGAGTTCACCGGCTATTTCCTCGCGGTGTTCATCGTCCGCCAGCTCACCTCAGCCTGGGCGGCCTGGCAGATCAACTTCGAGGTCCGCACCGGGACGATGGCGATGCGGCTGCTGAAGCCGTTCCACCCGATGCTCAGCTTCGCTGCCGAGAACATCGCCGCGATACCGATGCGCCTGGTGGTAGCGATTCCGGTGGCGGTAATAGCGCTGCTCCTCGTCGGTCCCAAGGTGCTGCCCCACGACCCGGCGCTGTGGGGAATCTGGGTACTGGCGATGGTCGGCGCGTGGTCGATCTCCTTCCTCTCCAACATCGCGATCGGCTGCCTCGCCTTCTTCATGCAGAGCAGCACCAAGGTGATGGACGTGTGGTTGGCGGTGTCCTTCGTCTTCAGCGGCTATCTGTTTCCTCTGGATTTTCTCCCGCTGTGGATGCGCAACGCCACCAACGCACTGCCTTTTCGATACCAGATTGGCTTTCCGGTCGAGCTGATGACCTCGATGCACGACCGCGCCGGAGCGCTCGTCCTGCTTGGTCGGCAGTGGGCCTTCGTGGCGTTGCTCCTCGCGCTCACCTCGCTGCTGTGGCGCCGGGGCCTGCGCCGCTTCTCGGCCTTTGGAGGGTAGGGCGATGCTCCCCCGCTACCTGCGCTTGTTCGGCGTGCAACTGCGCTCGTCGGTGCTGCTCGCCGCGGAGTACCGCTACGACTTCCTCATCGACGGGGTGATTTCCCTCTTCTGGACCGCGACCGCCCTGGTGCCGCTATTCGTGGTCTTCCACGCCCGCACCGAGGTGGCCGGCTGGAGCTTCGGCGAAGCGCTGCTGGTCACCGGCTGGTTCATTCTCCTTCAGGGAGTGCTCGACGGGGCGATCAACCCCAGCCTCCAGAGCGTGGTCGACCATATACGCAAGGGAACGCTCGACTTCGTGCTGCTGAAGCCCGCCGACGCCCAGTTCCTCGTCTCCACCTCGCGCTTCCAGCTCTGGAAGTTCACCAGCGTGCTCACCAGCAGTGCGGTGTTTGTCTACGCCTTTCACCTGCTCGGTACCCGGCCCTCGCTGCTGGGCTTGGTCACCGCGGGGTTGCTGCTGCTGCTCGCCACGGCGCTGCTCTATTCGCTCTGGATTCTCACCGTCAGTGCCGCGTTCTACGTGGTCAAGGTCGACAACCTCACCTACCTGTTCGGCGCCGTCTTCGATGCCGCCCGCTGGCCCTCGTCGGTGTTCCGCGGCGTCTTTCACCTGGTGTTCACCTTCCTCATTCCTCTGGGAATGCTGACGACCTTTCCAGCCCAGGCGATGCTGGGAAAGCTGCCGCTGACCGCCTTTCTGGGCGCCTTGGGGGGGACGGTGGTCTTCGGTTTCCTGTCCCGGAGGGTGTGGCTGAAGTCGATCGGTCGCTACACTTCTGCGAGCAGCTAGTGTTCTGTCAAGGGCGGAAAAATCTGTCGAATATGTACTTAATTTGGACACGTGGTGTAAGCATGTCTCTCTGATGTAGGGTTTTTTCAACATTCAAGTTCTCGTAATTGCTTGAAAACTACGTTGGCCGGGGGTGTGCATTGAGGTAGGAGGGTCTTCCCTTTGGAGCCCCCGCCATGAACGCCGCCTCTGCCCTCGCTTCCTCTCCCGACACTCAATCCG
>JAYUUC010000361.1:0-4777 GCA_043755105.1 Myxococcales bacterium
GCAACGCTTCCGGGAAAGCGCTGGCGCAGCGACCGCCCCAGCGAGGCGGCCGGGCCTGCGAGCCCCGGTCTGCTGCTGAGCGCCCCGAAGGCCATCTGGGCGTGAAAGGGAGACTGCGCAAAACAGCGGGCGCACCGCTTGGGGTCGATCTGGAGGCAGACGTGCTCTTCGGCGAGGTGAACCCGCTGGCCACCGGAAGGGCAGACCAGGGTGTAGTCGTGAAGTGTCGCCACCGAAGGAATGCCGCGCGCCCAGGCCAGCGAAGGCAAGTCGAACGAGAGGTTGAGCAGATTGTGAAGGTGAAGCAGGTCGGGGCGTACCTGGTCGAGGACTCGGGCCAGAGAGGTGTTCAGCCGCGGGGAAGAGTAGGTCTCGGCGAAGGAGCCGAACGCCCAGTTGTTCACCATCTCGTGAACGCTCAGCCCCTGGTGTGACCGGTGGGTGATCGACCCGTGGGCCCGTTGAGGGTCGTACTCGGCGCAAAGCACCTCGACCTGATGTTCGCGGGAGAGCTCACGACAAAGATTGAACGCGTAGATTTCCGAGCCCGCACGGTGCAGGGGAAGAAAATCATGAATGGCGTGCAAGACCTTCAACGAGTGAAGACGCTATTCCAAGTGTAGAGGAAGCACACCGATAGAACCTGCCGGCGTGAAAGGAGGGCCCTTTGTCTCGAAAACGGCCGGGGGGCCAGCGCCAGACCACTTCAACGGTTGCGCCGAGGTGGCCAGGTTATCGAATGAAGACGGTCCCCGATGAGCTGTGAAGAAGGTCACATGGTTCAAGGCAGTCCACCGGACCTCAGAGCCACAGGGCTCGAGGCCCTGTATACCTACTTGCCCGGGGTCTTTTTTTATCTCGCAGTTTTGCCTGGCGGCGACTATCGCTTCGACTGGGTAAGCGAGCGGTTCCTCGTGGACACGGGGATGCGCCGGGACGAGGTGATCGGTCGGTCTCCTCGCCAGGTCGTGCCTGCTGCGTCCCAGCCGTTGTCCTTCGCCAAGTTCGCCGAGGCGGTGGAGTCAGGCAAAGAAGTGCGCTGGGAGGACCGAGTGCTGTTTCCCTCGGGATTGCGCGTTGGAGAGGTGGCGGTGGCGCCGGTATTCGACGGTCACGGCCGGTGCACCTACCTGGTCGGCCTGGTTCACGACGGCACCGACCGGAAGAGGGCCCCCCCGGAGTGGACTGAAACCGAACAGAAATTTCGCCTGCTGATCGAAGCCACCGGCAATGGCTTCCTCATTCTCGACGCCGATGGCCGGGTCACCGATGCCAATCAGGAATACGTTCGCTTGTCGGGCCACCAGCGACTGGGGGAAATCGTGGGCCGCTCGGTGCTGGAGTGGACTGCGACTGAGGACCTCGAGCGCAACGCTGCCGCGCTGACTCGCTGCCTTGCCGAGGGAAAAGTCGAGCAGCTGCAGATTCACTACCGCGGACCTGCGGGGATCTCGGTTCCGATCGAGATTGAAGCCAAGGTCCTCCACCGCCCACAGGGACTGCAGATTCTCGCGCTCTGCCGGGAGATCTCCGCCCGGAAGAAGTTGGAGGAGGCACTGGTCGGCAGCGAGCGTCGGCTCGCCCAGCTGGTCCACAACAGCCCGGTGGTGATCTACACCTGCCGCCCCGAGCCTCCCTTTGTCGCCACGTTCATCAGTCAGAACGTGCGCGCGCTGTTCGGGTTCGAGCCCGAGTCGCTGCTCCACGACAGCCGGCTGTGGGTGGACAGCGTGCACCCTGACGACGCGGCCCGGCTGATCGAGAGCACTCGGCAGTTGAATCCCGCTGGAACCACGGTGTCCGAGTACCGGATCCACTGCCCCGACGGTCGCTGGTGCTGGGTGCGCGATGAACACAAGGTCGTCCGCAGTGAGAATGGCCAGCCGGTGGAATTGATCGGCTGCGTGCTGGACATCAGCGAGCGGAAGAATGCCGAGCTCGCCCTTGCCGCCGCCGAACGGCAGAAAGATGAGTTTCT
Source organism: Myxococcales bacterium (assembly GCA_043755105.1). Taxonomy (GTDB): domain Bacteria; phylum Myxococcota; class Myxococcia; order Myxococcales; family Myxococcaceae; genus JAYUUC01. Next base: position 1,979 of record JAYUUC010000361.1, read on the forward strand.
CGCCATGCTCTCCCACGAGCTGCGCAACCCCCTCACCCCGATTCGTCACAGCGTGGAGCTGTTGCTTCGCAACCGAGGACTCGACGGTCAGGCCCTTCACGCGGCGGCGGTCATCGACCGACAGGCGAAGCAGCTGGTGAGGTTGATCGACGACCTCCTCGACGTCACTCGAATCTCGCGGGGAAAGATTCTACTTCAGCGCAAGAACGTCGATCTCGCCGCGCTGGTGCGCCAGACGGTGGAAGACCAGGAAGGAATGCTCGCCGCGTTGAAGGTCGTGCTGCGGCTTCCCTCCACTCCGGTATGGGTAAACGGCGACGAGACCCGGCTCGCCCAGGTGATTGGAAACCTTCTCAACAACGCCGCCAAGTTCACCGCATCGGGTGGGACCCTCACCCTGACCGTCTCGGCCAAGGGTCCGCTCGCGACGCTGGAGGTCTCCGATACCGGCATCGGGATCGAGCCCGGGATGATCGAAAGAATCTTCGACTCGTTCGCCCAGGCCGACCGCTCGCTGGAACGCACCCGGGGTGGGCTTGGCCTCGGGCTGGCCCTGGTCAAGAGCCTGGTCGAGCAGCACGGGGGAACGGTCGAAGCCCGCAGCGGCGGCCCGGGACGAGGCGCTTCGTTTCTCGTCACGCTCGCGCGGCTCGAGCTGCAGTCGAAGCCTGTCGCGAGCCTCGCCGCGGCGGTCCACGCCGAGATCCGGAAAGTGTTGATCATCGAGGACAATGTCGACGCCGCCGAGAGCCTCAAGGCGCTGCTCGAGCTCGACGGCCATCTCGTCGAGATGGCTTTCTCCGGGCCGGAAGGGGTGGACAAGGCGGTCGCCTTTCAACCCGACATCGTCCTCTGCGACATCGGCCTGCCGGGGATGGACGGCTACGCGGTGGCGAGCGCCCTTCGCCAGAACCCGCGCTTGAAGCTGGCCCAGCTGGTGGCCCTCACCGGGTATGCCCAACCCGAGGACCGACGGCGGGCGCTGCATGCGGGTTTCGACGCGCACCTCGCCAAGCCGCCCCGCCTCGATTTGCTGGAGCAGCTGCTCTCCCATCCTTCGGCCTGAGCCCGTGCTCGAGTGGGCGTTCGAGCGACGCTTTGCTAGGTTGCCGAGGCCCCCATGGACCCTTCTGCTCAACCGCCCACCGCCCGCATCAAGGTTTTCAACACGCTTACCCATCGGAAGGAAGCGCTCGTTCCCAGGGTGCCGGGGGAGCTCGGCATCTACGTCTGTGGTCCCACCGTCTACAGCTACGTCCACGTCGGCAACGCCCGAACGTTCACCTCGTTCGACGTGGTGGTTCGCTACCTGCGCTTTCGCGGATTCAAGGTTCACTACGTTCGGAACTTCACCGACGTCGACGACAAGATCATCAAGGCAGCACAGCTCACCGGAGAAGAGCCGGTGCAGCTCGCCGCTCGTTTCGTCGAGGAGTTCCGGGCGGACGCCCGGGCGCTCCATTTGATTGAACCGGACGTCGCTCCGAAGGTGAGCGACCACATTCCGGAGATCATCGCTCTGGTGGCGCAGCTGGTCGACCGCGAGGTGGCCTACGAATCTGCGGGCGATGTCTACTTCTCGGTGAGCCGCTACCCCGGCTATGCCCGCCTTTCCGGCCGCAACCTCGACGAGCTGCAGGCGGGGGAGCGGGCACAGGCAGGAGAACAGAAGCGCGAACCCCTCGACTTCGCCCTCTGGAAAGCCGCCAAGCCCGGCGAGCCGAGCTGGGACAGCCCCTGGGGCAAGGGTCGGCCCGGCTGGCACATCGAGTGCTCGGCGATGGCCGCGCGCTATCTCGGAGCGAGCTTCGACCTTCACGGCGGAGCGGTGGATTTGATTTTCCCCCACCACGAGAACGTGATCGCCCAGAGCGAGGCGGCCTCGGGGAAGACCTTCGCCGAGGTGTGGATGCACTGCGGCTTTCTCGACCTCGACGGGGCGAAGATGTCGAAATCCCTCGGCAACGTGGTCCAGCTGCGCGAAGCGCTAGAGCGGATCGACGCCGAAGCGCTTCGCTACTTTTTTCTCTCGACCCACTATCGGCATGCGCTCGCGTTTTCCGACAAGGCGCTCGCCGATGCCGATACCCGCATCGAATACTTCTACGAGACGCTCCGCCGGGTCGACGAGCGGGTGGCCGGGAAGACCCCCGCCGCGGGCGCAGTTCATGGCGAGCCCGGCAAGCATCTGGCGGCCTTTGAAGCGGCGATGGACGACGACTTCAACTGCCCCGAAGCCCTGGGGACACTCTCTGCCCTGTTTGGCGAGCTCAACGAGCTGCTCGACCGGCCGCCGGTGAAGGACAAGGCGCTGATCGACCGGACCTTGCTGTCGCTTCGAGCTCAGGTGGTCCAGGTCTCGAAGGTGCTCGGGGTGCTCGACGGCGACCCCAGCCAGTGGTTAGAGCGGCGCAAGGCGCGAGCGGTGGCAGCGAAGGGCATCGACAGCGCCGAGGTCGAGAGGTTGATCGCCGAACGCATCGAGGCCCGCAAGGCCAAGAATTTTGCCCGCGCCGACGAGCTTCGCGGCGCGCTCAAGGCTCTGGGGGTGGAGATCAAGGACACCGCGGCAGGGACGCAGTGGAAGGTGTCGGCGGACGACAGCTGAGCTTTGGCGTACGGAACGGCTGCTTCCCCGCGCCAGCGGGCCAGCGTATGAACGGCCAGCGCAACGGGTCGAAAAAAAGGGGAGACAGAAGGCCATGGCAGAGGGTCAACCGCAGCCGTCGTCGCAGGCAGGGTCCAGTCTGGTTCGTGCCGGCGAGAGCCCCAACATCGTCGACCGGCTCAACAAGCTGC
>JAYUUC010000362.1:0-4777 GCA_043755105.1 Myxococcales bacterium
TGGGCCAGTGGTGGACGGCCACCTGGGGCGGAGTGGGTCACAACTTCTTCGCCGACGCCGAGCACCACCCGGTGCGCTTCCGGCCTGGCGTCCAGACCCCGAGCGACCTCTGGGCCGAACCGGCCGAGGCGGTGGAACAGTTCGACCAGCTGCTGGTCTACGGTGCCCAGCCGCTGCCCCCGCGGCTTCAAAGGTGGCGCCTGCTCGCCACTTCCCACCTGTGGCGCAAGCTCGAGAACCCCTCGGCCGTGCCCCGCAGCCCCTAGCCGTCGCGGCCTTTTCGAAGCGGGCCTCGCTACCCGGTGCCCTCTTCGGTAGATAGGGCCATGGCCAACACCCTGCGCTTCTTCATGGCTCCCGAGGACGAGCTGGCATTCCTTCGCTACCTCGAACGCTTTCCCCTCGAGGTCTACCCGGTGCGGGTGCCGACGGATTGGGTGCCTTTCAAAGCCGGCTCGGACAAGCGCGACCAGCTGCCCGAGGGCGAGTGCTACCTCGCGGCCAGCGATCTCGGCGATGTGCAGGTCGACAAGGTGAAGCGAGGCAGGGACAAGGGCAGCTGGCGCATCGATGAGGTGCGCTCGCCGGTGATCCACTTCGAACGCTCGGCCACCAATGAAGCCGGCGAGCTCCTCTCGGGAAAGATGTGGGCAGAACTCGAGGTGACCCAGCAGACCGGTCGGCGCGACCCGGCCCCGGAGAAGTTCCGGGTCCGTTTCCTCGAGATGGAACAGTGGTTGAAGAAGGCGTTCCGCAAGGGCGACCCGAAGGAATTCTGGATCGGCCCCCGGGCCGCGCGGATGTTCAAGGAAGGGCTGTTGCTGCGCGATTCCGCCTTCCGCGGCAGCCTGGTGGAACCGCACCGCTGAGCCCGGGCAACCGTCGCCGAATGCGCGTGGTCGGCCCTGTGGGTGAATGCCCACCCCGGTAGGCAGGACTTGCCCCGGTAGAACTAGACGCTCCCCCCCTCGAAGCTAGAATCGACACTCACTCGAACCTCTTCGTCTGCTTCTCGAGTGGTCATGTCCAGCGACGTCGTCGCACCTTCGCCCGGCGCGGCGCCCGGGGCCGCGGTTCCGATGGTGGGCCGCAAGCTCGGCGACTTCCTCGTCTGCGAGCAGATCGGCGAAGGCGGCTTCGGTGCGGTCTATCGCGCCGAGCAGTCCGGGCTCGGCCGCGAGGCGGTGATCAAAGTTCTCCACCAGAAGGTCAGCGCGGATCAAGTCGGGGTGCAGCGGTTCCTCCGTGAAGCGCGCCTCGCTTCCCACCTCGACCATCCCTTCGCTGCCCACACCTACGCCTTCGGCATCGAGCCGGACGGCCTGCTCTGGATCGCCATGGAGCTGGTGCGGGGAGTGCCTCTGGACAAGCTGCTCGCCGAGCAGGGGCCGCTGCCGCTGGCCCGCTTCGTCGCGCTGCTCGATCGGCTCTGCGAGGTGATTCACACCGCGCACGAGCAGGGCATCATTCATCGGGACATCAAGCCTGCCAACGTGCTCGTCCTCTCACGCGCGGGACGGTTGCTGCCAAAGCTGATCGACTTCGGCATTGCCAAGATCAGCGACGAGCCCGAGCTCGAGAACCCTCCGGCGGCTTCCGGAAGCCTCCTCGAAGGCACGATTGACGCCCGTCCGCTGGATCGGACTTGCCTACAGCACCCTGTGCTAGCTCGGTAGAATCTGACGAAACGGAGACGGCTCTCTCCGTTCAGCGGCTGAGTACCCCGCGTCAGTTTGAGGCATTGTTTGGGGTAGGCATCCGACGCTCAGCTGCCGGTCTTCTCCAGCTTCAGCATCGGTGCCGCTGAGAGGAACTGCAGCTCGGGGTGCTTCTGCTCTGCGTGCTGGAGCGCCCAGTCGTCGCGGAAGAGCACCAGCGGCAGGCCGTCGCGGTCCTGCACCGTCTGCCGGTTGCCTTCCCAGTCGAACTGCTTGGCGTCGAACGCGGGGCCGACCACCCAGCGGGCGTGGGTGAAGGGCAGCTTGTCGAGGAGAATGCGGGCGCCGTACTCGTGTTCGATCCGGTACTGGAGCACTTCGAATTGGAGCGCGCCGACCACGCCGACGATCGGGTCCTTCATTCCCATCTGCAGCTGCTGGAAGATCTGCACGGTGCCCTCTTCCGAGAGCTGCTCGAGGCCCTTCTCCATCTGCTTGCGGCGAAGCGGGTCGCGGGAGCGCACCACCGCGAAGTGCTCGGGCGAGAAGCGCGGCACGCCCTCGAACGACGGCCCCGCTTTCTCGGACAAGGTGTCGCCGATCCGGTAGATGCCGGGGTCAAAGAGGCCGATCACATCGCCGGGCCAGGCGTCTTCGATCGACGTTCGCTCGGCGGCCAGGAACTGGCTGGGCTTGGCGAGGCGGACCTCTTTCTGAAGCCGCGAGTGGAAGGCATTCATCCCCTTCACGTAGCGGCCAGAGACGATGCGAAGGAAGGCGATCCGGTCGCGATGAGCGGGGTCCATGTTCGCTTGAATCTTGAAGATGAAGCCGGCGAAGCCCAGGTCGGTGGGAAGAGCGTCTGGCCCGGTGGTCTTCCGGGAGGACGGCGCAGGCGCGAGCTCGAGGAAGGCGTCGAGAAACGGCCGAACCCCGAAGTTGGTCATCGCGCTGCCGAAGAACATCGGGGTGATCAGCCCCTTGTCGCCCTTCTCGCGGGTGTAGACGTCGCCGCCGATGTCGAGCAGCTCGATGTCCTCGCGCAGCCGCTCCAGCTCGCCTTCGGAGAGCAGGGTGGAGATCTCGGGGGAGTCGATCGACACCTCGCGCTCCTCGACCTCCGATTCGCCGTGGCTCTTGTCCGAGCTGAACACGTGAACCACCCGGGTCTGCCGGTTGTACACGCCGCGAAACTCGGGGCCGCTGCCGATCGGCCAGTTCATCGGGTAGGCGCGAATGCCGAGGACCTGCTCGAGTTCGTCCATCAGCTCGAGGGGCGCGCGACCGTAGCGGTCGAGCTTGTTGACGAAGGTGAAGATCGGAATCTCGCGAAGCCGGCAGACCTTGAACAGCTTCTTGGTCTGGGGCTCGACGCCCTTGGCGGCGTCGATCAGCATCACGGCGCTGTCGGCGGCGGCCAGGGTCCGGTAGGTATCTTCGGAAAAGTCCTGGTGGCCCGGGGTATCGAGCAGGTTGACCGCGTGGCCGCGGTACGGAAACTGGAGCACCGAGGAGGTGACCGAGATGCCGCGCTCCTTCTCCAGCTCCATCCAGTCGCTGGTGGCGTGGCGGCGAGCCCTCCGGGCCTTGACGCTGCCGGCGAGGTGAATCGCGCCGCCGTACAGGAGCAGCTTCTCGGTGAGGGTGGTCTTGCCCGCGTCAGGGTGGCTGATGATTGCGAAGGTGCGGCGGCGCGCGACTTCACGCTCGAGCTCGGTGGCCATGGCGCTGGCGGATTTATCACAGAAGTCGGCGCCGCAGGTCTCCGCCCGAGGACGGTGGACTTGGCGCAGCGCCGGAGGGTGCGCAGCTTACCGCCCTGCACGGAGGCGGGTATGGGCGAGACGTTCCGGAAGGTCGCGCTGGTGGGCTGGTTCGGGGCGGTTTCCATCGCGGGCTTCGCGTGTCGGACAATCGCCACTCGAGGCCCTGCAGTCGACCTATCGCCTCCGCCCCTGGTCACCGCTCCGAGTCCCAACCAACCGGTGGCCACCTCGACCCGCGAGGAGTGGAGTTCGCCGTTCCCGGACCGCGGGCTGTCGCCGGAAGCTGAGCAGCAAACCGGAGTGGGGGGGGCAGGTTCTCACCCCGCCTCGCACGCAACCGTACCCTCGAACTCGTTGTAACCGGAATGCTTCCCCGGGGTGCTGAACGGCTTCCCTCTCAGGCCTTCATCCGCCGAGACACCAGAGCCGACGCGCCGATCATCCCCGCGAGCGCGAGGGTGACCGCGACAGCCAGTGGCACCATTCCCGAGTGGCTCTCCGAGTTCGAGGATGGCGCGCTCACCGCAACCACGGGCGCAGGAACAGCGGGAATTTCGACCACCGGAGCCACCTCGGCGACCACCGGAGCAGGAGCAGGAGCCACCTCCGCACTTGCCAGCACCACGCCAGCCTTCGGTGTCGAGCGCTTCTTCGCCGCGGCCAGCACCTTCACTGCCTTGGCCTCGTCCATCGCCGGGGCGGACACCTCAGCGACCGGCGCTTGCTTGCTTTCCCCTTCGCTCACCCCTGCGGAAATAGGCTCGGTCGCAGCGACCTGAACGTCGGACTTCGCATCGGTCTCCACCGCGGCCCACTTCGCCGGAGCCTCAGGCATCGAACCATCATCAAGACGGGCAATCATCCGAGCGGTGACCTGGTTTGCGAACCCGAACTTCTTCTTCATCTCAGCGCCTTCCACCAGCACCGGCGAGGTGCGGACCCGGGTCTCCAGCCCACGAAGGGTCATGAAGTTCACCTCGGAGTTGACCTTCCACTGGTACCCATTCCGGTAGGCAAGGGGCGAGTTCTCGTCGGTATAGGTGACCTGCGATTCGAGCGTATGCCGACCATGGCTGGTCTCCTTGGTGAGGAGCGGGTGGCTGCCCGGGGAATCGAGCTCCTTCGCAGAGGGCGTGGCAATCGGCATCCCGTCGAGCGTGAACTGCGCGTCGACCAGCCGGTAGCCCTTCTGATGCAGGCCTTCGAAGAGCAGCTCCACCCGCGGGGCCGGGGTATCGACCAGCTTCTTCAACTCGGCGTCCAGCTCTCGCTCCACTTGCGACGGCTCGGCGTGGGCGGTCATCGCGGCGAACACCGAAGCCCCGACCAGCGCGTAGAGCATGGCGCGGAGCA
>JAYUUC010000363.1:0-4776 GCA_043755105.1 Myxococcales bacterium
CGAGGTGATCGTCCGCCTCGGCTTCGTCACCCGGGCGCGCCTCGAAGAGCTGCTCCGCGATACCCCGCCGTCCAAGGTGGGCAAGGTTCTGGTCGACAAGGGCGTCCTTCAGCCCCACGACCTCTGGCGCTGCCTCACCGAGCAGGTGAACGAGATCTTCCATGCGGTGCTCCTCTGCCGCGAAGGCGCTTTCGAGCTGGTGCAGCAACCCCAGGACGACAAGGCGGGACAGCGGCTCAGCCTCTCGATGCAGAGCTTGCTGATGGATTCGATCCGGAAAATCGACGAGCTCGCCCACTTCCGGAAGCGCATTCCCCACTCGCGGTTCTACGTGCTTCAGAAGAAGCCGTCGGACGGCAAGCTCGAGCCCGAGGAAGACCGGGTGCTCGCGCTCGCCACCGGCGAGAAGACGCTGGTCGACCTCGGCCAGGCCACTCAGCTGAGCGAGTTCGACGTCACCCGTGCGGTGTATCGCCTGATCGAAGGCGGCTACGCGCAGCTCTCCGAGGCTCCGGTGGCCTCGGCAACGGTCGCACCCACAAGCCCGGGCGCTGCTGCTCGCACGGCCCGGTCCCCGGCGCCGGGTTCCGCCCCGGCTCCGAGCAAGGACCCGCGGCCGGCGATCCGGATCTTCAACTTCGTCTTTCGCGAGATTCGCGACGAGGTGGCGAAGCAGAAGATGGAGCGCGAGTTCATCGGCTCGGCCAACGCCGCCCTCGCGGGCCAGGCGCTCTCCGCGTCTCCGGTGCTGCGGGGGTTGTCCTTCGACGCCCAGGGCAACCTTCCCGAACAGGCGCTGTTCGAACAATTCCAGCGGGTACAGGGCGAGCTGGGGTCGCAGCCGCTGGCGTCGCTGCGGCAGGCGCTCTCGGACGTGATGTTCTTTCTTCTTTTTCAGGCAGGAGAGCTGCTCGAAGCGCATGCGGACGAAGATCTCGCGCGTCGGGTGAAGCAGCTCCTCGCCACCCTCGAAGGGGAATAGCCAAGCGATGGCCCGAACCGATCCCGAGTTGCCGATGCTCACCGCCGACCTTCCCGGGTCTGGCGGCGTCCTCAAGTCCGAGCCAGAAGACTTTCAGGTCGAAGAGGTTCCCGCGTATGCGCCTTGCGGCGAAGGCGAGCACCTCTACCTCTGGGTCGAGAAGCGCGGCCGCAGCACCCCTGAAGCGGCGCGGGTGCTCAGCCGCCACCTCGGCATCGGCGAGCGGGAAATCTCTTACGCGGGCCTGAAGGATCGCCAGGGCATCACCCGGCAGCTGTTCTCGGTGCCCGCACGGGTCGAGCCCGAGGTGGCGTCGTTCGCAGACCCCGAGGTGACGGTGCTCTGGTCGAAGCGGCACCGGAACAAGCTCAAGACCGGTCACCTCAGGGGCAATCGGTTTCGCATCCGGATCCGGCGGGTGAAGGACCCGGCCGCCGCCACCGCGGTGCTCGAGCGGCTGGGGAAGGTCGGAGTGCCCAATGCGTTCGGTGACCAGCGCTTCGGGGCCGGCGACGACAACGCCGCGCTCGGCAAGCAGCTGCTGCTGGGGAAGAAGCTGGCCAAGGCCCCCGACCGATTCCAGCGGAAGATGTACCTCTCGGCCTACCAGTCCCTGCTGTTCAACCGGATGCTGGCCCGTCGCCTCGAACGCGGCGAGCTGGGAACCGCGCTCCTCGGCGACGTGCTGAAGAAGCCGGACACCGGAGGCGAATTCCGCTGCGACAACCCGGAAGTCGACCAGCCCCGGGTGGAGCGCTTCGAGGTCAGTCCCGCAGGGCCGATCTTCGGGCCGGAGATGACCTCCGCCGGTGCCGGAGTCGCGCAGGAGGAGACGCAGCTGCTCACCGAGGAGCAACTGGTGCTCGAGGATTTCACCCGCGGCCGGGGTGAGACCGCGGGCGCACGCCGACCCTACCGGGTACAGCTCGGGCAGGTCGAGGTAGCTGCAGAGGGTGAAGACCTCTGGGTGTCGTTTGATCTGCCTCGGGGCAGCTATGCCACCGTGGTGCTGCGCGAAGTGATGAAGTAGCGCGGCGCTGACGCAGAGGGCTTCAGGAGCCCCCCTCAAGGGCCCTTCCTCGACTCCGCCTGCGGCTACGTTCGGAACAAACGGAACAACTTCCTACCTCCAAGTCAGTGGAGCCGGTTACGACCTTGCCTCGAGGTACCGCGCAGCCTGGTGCGCGAGGTAGGCGAGCAGCCCGAGTTCCTGCTCGCTGAACAGGGGGTTCTGCTTCTTGTTGAGCAGCTGAATGCAGCCGAAGGTCCGGCCCGCGGCCATCATCGGAGAGCAGAGCAGCGACCGGGTCTGAAAGCCCAGCTTCTCGGAGATCGCCGAATAGAAGCGGGGATCTTTCTCCACTTCGGAGACGGCCACCGAGACCCCTTCGACCACGCAAAACCCGGCCAACCCACTGCCGGCGGGGAGCACCGGCTTTTGCCGGAGCAGCGCTTCGGCGGTCGGACCGCGGACCGCGCGGAAGGTGAGGTCGCCGGTTTCGGCGTGCGCCCGGTAGACCGTGCCCGCTTCGGCGGGGATCTTTTCCAGCGCCAGGTCGAGCAGAAAGTAGAGGGCTTTTTCCTCAGTGGAGATCTCCTGCACCGCCTGCACTCGCTCGAACACCTCGGAGAGGAGGTCTTCGATCGGCATCACGGCACCCGGCGCTGCCGGCCGCCGCCCGATCGCTGTTCCTGGAGGTCGGGTTGGCTGCTCGACCTCGGTGACCGCGCGGGCGCGGTGCAGCTCACTGCCGGGAGCTTCACCGCTGGCCGGAATCAGCGAACCCATCGAACGGCTTCCGCCCGCGTCGAGTGGCGTCGAGGCATACCCTGCTCCCACCCCGATCCCGTAGCCCTGCCCGAGCGAGCCGACTTCGGACACGGTCGCCTGCCGGACACTGGGGTCGAGCTTCGCGGAGGCCGAGGGCCGCGGGGGGACGGCGCGGACCGCGCTCGGGGCAGTGACTCTTGCTGGCGTGGGCAGCGGCGCGTTCGCCGCGGGGCGAAACGGAGGCACGGCTGCCGGCACATCGAGGGGGAGGGTGGGCACCGCGTCCCGCGACGAGGGCACGGGCACCGGACCGCGGGTCAGCTTCGGAGCCGCCGAGGCGGCTTCGGTCTCGCTCAACTCGCGGATCCGGAACACCCTTCCGCTCCCCGGCTCGGTGACGTGGATCGAATCGTCGTCCTGGATGTCGACGAGGACGTTGTTGACCCGCGCTCCCTGGTCTCCCAGCTTGATCAAACCCGTCTTCAGCGCGGCCATCCAGTTGTCGGCGGCGACCTGAAAGGTGAGGGGAGCGCTGTTCGAAACGGAGGGAAGGTGGACCTCGAAATTGGGCATGTTCGGCTCGCTGGCAAAACCACAGGGCAGGAAGCGCCTGACCGTTCATGAGTGTGGCATAGCCGCCGCGGCCTGCCGCAGAGGAACGACCTGTGGGTAAGGCTTTCTTGGGTGTTCTGCGCGACAGGCTCGGGGCGACTGTTTCCGCTCGAGCCTGTCGAGAGGCCTATCGAATCACGATGCGCACGATCACGATTCTTGAACGGACGCCGCACCCGTTCTCCCGAGCGTAGCGTCAGCGGAGTCGAGAGAATCGCCAGTGCGCCCCCTCGACTCCGGGCCGTCGGCCCTACGCTCGGGGTGACCGGGGGAGGCCGCCGGTGTTCGAGATTGACGAACCCTGGTTTAGGTTACTGCGCCGGCAGGGTGAACTCGGTGCGCCGGTTCTCCTGGCGGCCAGAGGCGGTGCCGTTGGAAGCGATCGGCTTGGTCTCGCCGTAGCCCACCGCCTCCAGTCGCGCAGGGTCTACCCCTTCCTTGATCAGCGCAGAGCTCACCGCATCGGCACGTGACTGTGAGAGCCGAAGGTTGGCGGCGTCGTTGCCCACCGAATCGGTGTGGCCCTCGACCCGGACCTTCTTGATTTGCGGGTTGTCTTTCAGCGCCTGGGCAATCTGCTTGATGATCGCGAAACTTTCCTGCCCGACGATCTTCGCGGATGAGGTCTTGAACTTGATCTGCTGCTTGATCTCGATCCGGTCCTTCTTCACCACCACCATGCTGTACTTCTTCGGGCAGCCGCTCTCTTCCTTCACCCCCGGCTCGTTGGGGCACTTGTCCTCGGTGTCCGGAATGCCGTCGCCGTCATTGTCGAGGTCGGGGCACCCGTCTTCGTCCTGGAAGCCGTCCTTGTCCTCGGCCTCGTTGGGGCACTTGTCGACGTCGTCGTTGATGCCGTCGCCGTCCTTGTCCGTCACCGGGCAGCCGAAGTTCTGAATCGGCCCCGCCTGGTTCGGGCACTTGTCGACGGTATCGAGCAACCCGTCACCGTCGTTGTCAGGGTCGGGGCAGCCGTCCTCATCCTGGAAGCCGTCCTTGTCCTCGGGCTGATCGGGGCAGCGGTCGAGCACGTCGGGAATACCGTCGCCGTCGCGGTCCTTGGTGGTGTCCTCGGGGCAGCCCTGATTGGAGAGCGGACCGGCCGCGAGCGGACACTTGTCGTTGGCGTCGAGCACCCCGTCATTGTCGTTGTCGGGGTCGGGACAGCCGTCCTCGTCTTGAAAGTTCCCGAACTTTTCCAAAAACTGTCTCGGGAAAATCAGAACTATAGCAAATATTTACAAGATTTAGGTCAGAAAGTTACAATTCTCACTCAAGATATTCAGGAAGGATTCGGTCACGCGGTATTCTGTACTAAAGAATGGGTGAATAACGAGCCATTTCTCTTGCTTTTGGGCGACCACATTTATGCGTCGCAAACTGAAAGCTCTTGCGCGCGCCAGCTATTGGA
>JAYUUC010000364.1:0-4767 GCA_043755105.1 Myxococcales bacterium
CGGCTTCCGCCAAAGACCAGTGCCGGACAGCTGACCCGAATTGTCGTTGCCCCCGGCCGGAACGGATGGGAGAGCATCGACCCATGCCCCAGACCCCTCCTTTTCACTCGCTCACGCCGGATCGAAAGCTCACCGATTCCGAGCTCGCCCGGTCGATTCGCCTCAACCTCGAAGCCGAGCTGGACGCGATCAACCTCTACGCCGCCCACATCGACGCCACCGACAATGAAGACGCGAAGCGGGTGATCCAGCACGTGATGGATGAGGAGCGCGAGCACGCTGCGCTCTTCACTCAGTTGCTGTTCCGGCTCGACCCCCAGTATCGAAAGCACTCCGAAGAGGCCCCCGAGAAGTACGAGCGGATCGTCTCCGGGGCTTCGCACGAAGAGGTGGAAGCCGCCGGAAAGGGAAAGGCCGGTTCGGGTCAGAAAAAGTAGCTCCCCCGTTCCCCGTTCGTCCCGAGCGTGTCGCAGGCGAAGTCGAGGGAGGTCCAGAGGTCTCTCCACCATTACCGTCCTCGACTTTGGCCACCTGGCCTGGACGTGAGCCACCGGCCCCGGACTCGTAGGCCCAAGTGCGCTAAGGTCAATCCCGTTGTCGGCTGTACAGCGGTTGCCCGCCCCGACGGCGGTGTGTATGCGGAGAATTTGACCATGACCTGTCGCCCCTGTTTCGCCCTGTCCTTCTGCCTGTGGCTGTCCGCTTGCGGCGCGCCGCCCGCTCCCGCTCCCAAGAACCCCGACGTGACGTGCGACCCCGCGGCCCCTTCCGTCACCCTCGCCCAGGTTCAGGCGCAGGTGTTCGACATCGACTGCATCCGCTGTCACACCGCGGGAGGCATCGGTGCTCAGGACATGTCCACCGAGGCGAAGAGCCGCGCCAATCTGATTGGCCGGCCCTCGGACTACTCCTCGACGCTGAAGAAGGTGGACCCCCGCCACCCCGAGACCAGCACGCTGTGGCTGAAGGTCCTCGGAGGCAGCCCGGCGAACACCGGCCCTCAGGGTGAATCGGTGGGCGGCCCGATGCCCCGGGGCGCGGATCCGCTCCCCGACGCGAAGAAGCTGCTGCTGAAGAACTGGATCTGCACCGGCGCTCAGTAGTCGAGACGGCCCCAGGTCTTCAGCTGCCCTCGACCGGCCCTGCCGCCGGCGTTCCGGTGGGTGCGCTCTGGCGCTGGGCGGGGGTCGCCTCCAGTCCCTTGGCGGCCATGTAGATGACGTTGCGGGTGCCCTTCTTGCCGCGGTACATCGCGCGATCGGCGAAGTCGAGGAGCGACTTCTTGTCGGTGGCGTGCTCGGGAAAGCTGGCCACCCCGATGCAGGTGGTGACCGAGAGGCTGTAGCCTTCGCGGGCGAGAAAGTGGTGGGTCTCGACGGTGCGGCGGATTCGTTCGCCCACCTTGAGCGCTCCGCCCGAGTCGGTGCCCCGCAGCATCACCACGTACTCGTCACCGCCCCAGCGGCAGACCACGTCGTTGTCGCGAACGCAGCCCTTGATGATTCGCGAGACTTCGACCAGCAGCTTCGAGCCCACCAGGTGCCCGTGGGTGTCGTTGACGCTCTTGAAGTAGTCGAGGTCCATGAACAGCAGCGAGAACACCTTGGGCTCGCCGGTGGTCGGAGTCACCTCGCGGTCGAGCACCTGCTCGAGGTAGCGGGTGTTGAACAGGTGGGTGAGGTCGTCGAGGTAGGCGAGGTCCTCGACCTCGGCGAAGCGGCCGAGGTTGCGCAGCGCCAGACCCAGGTGACGGGCGAGGTACACCGCCGAGCTGCGGCTGTCGTCCGCGAGTGCGCCCTTGAACAGCAGCACCACCACTCCCAGCGTCGCTTCGCCCTCGGTAGCCGCGACCGCGATCGCCTGGGGGAAGAGCGCTCCCAGCTCACCGCCGAGCGCGATCGGTCGGCACTTGGTGGATTCTGCCAGGGGCAGCTGGCTCACCGCCCGGGTCTGGGGCTCGAGCTCGGACATCAGGCCCGATTCCTGGGCAGGAGCGACGCCGCTGCAATTTTCCCAGCGCCAGTCTCCGCTGGTCTGACGGACGTAGAGCATCACCCCGTCGGCGCGGGTGGACTGCAGAAACGAGCTCGAGGCGGTGGTCACCAAGCGCTCGCGGTCGAGGGTGGTGGCGATTCGCTGCCCGGTCTCGAGCAGGGCGACGTAGCTGCGCAGCTCCTCGTTCTCGCGGAGCAACTGCCGGGTAGTGAGGGCGCGGGTGACGGCATGGGCGAGCGCCTCGGGCGCCACCGGCTTCACCAGGTACTCGGCGGCGCCGCTCTTGATCGCCCGCACCGCCGGGTCGACCTTGTCCAAGGCGGTGATCACCACCACCTCGACCCCGGGGTAGCGGTCCTTGGTGTGCTGAAGCACCTCCATCCCATCGCCGCCGGGAAGAATCAGGTCGGTGACCACGGCGTCGTAGCGCTCGCTCGCGAGGGCTTGCTTCGCGTCGGCGATGGTACCCACCGCGGTGACCGTGTGGCCGGCGCCGGTGAGGTAATCTCCGTACAGTGCGCGGGCGACCTTCTCATCGTCGACGAGCAGGATTTTGGCCATGCATCGGCCTTAGCAAAGAAGGCCCCAGGCCTGCTAGATTTCCGCGCAGATGGTCCTGGAAACTGCGCGAAGGCTGTGTCTGCTCTTCGAGGCGGGCAAGGTCCGGTTCTCGGTCGAGGCCACCTCGGTGGTCGAGGTCTCCAACCCCGACCCGGACGGCGAGACCCTGCGGGGCCTGCTCGCGCTCTTCGACCTCTCTCGACACCTCGGAGGTCCGGAAGAGCAGCGTCCGGGCATGGCGGTGGTCCTCGACGTCAGTCCCACCCTGGCGCTGAGGGTCGGCCGGGTTCTCGGGGTCCATGATCTCGCCCAGGCGCCGCTGCTCAACCTGCCTCGCGGACTCGGCGGATCGCTGCTCGCGATCGTTCGCGGCGCGCTGCTCCACCAGAGCACCCTCTACCTCGAGCTGCTTCCCGACGAGCTGCGGAAAGCCGCCCAGGATCCAGACCTGAGCCGCGCGTCGATCGTCCGGCCCGTTCGCTTCCTGGCCCAGCCCGCAGAACCGGCGCTGGTGTTCCAGTCGCGGGGGCAGCGGTTCGGTCTTGCGCTCGGCTACGTCTCACAAGTGGTCAACGCCGGAGACGCCTACTGCGCGTTGCCCGCGGCGGAAGGCGGCACCGCGGGGCTCTACCCCCACGCCCAGGCGCTGTGGCCGATCTTCTCGGCGGCGGCCTTGCAAAACGGCGGGGGGGTCGAGCACGAGTCGCTGCTGGTGCTGACCGAACTTGCGGGCGAAAATGTCGGCTTCTGTGCCGAGAAGGTTCTCGGGGTACACTCCGGTTTCGTCCCCACCGACGTTCCCGGAGCGTTCGCCTGCGCCACTCTGGCAGGGCCGTGCACCTTCCTGGACCTTCATCAGATGTTTTCGCCGCATCCTTGACATCGGTTCCACTCGCCCAGATAACGGGCGGTAATTCCTCAAATTTTCTTCGGTTTACGCGAGGCCCACCCCATGCCGAAAAGCGTTCTGGTCGCTGACGACTCCCTCACGATCCGCAAGGTGATTGGGATGATCTTCGCCACCGAGGACTTCCAGCTGACCACGGTGGACAACGGCCTCGACGCCATCAACAAGGCCCGCGAGCTTCGCCCGGACCTGGTGATGGCCGACGTGCTGATGCCGGGAAAGAACGGCTACGAGGTCTGCGAGGCCCTCAAGTCCGACCCCAGCACCGCGAGCATTCCGGTGTTGTTGCTGGCGGGGACCTTCGAGCCTTTCGACGAGGGCCGCGCCCAGGCCGTACGTGCCGATGCCCACATTGCGAAGCCGTTCGAGAGCCAGGCGCTGCTCGACAAGGTCCGCACGGTGCTCGGCATTCCGCTCGGCGCACGCACCACCACCGGGCTGCCCAGCTTCGGGACCAGCGCTGCGCCCGGAGCCCCAGCAGCGCCCGCGCCCGCGCCCGCCGCCCGACCGGCCGCGTCGATGCCGGCCGCGCCCCGCAACCCGATGGCAGCAGGGCCCGGCCAGCCGATGCGGCCCGGAGCGCCGATGCCCGGCGGGCCGGGAATGCCGATGCAGGGGCGGCCAGGAATGGCGCCGCCGCCGGGTCAGATGGGGCAGCCGATGCGGGCGCCGATGCCTGGAGGCCCGGGGATGCCAATGCAAGGTCGGCCGGGAATGGGGCCGCCGCCAGGTCAGATGGGACAGCCGATGCGCCCGGGAGGTCCTCCGATGCAGGGCGGACCGGGGCAGCCGATGCGGGCGCCGATGCCCGGAGGCCCGGGAATGCCGATGCAAGGTCGCCCGGGCATGGCCCCACAGCCCGGTCAGATGGGACAGCCGATGCGCCCCGGAGGCCCTCCGATGCAGGGGCAGCCGATGCGAGCGCCGATGGCGGGCGGACCCGGAATGCCGATGCAGGGTCGACCGGGAATGGCGCCGGGGATGCCGGGGCAACCGCCGCGGCCGGGCATGGGGCCGATGCCGGGCCAGCCGATGCGACCGGGCGGTCAGATGGGCGGCGGCCCAGGCGTGCCGATGGGTCGACCCGGCATGCCGATGCCCGGCGGTCCGGGGATGGGACCAAGGCCTCCTCCTCCGGGACAGTCGCCTTACGGCAGAGCTCCCCCCGCGCCGATGGCTCCCCAGCCGCAGGGTCGGGCGCGAGATCCGTTTGGCCTCGGAGGGGGCGCTCCCTCGCCGATCGTCGACGATGCGATGCCGGAGCAGCGGGGCGCCGAAGAGATTGCGCTCGACGTCGGGGCCGG
>JAYUUC010000365.1:0-4765 GCA_043755105.1 Myxococcales bacterium
CTGGCTTCAGAACTCCGCAGCCGACCGAGGGTCAATGATGCCGCTCTCTTTGATCTTGTAGAGCAGGGCCTTGTAGCTGATCCGAAGGCGTGACGCGGCCTTGCGCTTGTTCCAGGCGGTTCGTTGCAACATTGCGAGAATGGCCTCTCGCTCCGCCAGCATCGCAGCACGCTTGCCGATGTCCTTGAGCGACATCTCGCTCTCCGGGATCATCGACGGAGGAGGCGGCGGTTGCGGCGCGGCAAACGGATTCAAGTAGTGCTGCGGCGCCACCAGCCGATTGACGACCTCCACGGGAGCGAGCACCGCGCCTGCTCCCAGAGCCACGGGCGCACCTTCGCGGGGATGCACCGGGGTACCCCCCTCTCCTGCGTAAGCCGTGGGAAGGGAATGCGGGGAATGGCCGTTGCGACCTCCGGCTCGAAGCTCATCGAGCACCAGCACCGGGTCGTTCAGCACCACCAGACGCCGGCACATGTTCTCGAGCTCGCGCACGTTGCCCGGCCAGTCGTAGGTCAAGAACGCGGCCAACACCTCCGCCGGCAGTGGCTCGAGCACGTGGTCGTATCGGCGCCCGTATTTCAGCAGGAAGTGCTCCACCAGGGGGACGATGTCGTCCTTCCGCTCCCGCAGCGGTGCAATCCGTATCGCCACCACGTTGAGGCGATAGAAGAGATCCTCGCGGAAATTCCCCAGGCCGATCTCCCGCTCCAGCTCGCGGTTGGTGGCCACCAGCACCCGCGCGTTCACCCGCACGCTCTTCTTTCCGCCGACGCGGAAGAACTCCTCGTCTTGAAGGACCTGAAGCAATTTGGCTTGCAGCCGAACGGCCATCTCGCCGATCTCATCGAGGAAGATCGTCCCCTGGTCGGCGAGCTCGAACTTGCCCGGCTTCTCCGCGGTGGCCCCGGTGAACGCCCCGCGCTCGTGACCGAAGAGCTCGCTCTCGAGCAGCTCGGCCGGAAGTGCGGCGCAGTTGACCTTGATGAACGGCCGGGCCGAGCGACGGCTCTTGGCGTGAATCTCCCGGGCAATCACTTCCTTGCCCGTCCCCGACTCCCCCAGCAGTAGCACCGGGACGTCGGTGTCGGCGATCCGATCCACCAGCTCCTTGGCCCGCCGCATCGCCGAGGAGATCGAGATCAGCTGCCGGTGCTCGACCTTCTCCACTCCCCGCCCTGCCGGTTCGGCCACCCGGAGCAGGGGCAAAGGTTCGGTGACCCGAGGCACCACCGGCCTCCCCAGGGCCCGGGCCAGCACAGCCTCCAGCTCGGCATTCTCGAATGGCTTCGGCAGATAGTCGGAGGCACCCAGCCGCATCGCCCGGACCGCGTCATCGGCACCGGACAGCGCCGACATCACCACCACCGGGGCCAAACCGCCCTTGGCCCGATAGTCCTTCAACACCTCGAGACCGCTCAGCTGCGGCATCAGCACGTCGAGCAGCACCGCGTCAAAGCAGCCTCCGGCGAGCATCTCGATCGCCTGCGTTCCACTCGCCGCCGCGCGGACCTGATACCCGGCGCTGCCGAGGAATTCGCACAGGTAGGTTCGGACGGACTCTTCGTCATCAACGACCAGCACTGCGTTGTGTTCCATACCCCGTCTCCCGTCCCCGTCGGCCGCTCACGTGCCGGGAGCGGTGCCACCCCATGGAACCTGAGTCTCGCTGCCTATCCTCCGGGAACTCTCGCCAGCGGCAACATCGGCTCACGGCTGAGCGCGACCACCCGAAATCCACTCGCGCGCAGCTCACGCGACGTCCGGTCGAGCGATTCGACCCGGGGGTCGACCACCAGTACCTTTGCCGGGTGCGCTTCCCGGGTCTTGCGTGCCACCTTCATCTTCCCCGCCCCGAGTGGAAGTTTTTTCCCACTGTTCCTTTCGGAGGAATCACTGAAATTACAGCCCCCGAATTCCGCAACCGCCCTATTCTGAGCAACTTCCAGGATTTGCTGATTGGTAGACCCACCTTGCCCCGGGCTAGAGCAATGGATGTGCCACCTTCAACGCTTCAGCCGAGCCTGGAACTCCCGAGCGGTGAGACGGTGCTTGAATGCTTTTTTTCCATCAATGAACACCACCGGAATGTCGTATCGATGGCGTTCGAACAGCGCCGGGTCGCTCTCGATGTTCACTTCTTTCAAGATGAAGGGAACCCGCGCGCGCACCTCGGCGATCACCGCCTTGGCGTCATCACACAGAGGGCAATCCGGCTTTGAAAAGAGCTCGACGATCACGGTGGAGTTCATTTTGGAAGGGTACTTCTAGGCGATGAGGGGACTGTTCGGCGACTTCGGCACGATGCCACTCAAGGACCTGGTGGAATACCTGGGTTCGCACCCGCTCAGCGGCACCCTCACGCTCGAGCGCGACGGGCTGATCAAGCAGCTGCGCGTCCGCGAGGGGATGATCATCACCGCCAGCTCGAACGAGCCCCGCGAGTACCTCGGCCAGTTTCTGATCAACTTGGGCCACATCACCGAGGAGCAATTCAACCAGGCCTATGAAGCGCAGAAAGAGACCCGGGTGTTCATCGGGAAGATCCTCACCCTGATCGGCGCAGTCTCCGAGCAGGTGGTGATGAACGCGCTGACCTTGAAAATTCGCGAGACCCTGCTCGAGGCCTTTCACTGGGGCGAAGGCAACTTCCGCTTCGACACCGACGCGATCGAAGACCTTCCTGAAGGGTTGGATCTGGAGATCGGCCTGCTCGAGCTGCACCGCGAAGCGGAATTTCGCGAAACCGCCTGGGAGGCGATCCGGGGAGCCTTTCCCAGCGGCGCAGTTCGACTCGAACTCCACCCCTCCCGGCTCGCCTCTCCACCCGCTGAGGGGACCTTCGACCAGCGGCTGTTCGCATTGATCCAGCAGGGCCACACCATTGACGAGATCGTGCTCGCGCTGCACGCCACCGACTTCTTTTTCTACCAGCGGCTCTACGCGCTCTACCGGTCGGAAGTGGTGAGCGTGGCAGCGGAACTGGACTTCGGCACCGAGAGCGACGAGCCGCTCACCGGCACCGAAGTGCCTTCCGAAGAGCTCACCCCCGAGGAGGCCTTTCACCTCGCCAGTCAGCTACTGACCGAGGGTGACGCGCTCCAGGCTGAACCGCTCGCCCGCCAAGCCCACCTCGCTCTCGAGAATGACGACACCCTCGAGCTGCTCCGCCGCTCCGAGATGGCGTTGAGTTCGGTGTTGAAGAGGACCTTGATGGAGAGCGGCGCCGTTCCCAGGCTGGCGGTGCCCGCGGCCCAGCTCAAGGAGCTTCCGCTCTCGGCCCCCGAGCGCTACCTGCTCTCTCGCATCGACGGCCAGAAGCCGATTGCTGCGATCATCCAGGTCTCTCCGCTTCGCGAGCTGGAGGCGCTCAAGTTCTTCCAGAAGTTCATCGACTACCAGCTGATCGGGGTGGACTGAGTCACGAGCAGCTCAGTGCTTCTGTTGTTCGAGATAAAGCCGCATCGCCTCGCGGCCGAGGAACGTGGCCCGGATCCGCCACAGCGGGTCGTTGACCACCACGGCGGCGACGGCGACCTTGGGGTTGTCCTTGGGAGCGAAGCCGACGAACCAGGAGTAGTCCCGGAACGGGGCCCGATCGGCCAGCGAGCCGGTCTTCCCCACCGCGCCTTCCACCTGGAACCCGCGCTGGTGGAAGGCCTTCCGCGCCGTTCCCGAGCGGACCGTCTGGGCCATCATCGTGGTCAGCGCGCGAGCGTTTGCCTCGGTCATCACCCGCTCGGGAGGCCGGGCCGCGACCTTCTCGACATCACTCTCGAACAGCACCGGCTGGCGCCACAGACCGCCATTGGCTGCCACCGAGGCGATTGCCGCGCCATGCAGGGGCGAGAGGAACACATCGCCAAAGCCCGCGCCGGCGGTGGAGAGTCCGAAGGGATCCTGAGGAATTGCTGCGAGCGACATCTCGGTCGGTATCGGGAAGTCGAGCTGGCGGTTGAAGCCGAAGGCACGCGCCATCGCGAGCAGCTTGGCGGCAGAGAGGTGCTTGGCAGTGAGCTTGGCGAACACCACGTTGGCGCTCATCGCCAGCGCCGTTCCCAGCGCGTAGCACCGGCTGTCGCGCCGCGAATCCTGAAGCAAGCCGGCGCTGAGCGACCGCTTCCCGCCGTGAAAGCACTCCTCGACATCGGGACTGACCCCGGCCGCGAGCAGCGCGCTGGTGGTGACCAGCTTGAAGATGGAAGCCGCGGGATAGATGGCTTTGGTACAGAGGCCGCGCATCAACGGATCCGCTTCGGAGTGCTCCGCCATCGCCAGCACCCGCCCCGAACGGGGGTCGAGCGCCACCACTGCCCCGTAGGGAGTCTGGTAGCTCTTGAGGATGTCGTTCAGCTTTGACTGCAACCCGGGGTCGACGGTGAGGGTCTCGCGATTGGCGCCGCGGTGGACCACCAACCGGCCTCCCTCGAGGCGGGCCGAGGCCATCAGGTCGAGCTTGGAATCGAGCGGCTTCGCGGTCGCGATCGGCGGAGCCCGAAGGCGGCTCGGAGCCCCCATTCCTTCGCTCACATCCAGAGTCTCGAGCTTCTCCTCGAGAGACGCGGAGGAAGCGGCCACCTTGGCCACTGCGGTGCCTGCGTCGTGAGGGACTGCGGCAACTTCTTCACCGGCGGCCTCCCCAAACGCCGAATCGCTTCCATCGGGTGCCGACCCGTCGGGCCCGTCGAGGGTCACCGAGGTACACAGCAACAGCGCAGAGATGAGCAACCAGCGAGTAGGAATGTGCACCGAGGAGGATCGTAAC
>JAYUUC010000366.1:0-4748 GCA_043755105.1 Myxococcales bacterium
GCAAGCCGTTCCTTGAGTGCGGGAAGCGCCTGAACGCGAATGAGGAAGTCGTCGCGCAGTGTCAGCACCACTCGAACCGGCCCTCCCTCCTGCGCGGCCTCCACGAGCGCGCGGGCATAGGCGTTTCGTTCCGACATGTCGGCACACAGTGTGAGCAGTTCCTCGAACTGATCGACCACCACGACCAGCACCTCCTCGGCAGCGACGTGCTCGCGCAGCCGTTGGCCCAGCACGGCCGGGTCAGTGAGAATGGCTTCGCGCAGCCCGTCGACGTTGATGCCGTCACGTCCGAGACGCTCCAGCAGCGCACCGATCGGTGAGGTGCCCGGGCGAACAGTCAACGCGCGCCACGTCGGCAGCAGCAGCGGGAGCACGCCCGCCTGGATGAACGAGCTTTTCCCCGTGCCCGAGGGGCCGACCACCGCCAGCAACGGGTGAACCCGCAGCCGGTTCGCAAAGGCCTCCGCTTCTTTTTCCCGGCCAAAGAAGTTGCTCGAGTCGCGGGTACTGAAAGAAGCCAGGCCCAGGTAGGGCGTGCTCTCTTCACCATCTTCCGCCTGATGCGAACCCGCCAGTTGACAGACGTGCGATTCCCACCAGGCCCACAGCCCTTCATCGTGGCGCTCGTAAGGGAGCGGCAACGCACACAGCTTCGCCCCGTGGCGACCCTCCCCCTCGAGCAGGAAGAGCTCTTCCGGGGCTCCGGGACTCGGGGCCACCACTTGGGCCAGTGGCCACAGCTTCAGCAGAGGAGCCCCGAGACGATCAAGGAGCAAGGCCTGGTCGGGCACCAGATCCACCATCGGGAGCATCGCGCCCGCTGAACGGGTACGACGGGCACCGCGCCAGTGCTCGATTCCCTCTCGACGCGGCACCGCCAGCTCGTAGGTGAAGACTCCGGAGACCGACTTGAGCACCGCGCCCAACCGCTCGACTTGCGGGTGAACGTCCACCGCGGTGCAGTCCGGCCCGAGCACGGTGCTGGCAGCCTCGAGCATCAACAGGTAGGCGCGCGCGGGCGCCTCGTCTGCAACGCGATGAAACAGCTGCACCAGCTCGGGAAGCGGATGCAGCTCGGGCCGATGCGCGTGGGGTTTGCACAGCGCAGCGGTGAGCGCCAGCCATTCCTGGAGGCTCAGCTTCGAGGTCCGCAAGCGCTCGAACAGCGCCAACACTTCCGGAGCGTCACCCGAAACGGGTGGACCGGTGAGAGACCGGGCCGAGATGGCGAGTACCGCGAGATAACGAACAACGGTGGCGATCAACTGACGGCAAGCCTCGCTCGCCTGGGGCAGCGACTGCGCGTACTCGAGCGCGGCGACCGCATCCGCAACCGGGCGTGGAGCCTCGGCGAGAATGCTGGCGCGAAGGAGTTCCTCCAGCTGCGGAAGCGGAAGGGGCTCATTGCCTTCGAGGCAGGCCTCGCGGAAGGCGATCGCGAAATCGAGCGCAGAAGTAAATCGCTGTTCCCGATCCTTCGCCAGGGCCCGGTCGAGAACCGCCTGCAAGCCGGGAGGAAATTTTTCCCCCAGGCTGGGCACCGGGCTGGTCGCGTGAGACCGCGCGATCGCCTTCACCGAGGCTCCCCCGAACGGCGCTTTCCCTGTCAGCATCTGAAAGCAGAGCACGCCCAGCGCATAGATGTCGGCACGGGCGTCGATGTCGGCCTTCTTCATCCATTGCTCGGGTGCCATCGCATGGGGTGACCCGAGGAAGCCGCCACTCTGCAGCGTCAGGTCGGTCGCGGTTTCCGAAAACTTTCCCACGGCAATGCTGCGGCCCAGCGTCCTCGCCCGGCCCGTTCGGGTCGCGGGGTAGACCTCGTTCTCTCGAAGTGAATCCGAGAGCTCGGCTCCTGAGGCCTCAACCGGGAACCTGGGGGCGGCAGGCCCCGCCGGAGTGGCGGTGGCGAGCTCGGCATCAGAGGTGGCCTCCTGGACCTTGGCGATTCCAAAGTCGAGCAGCTTGGGAGAGAGCCGCCCCGCTCGGCTGACCACCATCACATTGGCGGGTTTGATGTCCCGATGAATCAGGCCCTGCTCGTGGGCCGCGTGGACCACCTCGCAAATTCGCTCGAACAGCGGGAGAAAGCGGGCAAGCGAGAGCGGACCCTGGGTGCGCAGCAGCTCGTGCAGCGTGGTCCCCCGCACCAGTTCCAGGGCAATCCAGAGCAAGCCATCTGCTTCGGCGCCGAATGCGTAGACGTGTGCAGCAAAGGGGTGGTCGAAGTGGCTCGCCAGCCGTGCTTCCCGCAGAAAGCGCTGGACGATCAGCCCTTGGCCTCGAATCTCGGCGAGCAGGACCTTGATCACGGCCTCGCGGCCCAGCCCCTTCTGCTCGGCCCGGTAGACCGTGCCGAAACCTCCTTCTCCCAGCTTGCTGCCCACCACGAAGTCGCCCAGCACCCTGCCGGTGAGCTCATCGGTCGCGGTGCCTTCCGGATCGAGCGCTGCGCGCGGGTTCGACGAGGGGTCGGAAGGGGGACTTGCCATGGGGGAATCAGCGCTCTGTCTTCTGTTGACCGGGCGATTGCCGGGCCAGCTCGCTTCCGTAGAGCCGCTCCAGGAAGTCGTTCAGAACCAGCTCGTGTTGCGCGATCGCTGTCGATAAGAGCCGATTGATTCCCATGTGGGCAAGGGAGCCGCCGATGGCCGCCAGGGGCCTGCTCAGCTTGCCCTTGGCCTCCAGTTCCTGCAGCTGTGCAAACAAAGGTGCGATGACGTGGGAGCGGCGCGCCAGAGCTTCCACGCCCCCGCGAAGAGCTTCCCCGAGAAGCCCGGGCTCCTCCAGCAGTGCGACGAGCTCCTTGCGCTCGCGTCGCAGCTGCGCGCCCACTCCGTCGCGGTCGACTGTCAACCGCGTATTCGCCCACCGGAACTGCTGGGCGAGCTCGAAGCGCTGCGAGGCCGACAGACCCAGCTCCTTCCAGAAGAGGTGGACCGAGCGAAGTGCCATCTTCCAGCGCGCGCCATCGGGGTGAGCCGCATCGGGGTGTTGTCGCAGAAGGCTCAGCGCCGCCTCGCTGTCTGCGCAGAAGATTTGCTCCACCAGCGGAAGGGCCTCGTTTCCACCGTAGCGGTTGGTTTCGGGAACGTAGGTGTCGAGCTGAAGCCGGCCCACCGTCAGCGAATCCGCCAGGGCGTCGAGGAGCGTGGGGTAGACCACTGCCTGAAGTTGGCGCGGATCCCCCTGGAGGCGAATCCGCAGGTGGAAGGCCGGATCGTGGTGGCGGATGAAGAACCATCGCCGGAGGACGCCACTCGCCTGATGGGCCTCCAGCACCGGCGCCAGCGTCCGAGACAACAGCTCGTCCGCGAGGAGCTCGGCGCAATACACCTTCAAGTAGAGCCAATCGCTGCCGAGCAGGTGGCGAGCAGGTCCGGCCTGAGGGCGGAGTTTGAAGGGACGGACCGGCTCGTGGGCCAGCATGGGAACGATGAGCTCGTGATAAAAACTTCCCCCTTCTCCAGCGCTGACGAGCTGGTCGGGGGCAGGAAAGAGCTCGATCAGGGGAATCACCTCGAGCGAGGCGGTGAGCTCCAGCCAGGCGTCGAGGCTGAGAGGGTTTTCCAGGTCCACCGGAAGCTTGTTGTCTCCTTTGGGAAAGACGACGAAACGCGGCAACCGGTGCCGCTGGCGCAACCCGTCCAGCGCGCGCGCCCGCTCGGAGGGAGTTCCTTCCCTCAGCGGCGCGAGCTCGTTGGCCGGAAGCTGCCAGCGGGCCCGGCTGAGAACGACTCGCCCCACCCGAACCCGGGGCAGGAAAGGCAAATCGCCGAGCGCTCCCCAGGTCCAGGTCGAGACCACTCCCTCCTGGCGCTGGAGCTCGGCAAGGAAGCGGTAGGTCGGGTGCCCGACCCGCTGGTAATCCTGCGCGCTGGTGACCACCGGAAGAACCCGCTGGCCCAGACGCCGGGAGCGCAACACGAAGCGCTGCCCCACCAGCTGAAGGGTGAGATCGTCCAGGGGAATCTGGGCCTGCGCGCTGGCACCGGAGCGGGCGATGAAAGGGATTTCGTGGCTGCGCAGCAAGGGCCGAAGCGAGATGTTGGCAGTGCGCTCCCGGGGAAGGTAGACAAGCTCCGCCCGAATCACGTCGGGGGCGTTCTCTGCTTCCCGGGCGCACAGGTCGCGCATCGCAGGCTCGAGGCCAGGGAGCACGTCGCAGAAGCGCGCCAGTGTCGCGCCCGCCGGAGAGCGCAACGCAGCATCTTCGGCGAGAATGTCCAGCTGGTCCTTGGCTGCTGCTTCTTTCGATGCGGCGAACAGCGACACCTGCAGCGCGAAGTGGGTGCGCGGATGGGGCTGGCGAGAAACGTAGCCCTCGAGCTCGGACGCAGAGAACTGCAGTTCCTCCGCGCCGCTGCGCAGCGCCTCTCCCAGCTTGCGGACCACGAAGGCGGGTGGCGCGGCGATTCGCGCGTGGCCGGGCGAGTCGAAGCGCAGGCCCGAGAGCAAGGGAACCTCCTCCGCACCTGAGTCCGGATCGTAGGCAAGTCCCACCAGCGGGTCGAGCGCGAGAGACAAGGGAACTTCGGCGTCCTCGAACCGGTTGCGGAATGCGTCGGTGAAGCGCTGAAGAGGCTCGGACGCAGCCGGGGGTGCCCCCAGCGAATGCAGGAGCGTCGCCAGGCGCTCCAGCTCTCGCGCCATTCCTGGCGAGAGGGTGAGGGGTTCTGGTAGCTCGCGATACATTTCCACCTGGAAGACGGCTTCTCCGTGCTGCTCCAAGGCCGCGGCCAGGAGCG
>JAYUUC010000367.1:0-4742 GCA_043755105.1 Myxococcales bacterium
ACTTTCTGGCAGACCGCAAGAAGATCGGCCCCTTCGAAGGCGGGCCAACCGGTGAGACACTCGTAGAGAACGCAGCCGAGGGTGAAGACGTCGGTCTTCACGGTGAGCTCGCGCTGACCCCGGGCCTGTTCGGGCGATAGGTACCCAGGAGACCCGACCATCGTTCCCGCGGCAGTGAGCCCGGTCTCGTCGTCGATTCGCCGGGCAATGCCGAAGTCGAGCAACTTGGCGCGGTCGAGGGCCCCTTCCACGAACATCACATTCGACGGCTTGATGTCGCGGTGGACGAGGCCGCGCTGATGGAGCACGTCCAGCGCTCCGGCCACCTGCCAGCAGACCTCGATCGATTCAGCCACGGTGAGTCCCTGCGTCTGCAGTCGCTTCTGAAGGGTGATGCCCTCGATCCACTCCATCGCCAGGTAATGGAGGCCAGCCTGCTGGCCGTGGCTGATGTAGCGAACCACCGCAGGGTGATTGACCCCGGCGAGCAGCTCGGCTTCCCGCCGAAAGCGCTCGATGTCCACGGGGGTCGAGAGGTCCAGAACCTTGACTGCAACCGTTCGGTTTTCTTGAAGATCGACCGCGCGGAAGACGGTCGACATGCCGCCCGAGGCCGCCGCCTGGGAGAGCTGAAATCGGCCATTGATGATGTCGCCCGGATCCAAGGAGGGCAGGCTAACCTGCGCGAGAGAACCCCGTCCATTTTCGCGAGAACCCGGCGAGCGAAACCGTCGATGGACGAAAGCGGGGACGCCCCGGTAGGGTGCGCCCCTTTCAGCGCCCGCCCCCAAGGCACGTCCGGATGAACCCGCCTACCGACCTCGAGCAGCTCGAACAGCAGGTGAAGGAGCGTCCGCTTCCGCGGCATGTGGGCATCATCATGGACGGCAACGGTCGCTGGGCCGAGTCGAGCGGCAAGGTCCGAGTCGAGGGCCACCGCGAAGGCTCGAACAGTGTCCGCGAGGTCACCCGCGCCGCCCGCAGGGTGGGGTTGCAGGCGCTGACCCTGTACGCGTTTTCCGCACAGAACTGGGCCCGGCCGGCCGATGAAGTGGCCGCGCTGATGGAGCTGCTCCGCGAATACCTCGAACGGGAGCGGGAAGAGATCCTCGAGAACAACATCAAGCTCCATGCGATCGGCGAG
Organism: Myxococcales bacterium; assembly: GCA_043755105.1. Taxonomy (GTDB): domain Bacteria; phylum Myxococcota; class Myxococcia; order Myxococcales; family Myxococcaceae; genus JAYUUC01. Next base: position 1,145 of record JAYUUC010000367.1, read on the forward strand.
CTCGATCGGCTGCCGCGCTACGTCCGCGACCCGCTCGAGCGGCTGCGGGCCGAGTCGGCCAACAACACCCGGATGGTGCTCACCCTCGCCCTCTCGTACGGCGGCCGCGAGGAGCTGCTCCAGGCGGCGGTGGCGCTGGCAGAGCAGATCGCCCGGGGCGACATCACGGGGGCCCGGGTGAAGGAAGCAGACCTCGAGGCCCTGCTGTGGACGCGGGATCTGCCTCCGCTGGACCTGGTCATCCGCACCAGCGGCGAGCATCGAATCTCGAATTTTCTTCTCTGGCAGATGGCATACGCCGAGCTGGTGTTCACCGAGCTGCCGTGGCCCGAGTTTCGCTCCGAAGCGCTGATGCACTGCCTCGCCGAATTTCAGTCGCGAGAGCGCAGGTTTGGGCAGCTCCCTGCGCAGGTGCGGCGATGAGGGGGCGGCGGTGAACCCCAAGAATCGCAATCTGCTGGTGCGCCTGGCCTCGGCGCTGGTGTTGCTGCCGGTGGTGCTGTTTCTGCTTTACAAGGGCGGCTACTTCACCGCGGTGTTGATCAGCCTCGCGGCGGCGATCTGCGCGACCGAGTACTACATGCTGGCGCTGGGGAAGCTCGAGCCGTTCACGGTGTTGGGAGCGGCGATCGCGGCGGCGCTCCCGCTGCTGCCGCTGCTGGCTCCGGCCGACCCGTTCGGCGTGGCCTTCGGGTTGGTGGGGGCCTACTTCTTCGCTGCCTGGATCTGGCTGCTGCTGAAGGGCCGGCTCAACGAAGCGCCGGCGCGGGCGAGCCACGGGGTAACCGGGCTGCTCTATGGCGGGGTGGGGCTGATGGCGCTCTCGGCGCTGCGCAGCGGGGCCCACGGCTTCGAATGGGTGCTCTGCACGGTGGTGATCACCTGGATGAACGACACCTCGGCCTACTTCGCCGGACGCTTTCTCGGTCGGCACAAGCTCTACCCCGAGGTCAGCCCGAACAAGACCTGGGAAGGCTTTGCCGGGGGCATGGCGGGCTCGGTGATCGGCATGTTCGGGGTACGGGCATTGTATTTTCCCGGCCTCACTGCCCTGGATTGCGTCTGGGTGGGCGTCGCCGGGGGAGTGCTGGGCCCGCTCGGAGACCTCTGCGAATCGATGTTGAAGCGGGCGTACCAGGCGAAGGACTCGGGGCGTATCATCCCTGGCCACGGGGGGCTGCTCGACCGGATCGACGCGCTGATCTTCAATGCGCCGATGGTGTACGTGTACGCCCACTTCTTCACCGGGCGCTGAGCAGTGCGCACGCAGTCCGGATTGTCCGGCCGCAGGGCCGCGATTAACCTTGGAGCCTATGCCGCAAATCCAGAACCTGGCTGCGACCCTGGTGTTTTTGGGAGTGCTGGTTTTCGTCCACGAGTCCGGGCACTTCCTCGTCGCCAAGTTCCTCAACGTCAAGGTGCTGAAGTTTTCGATCGGGTTCGGGCCCCGCGTCTTCGGGTTCACGCGCGGTGAGACCGAGTACGCGGTCTCCTGGATTCCGCTCGGCGGCTACGTGAAGATGGCCGGCGAGCTGCCCTTCGAAGAGCTCTCGCCCGAAGAGTCGAAGCGGGGCTTCCTCGCCCAGCCACCGTGGAAGCGGGCGCTGATCGTGGGGGCAGGACCGTTCTTCAACCTGGTGTTTCCGGTGCTCGCGTACTTCGTGGTCTTTCTCGGTGCCCACCCGTTCACCTCGACCCGGATCGGGTCGGTCGAGCCCGGGCTGCCGGCAGGGCAGGCCAAGCTCGAGCCCGGCGACTACATCCGCAAGGTCGACGGGGTCGAGGTGAAGACCTTCGAGGAGTTGAAAGGTCTGCTTCAGAACGCGTACGACCGCGAGCTCACCCTCACGGTCGAACGTGCGGGGCAGACTTTCATCGCCCACCTCACGCCTTCGAAGACGGTGGAGTCGAACCCGATCGAGAAGGTCACCCGCGGGATGATCGGCATCTCTCCCTACACCGCGGCGCCGATCCTCGGCGTGCCGGCGGGCTCCGCTGCCGAGCGTGCCGGGCTGCAGACCTTCGACCGGGTGCTCTCGGTGAACGGCATTCCCGTGAAGGACGAGCTGCAGCTCAAGGCAGCGGTGGAGAAGCTGGAAGGCACCCTCGCGGTCAAGGTGGCTCGGATGTCGCTGGTCGAGCTTCCCGGAGCCTCGGCACAACTTCCCTCGGTGGTGAGCGTGGACGTGCCTCGGCAGCCGGGGGCGAGCTACGCGGCGCTGGGGGCAGAGCGAGGCGACCTCTACGTCTCCAACGTCACGGCCGGAAGCCCTGCGGCGGCGGCGGGAGTGAAGCCCGGCGACCGGCTGCTCGAGTTCAACGGCAGGCCGATTCTCTCCTACAACACCCTGTACTTCGGGTTGCAGGAAGTCGAGAGCCGGCCTTTCACCTTGAAGTGGCGCTCCGGCACAGAAGAGAAGTCTCAGCAGATGAGCCAGGCGATGACCGAGGTCCACGACGAGCTCAACCAGAGCCTCGACGTGCTCGACCTGGGCATCACGCCGAGGGTGGCGCTGGCCCGGCCGGAAGAGGCGGAGAAAATTATTCTTCACATGGGGGTCGGGCAGGCCTTTGCGGCATCGATCAAGATCGTCCCCGAGGTGATCCGTCAGACCGCGATCGTGATCGGCAAGCTGTTCACCGGCGGGGTGCCGTTCAAGAGTGTCGGGGGCCCGCTGATGCTCTACAAAGTTGCTTCGAAGAGCGCCGAGGCGGGGCTTTCCGCCTTCATCCGGAACATGGCGGTGCTCTCGGTCAACCTGGGGTTGATGAACCTGCTCCCGATTCCGGTGCTCGACGGGTTCCAGCTGCTGGCAGCGTTCTGGGAAGGGGTTCGCCGCCGCCCGATTCCGGTGAAGGCGCGAGAAGTGGCAAACATGATCGGCCTCGCGATGCTGGCGGTGATCATGGTGATGGTCCTCAAGAACGACATCACCAGCTTCCTCCGCTGAAGCGATGGGCACTGCGCGCGCGCTCGGGTGGGCCGTGGTACTGACGCTGGGTGGAGTCGCGTTGAGCGGGTGCCGTTCCGCCCGAGCCGAGGTCCGCCCCGAGACGCGCGGGGACGCCCCGGCGGGCAGCGGCTTTCTCGGAGAAGGGTATGCCTCGTTTTACGGCGCGGGTCTCCAGAGTCGGCTCACCGCCAACGGCGAGCGCTTCGACAAGAACGGGTTCACCGCGGCGCATCGGAAGCTGCGCTTCGGGTCTTGCCTCGAGGTCGAGAACCTGGCCAACGCCCGCCGCGTCAAGGTGAGGGTGAATGACCGAGGGCCCTACGTCGGCAACCGGATCATCGATGTCTCCGAGGCCGCCGCTCGGGAGCTGGGAATGCTCGATCGAGGGGTGACACGGGTCCGCCTCTACGCCTGCGGCTGAGGGCTCCGAAGCCCCGCAAGAGGCCGCTGAGGCCGGTCACCCCGAAGCTTGTCGAGGGGCGTACCTCGACTCTGCCCTGCGGGCGACGCTCGGTATGAACGGGATTTCATTCAAAGTGAATTTGGAGGCCGGTCACCCCGAGCTTGTCGAGGGGCTTACCTCGACTCTGCCCTGCGGGCGACGCTCGGAGGATCGATCAGAATAAGTGATTGGACAGAAAGGG
>JAYUUC010000368.1:0-4738 GCA_043755105.1 Myxococcales bacterium
CCGGGCGCTGGTGCCGCCGGGAGTGGGGGACGTGGTGATTTCCGAGTTCATGGCCGACCCGACCGTGGTCTCGGACACGGAAGGAGAATGGATTGAAGTGCACGTCACCCGGGGCGTGGACTTCAACGGCATCGAGCTGGGCAACGAAGGGAGCGCGAAGACGGTGCTCGGAGGAACGTCGTGCCTGCACGCCGCCGCCGGCAGCGACGCGCTCTTCGCCCGCAGCGCCAATCCGGCCACCAATGGCGGGCTTCCTGCAGTGCTGGCGCCGTTCACTTTCAGCCTCGCCAACTCGGGGACCCGGGCGATTTTTCTGCGCGGCGCCGACGGCGGCGTGCTCGACCAGGTGGGCTACACCTCGGTCAGCGCGGGCCGGTCCACCCAGCTGGCGGCAGACAAGCTCGACGCGGCGCAAAATGACAACCCTGCCAACTTCTGTGCGGGGAAGACCGCCTACAACACCAGCGCCGATGGCGGCAGCGGCGACCTCGGGACGCCGGGCGGAAGCAACGCCAGCTGTCCCTGAAGCGGAGGACCGTCAGAACAAGGGGGCGGGTCCGACATCGAACCATCGGGTCCTGGGGCCGCGCGCCGAGTCTACCTTCAGATACAGGTTGCCCTGGCTCTCGTAGACGGTCTGGGCGACGTCTTTAATGCCTGCAGGGGTGATGTCCCAGTGCAAGGTGGTGGCGGGGTCGAACGGGGGCGCGGCGATCGGCTGACGAACCGCATTGCGCGCCGCCTCGCCGTAGACCTGGGCCATCTCTGCATCGGTGGGGATCTTTGGCTGACAGGCCCCGAGTTGCACCATCCGGTTGACCTCGGTCTTCGCCGCACGGCTCAGCTTCACCCGGGAAGAGGGCTGGAGCAGGGCCGCGAGCTTGTCCAGGTACTGTGGATGGGCACAGAACTCATCCGCATGGGGGCGGATGAGCTTCACGACTTCCTGCTTGGTGATTCGACCATCGGCAGTGGCCAGCTTGAAGTCGGCGGTGAAGGAATGGCGAACAGAAGCGGGGGGCACAGGCATGGGGTTTTTCCAGGAAAAAGATCAGGGCTTCCAAGCCGGCTCCGGCCAACCCTCAACGCAGTGTCGGCAGCGGCGACCCAAGAGTTGCTCGACGACAAGCCCGGTTCCGCGGTCGAGGCGTTGGCGGCGGCGCGGCGACCGGGGGCGCGCTCCGCTGTCGGGGCTGTTCAAGTGAAAGGGGGCGGGTCCGCAGGTAGTGCTGCATCGCCCTGATCCACACCTCGCCGTACCTGAGGCGGTTCGCAGGCCGCGGTGGACGGGATACTTCCGGGGGAAAAAGCGACTGTTCCTTTGCCTTCGCCGTTGGCGCAAACGGTTGCGCGACAGGCGCAGACCTGGGCACCGAGTGCACGAGCCGACGGAGCAATGCCCGGAAACTGTTGAGCCGGCGACCGGGCTCGAGGTTTGCTTTGCCTGAGGGACCGATGCTCGCACTGGACCCCCAATGACCCCGCGGAACCCTGCTTCGACGGGCGGCCTCGACCCGGCGCCGCTGGAGCCGGTTGCGCTCCTCGATGCCCCGTCCACCCAAGCGCCGCCGATACATCGTCGGACGTTGGGCCAGTTTCTCGACCTTCAGCCGCTGTCGCTGGGCGAATTTGCCCGAAAGTTTCGCCACCCGGTGCTGCTCTCGGTCCCCACCGTGCCCGAGGCCGAGACCACGGAGGAAGCCATCACCGACGTCTATGCGCCGTTCGATGCCAAACGGATTCAGCCCTTCGATCTCGGTGCCCTCTCGCTTGCCGATCGGAGCGCGCTCGAGGTGCTGGTGTTGAGAAAGAAGTCGACCAGCGCCAGCGACGCGCTGTGGATTGGCCGCACCGGGGCCTGCGACGTGAGGATCAAGTCGAAGGCGATCTCCCGCTTGCACGCGCTGGTGACGCAGAACAATGGGGGTGGGTTTTCCATCGGCGATGCCGGCTCGAGCAACGGGACCTTCGTCGACGGCCTCCGGGTGGTCAATGGCTCGATGACTCCCCTTCGCGACGGGGCCAGCGTGGTGCTGGGCACGCTGAGCTTGCGCTTCCTGCTGCCGGCCTCACTTCATCGAGAGCTGCGGCGGCTGTAGCAGTGCCGGAAGCTCGGCGGGTGGGCGGGGCGCGCGGGGGCCCACCTGCAACGACAAACATTGGCGAAAGGTTGATGCAGAAAACTTGATCTGCCACCGAGGCTGATCGGTCGTTGCCCAGGGGAGATTTCCAGAGCCGAGAAGAGATCTCCGGAGAGCGCCGGAGATCAAATTTCAGGGCGAGAAGGGAAGTGAATTGGACGGCCCCGGCGATCCGCGCGACAAGTATTCACGCCCATGGCAGACATCATTGACCTGTCTCTAATTTCCGACGCCAAGCGCTACTTCCACAAGCTGCTCGAAGCGCGGGGCATCTCGTACTTCCTCCAGAAGGACGGGAAGCGCCTGTTCCAGATTGAACCGGAGAAGGTCGAACTGGTGCTTCGAACGGCGACCCGGTCGAGGCCGGCGCACCTGCCGAAGCCGCCCCGGCCCGCGGTGGACCACGCGCGAAAGGAGATTCGCCGTGAGCTGATCCGTCGGGTGGTGGAGCAGATGCTGGAGACCGGGCTCTAGCCGCAATGCTGTTCTGATCGGCCGCTTCCCGTTCTGCCCGCGCGAGGGCCATCAGGTCGAAGTCAGCGTTGGGTGCCCCTGGCGTCTGCGCTTCCAGCGCGACGCTCGGATCGAGCGGTAGGCCCGGCGATCTTTTCTGAATGGCCTGGGCTCGCCTACTCGACCACGCAGCCGTAAGGCTCGCCTTCGTAATGGGCGGTGGCTTCCCAGAGCATCAGCGCCGAAGCGTGAACCTTGGCCGCGCCGCGGTCGATCGTGACCTTGGCGATGTCGGGGCTCGCCTTCACCCACGCCTGGCAGAACGCTTCGTCCTGGCCCATCACGAACAGGCAGGAACAGGTGTCGCGGGCGGCGTGTCCCACCGCGAGCTGGACGTCGTTGTTGTGGTACTGGCGCACGCCCGAGCTGTTGCCGCACCCCAGGGCCAGCGCGGCAGGGGTGAGGAGCAGCGCTCGAAGAAGGGTGCGCTTCATCGGAGCAGCTCCAGGGCCAGCGAGATCAGCTTGCCCTTGTCGGGCCCTGCGGCGCGGTCATCACCGGTGCGGACGATCACCACATCTGCAGAGGGAATCACGAAGATGTACTGGCCCCAGTGGCCGATCGCGGCGTAGGCATCGCCCGGGGCGCCCTGCCAGGGCAGATCGGGGATGCCGCGCTCGGGGACGGGGGTGTTGAGCCACCACTCATAGCCGTTGGCCTCGGTGTCGGCCTTGCCGGCCGTTTGCCGGAAGGGGAGCGAAGGCGTGGTGGACTGGCGGACCCAGCCTTCGGGGAGCACGCGTTCGCCCGCCCAGCACCCGTCGTTGAGATAGAGGTAGCCGAAGCGCGCGTAGTCCTGAGGCGTGGCGTAGAGGCTGGAGGCGCCGAGTGGATTTCCCTTCGCGTCCCGTTCTTGCGCCACGGTGGTCATGCCGACCCGGTTGAAGAGCAACTTCCATGCGTACTGCTCGCCGTCGTTCGGGGCGAGCGCCGCCCTCACCACGGCGGCGAGGAGGGTGATTTCTCCGGTGGAATAGCTGAACTCGGTACCCGGCTCGGCGCGAAGGGTGTGCCCGGTGATGAACGCCACCATGTCGTGGCGGCCTTCGCCGTAGAGCATCGCGAGCACGGAGGACACCTGGTAGGACTCGTGCTCGTAGCTCTCTTTCCAGTCGAGCCCGGAGCTGAACTCGAGCAGATGGCGGACCTTGACCTTGCAAGTGTCGGGGAGGGCGGCGGTGACGTACTTGCAGATCGAGTCGTCGAGCGCCAGGGCGCCCTTTCCGACCGCGATGCCGGTGAGAGCGCTGGTGATGCTCTTCGCCACTGACCAGCTGATGTGGCGCTTGGGGGCGTCGTAGCCGCGGGCATAGCGCTCGTAGACGATGTCGCCGTGCTGGATGACGAGAAGGCCGTCGGTGCGCAAGCCGAGCCGCTGCTCATCCTTGCCGACGAGGGTGAAGGCGTAGTCCTCGAGTGCGCGGACAGCGTCGGGGTGAGTGCGGCCCACTTCCTCCGCACGCGAGGGCCACTGGGCGGTCGGCCAGCGGGCCCGGGTGGGGCAGGGCTGGGCCTGCGAGGAGGACGCCAGACCGAGTGTCGCGGCCAAGAGGCAGAGTCGTCCGAGGCGCGGAATCAAAAGGCCACCGCCAACAAGGGCACGGTGGCAGTGCGCCGCATCGTCCATACCGACACCGAGGGCAGCACCACTGCTTCGGCGAGCGTGAAGGCGACGAGGCCCCCGAGCTGCCCGGGGGTGACGCCGAGATAGCCGGCCGCGACCATCATCACGATCTGAACCCCCAGAGTGACCCAGAAGGCAGGGGAGAGATGAAATGTCCCACCGGGCGCCTGGGAGTTACCCACGGCCCAAGCAGCCAGCGTCACCGCCAGCGGAGGCAGCAGCGCCACCACCGCGAGGGCAGGAATGACCGCCAGCAAGAGGGTGGACGACAAGGTTCCTACCCAGGAACCGAGGAACATCGCCGCAGGAACCATCACCACCGCCGCGCCGGCGCCTGCGGCCAGCTGCCAGAGAACGGGAGGAAGGGTGACGGTCTCCACGCTGCTTTCCACCGCACCGGGAAGGAGGCGCGCCGAGGGAAAGTAGCCTTGTGCGAAGGCTGAGGTGGAGAGAAAGCTGC
>JAYUUC010000369.1:0-4736 GCA_043755105.1 Myxococcales bacterium
TCGGCCGCGTGCTCGGTTTCGGTAGCTCGGTGAACACATCAGCGCCCGGTCGCAACACCTTCAGCGAATCGCCGTCGCTGAGCGCCAACCCCATCTCGCGCTCGTTGCTCGCCGCAGTCCCTGTGGTCCGGATCAACGCGTGGTCGAACGTCCCGCAGTCTCGAAAGACCGGCTCGCCTCCGGGGGCCTTTTCCATCAGCCATGCCCGTTTCCTTCCGTCGCTCTCGGGGGTGGAGACGAAAAACTGGTCCCCTCTGGACCGCCGGGTCACCGCCTCGCTGGGCACGGCCGGGAGCGGAACCAGGTAAGACTTCCCCTCGACGATGTCGACCCCCCGCACCTTCCCGCCGTCATCGTAGAAGTAGTAATGGGCCAGACCGCGCACCGAATTGGGAGGAGGCTGCACCTGTCGCCGCAGGCTGGAAAGGAAGGACAGCCAGGCAGTGGGTTGCGCCATGCCATCATTCGAGAGGAGGTCGGGCCGAAGCGCCGGGCGTTCCTCGTGGGCGATCGGCCGCACCTCATCGCCGCCGGTTCGCTCCCATTCATCGATCGCTACCTGCTCCAGGATGGGGTCCACGTCGACGAAGGCGGCGGGGCCTTCCGGAAGCTCCTGACACACCCCGATGAACAACAGCGCGAGGGTGATGGCGATCTGCTCTGGCCGGAGGACCGCGTAACCATCGCCATGAAAGTTAAGAGGCCGACCGAGGTTTCCGATCGAGAGTCGACTGCGATACGAAAAAATCTGTCTGATATCGAATTCCGCGGCCATCGAAGAGCCCGACAGCAGCAGACCTTCCCATTCGACCAGGTCGGCGCCATTCCAGATGTTCTTGCCGGTGCAGGAAAGTGCCACCTTCACGTGAGGAAGGGCTTCGATCGCAGAAGCGAAACCGGGGATACCTGCGTCCCTGGCCCGCTGCAGAACCTTGGGGTCGAAGTCGACGAGGGAGGTCTTGATGCCGACGTCCCGAAGCAGCAGCGCGGCCTGAAACCCCACCGTGCCAGCGCCGACGATCGCCACGGGTGAATGTTCGGGGTCAAGGCCCCGCTGCTTTTCCTCCAGCCAGAGGCTGTCGGCCAAAGCCCAGCCGATTGCCTTGCCTTCGCGCTTCTTTCCCGGAGCGCGGGCCACCGCGACCGTGGAGAAGAGAGGCTTTGCCACCTCGGTCAGTCCGCGGGTCGTCTGCTCGATGCCGTCGATTCGTCCGCTGAGAAACTGGTCGTGAATGCTCGCCTGGTAAGGGCTGACCCGACCGTAAGCGGACCTCTCGGAACCCGCGATCACCTTGTGCAACAAACCGCCGTCGTCGAGCACCTTCCAGCCGTTGGGAGGTTTCCGGGCCTGACTGACTGCGCCGACGAACTGCTCGAGTTCCTGAAGGCGCTGTTCCTTGAGCTCGCGGGTATTGCCCTGGTTGTCCGTCCCGGGCTCGACGTGGATTCGTCGGAAGCCGAGGTAGGCGATCACCAGCGGGTTGTTGCAGTAGGGGCTGCCGTGAATGTGAATGTCTTGGGGATCCATTCCCTTCCGGATCAGCATGTCGATCAGGGGCACGGTGTTGGTGAGCAGGTGCTGCGAGCCGATCAGTCCCTTCCCCTTCAGTGCGTCGTCGGGAATCCTTGCCGCGACCGCCTCGAGCGGCGCCAGCGAGGCCGGTATCAATTCCGGGGTCCGGACCAGCGCGTCGACCAGAGGGAGCATCGCCTCCCGGTCACCGCACCCCAGGTACCGGACAATGGCGGCCATCGCCCCGTAGTCGGGCCGATCGGGTTGCGTCACCTGGGCTGCCTCGTCGATCCGCTCGAGAAGCATCCGGCCTTCGACGCCGAAGTCTTTCTGGAAGGCCGCACCGTGGACCTCGGCGACGCCACCGGCCGAACGAGACTGATAGGCCCACAGCAGCACGGCGAGCTGGGCGGAGAGGCCGGCAGGATCGATGCGCCTGCCTCTCGACACCCTGCCTTCGAGACCGTCGATCGCGGCTGCGATCTTCGCGGGGCTTGGAGTCTGGACCCGGAACTCCTCGGCAGGAATCGAGTCGTCCTCGACCTCTACCCGAGGCTCCAGACCCGTCAGCAGCTTCAAGGCCAGAGGCGAGGGTGGGGTGCGCTCGCATAGCTGCGTCAACCAGTCGAGCAGGCGGTCTCCGCCATAGGTGAGCGAGGGCAGCAGACCGTCGAACCGAACTGTGGGAGCTGGACCGGTGACGGCGGCGACCGCACTGACCGCGAAGACGTCCTCCGGCCCCTGGACAGAACGAGGAAGCGCCACTTCGACCAGTGGGCGCAACCGCGCCAGGTCGTCGACGGCGAGCGTCCGAAACATCGCACCGATCACCCGGGTCGTCTGGCGAGCGGTGGACAGCGGCAAGGTCGGTACTGCCTCGAGCAAGGTTGCGAGCCGGGCGCCGTCGGGACCCAATGCGCGCAGCTTTTCCACGTCGAGGGTGGCGTCGGGGCTGGAAGGACAAACGAAGGCAAGCACCAGGCCCAGGGCCTGCTCTTCGGTGGGGACAAGTCCGACGGACCGATTGTTCAGCAGCGCCCGGGCGACCGGCCCATGACGATTGCGCATCACGAGTTCGGCGACTTCTTCCGAAAGCCGGTCGGCGCTGCCGATTCGGGAGAGCAACCCGCCCAACGTCAATGACGGACGGGAAACTGCGGTGGCAGGAGGCGCAGCCGCTGGAACGGCAGGCCCGGAGATCTTGTTTGTCATCGGGGAGGTCATTCTAGCGCCGGCTTTCCACTGGCCCGAACGTTGACGCTTGGGCCTAAGAGATCGCCGAGGTGTCGGGTATGGTCCGAGAATTCCCTACCCAGGGGTCGTTACGTGAAGACGCTCGCGCTGATCGCCAAGAGAGACAAGCCGGAGGCGGTGGTCCTCGCCCGGCAAATCAAGCAGCGATACCCGGCGCTGACCGTGCTCGCCGAGAAGCACCTCGCCGACGCCCTGGGATGGCCTCCGTCCGACGAGGCCGAGCTGGCCCGCAGCGCCGATCTCGTCGTCGTCCTTGGCGGAGACGGAACCTTGATCGGCGCCGCCCGATTGCTTCAGGGAAGGCCCGTGCCGATCCTCGGCATCAACCTCGGGAGCCTCGGCTTCATGACCGAGATTCCGCAGTCCGAGCTGTTCGAAGCGCTGGAGGGGGCGCTGGCCGGACAGCTCAAGGTCGATTCGAGGATGAAGCTCACCTGCCGCCTCTTCCGGGACGAGAAGGTGGTGCTCGAGGACGAGGTGCTCAACGACATCGTTCTCAACAAGGGAGCGCTGGCGCGGATCGCCGACCACGAGACGTCGATCAACGGCACCTTCATCACCCTCTACAAGTCGGACGGGGTGATCGTCTCCACGCCCACTGGCTCGACCGCCTACTCACTCTCGGCGCACGGGCCGATCGTCCACCCCTCGGTGGACTGCATGATCGTCACCCCGATCTGCCCCCACGCGCTCACCCAGAGGCCGATCGTGGTGCCCGGAGATCAGGTGCTCAGCATCACGCTCCGCAGCGAGAGCACCGACGTCTACCTCACCCTCGACGGCCAATCTGGCCACGTGCTGCACACCGGCGATCGAATTGAAGTCCGCCGTTCTGCCAATCGGGTGTTGCTGATCAAGAACCCCCACCTCGACTACTTCGCGATCCTTCGCCAGAAGCTTCACTGGGGTGAACGCTGAAGAGGCCACGGCCGTGCGGTGTGCTGCGGTCTACGGGGCGAACGTCTCTCCTTCCACCTTGCAGTCCGCTTCGGGCAAGCCGCCGCTCTCGACGGGGCTCAGTAATCCTTCGGCCCCGCGATCGATGCCGCGCGCGTAGCTGCAGCTGATGCCGGGAAGGGCACCGGGTTCGGCCGAGACGGTCGACCGGCACCAGAGCACGGCTTTCAGGGGGTCGGTCGCCTCTCCCTTGAGGTAGAAATCGAGGCCGTCGCAGGTCAGTTGAGCCTGCGGGAGGAACATCGAGGACCCAGAGACGGTTTGAACCTCGAAAAGATACTCAGAGGGCACCGGATTCTTCCCTCCCGAGCTGGCGACTTTCTTCACCTCGCCGCTCGGCGTCAGGGTGGCCACTCCAGTCGAACCCTTGCAGTTGGCCCGGAGCGTCGTTCCCAGCTTCCACTTCCGGTCGGACGGACGGCAGACCGTGTTGCTCCAGGTTTCACCAATGAAGCACCCGGAAAAAACCAGGGGAACGACGAGCAGAAAATGAAGGGTCTTCATCGAGGAAACTCCCTGCGGCGCACGTTGGGTTCGGGTGAGGCTGGGCGGGTTCTCGGCCGCGATTCCCCTCAGGTTGCTCGGGCCTCTGCAGAGGGCCCTGCACCCTCGCGCGACGCCGTCGGGCCTCGACTAAAGCCAGCGCGCGGCCGGGACTTCGGACATCGATGCGCCTGGAGCTTGCCACAGACCTTTCCGGAACCGATCGCCGATGGCCTTCACATCTCGGAGCCCGCGAGGTTTGACCCTCGTCACCCCTCGGATATCCGCTTGTTCGTGGGTGCCCCCCTTCCTCACCTCAGAGCGCGGCACCGGCGCTTTCCCTGTCTGCGACGTCGATGCGCCATCTGTCCGGAACCGCTTCAGCTTTGGAGTAGCCGGTCGCCGTATTCCGGTCGTTTAAGTGATGGCGCAACGATTGCTTCTTCGGCCGCCATGAGCCCTGTTCAACCGCTCGAGCTTCGTCTCCAGCCTTCGTCTGTTTCGAGCCTCTTCCTTTCCCGCCCCACGC
>JAYUUC010000370.1:0-13590 GCA_043755105.1 Myxococcales bacterium
CTGGATACCCCCCGCATCCCAGCCACCGGCAAGCCCCGGGTTTTGATCCTCGGGCAAACGCCCCCTCCTCACCACGGTCAGGCGTTGATGATCGAAGCCCTGGTGAACAGCCCGATGCCCCAGGTGGACCGGCGCCATGTGCGGCTCGGCTACTCCCAGGAGATCAACGACGTGGGGAAGCTGCGGCCGGGAAAGCTGCTCCATTTTTCGAAGGTGCTGGCCCGCGCCTCCCGCGAGCTCGTCCGCTTTCGTCCCCACGTCCTCTATTATCCACCGGCGGGGCCGAACCTGGTTCCGGTGCTGAGGGACGTCGCGACGCTGCTCGCGCTGCGACCGTTCGTACCCGCGGTGGTGTTCCACTTTCACGCGGGCGGCCTCTCCGAATTTTATCGCGAGCACGTGGAAGGAACCCCCTACGCGCTCCCCTTTCGCCGCGCCTTTTTCGATGCCGACGCAGCCATCACCCTGTCGCGCCACAATCCCCCTGACGCTGAGGTGCTTCGCGCCCGACGGGTCTACTGCATCCCCAACGGCATCGAAGACGAGGCGGCGGACTTTTCCGGCCGCGCTCCCAGCCTCGTGCCCGATGTGCTTTTCGTCGGAGCGGTCACCGAGTCGAAGGGGACCAGGGTGCTCGTCGAGGCGGCCGCCGCACTCTGGAACAAGGGCCGTCGCTTCACCCTCACCCTGATGGGCGCCTGCACCGAAAAGCATCAGCGCCAGCTCGAAGAGACCGCAGGACCGCACCGAACCTCGCTTCGACTTCTCGGAGTGAAGGAAAGGGCGGCAAAGTGGGCCTATTTCCGGAGCGCGGCGCTCTTCTGCTACCCCACATTCTACGGGGCAGAGACTCAAGGCGTCGCCGTGCTCGAAGCGATGATGTTCGGACTTCCAGTGGTGGCCACTTGCTGGCGCGGCGTGCAGGACACGGTGGAGGATGGACAGACCGGCTCCCTGATACCCCCGAACCAAGCGGAGCCGCTGGCACAGCAAATTGACCGCCTGCTTGCGTCCCCTACACTCCGACAGCGATTGGGCGACGCAGGTCGGCAGCGGTTCCTGCGTCGATACACCTTGCCGACTTTCGTGTCGGCGATCGAAACGGTGTTCCTCGAAACGGCGTGCCCGGGGGGGCGATGAGTCCATACCGCGTTCTCCTTCCTGGCCTCGTCATTCTCGGAGTGGCGCTCACCTTCGCCGTGGTTCCAGGCGTGTTCACGATCGACGAAAACAACTACCTCGCTTCGGTCATCGGACTCAGAAACGGGGACCTCGCGCTCGCGGGCACCGACCAGCTGCCTCCCAGCATCGAGCTCTACTGGTTCGACCCTTGGCCGGCGGGCCGGGGCGCGCCGCGCGTGCCCGTGGTCTCGACCGCGCCTCCTCTGTACGCGCCGCTGGCGCTGCCCTTCTCGCTGTTCGGCTATCGCGGGCTGGTGGCGCTCAACACCTTGAGTTTCCTGGTGGCGATCTGGCTCACCTTCCTGATTGCCCGTCGCGCCTCCGAGCGGGCATCCACCGCGTGGATCGCCGCGGGTACCTTCGCCTTCGCTGCTCCGACATTGGGCTACTCATTGGCGCTGTGGCCTCACCAGCTCACGGTGGCGCTCTGCACTGCCGCGGTGGCCAGCGCCCAGGCCGCCCGCACCCGACTGCAACCACTGCTCGCGGCGCTCGGTGCAGGGCTGCTGGTGGGACTGGCCGCCGGTATCCGGTACCAAAACGCGATCTTCGCGGCGCTGCTTGGCCTCACCCTGTGTTTATGGGGGAAGGCTCGCCTCAAAGCGGCGGCGGGCTATTCGCTCGGGTTGATGGGGCCCTTCGTGGCCAGCGCGTGGATCAACCACGCTCGCATCGGGATGTGGAGTCCGTTCAGCAAAGGGCCGACCTACACGGCCCTTTATGCGGGAACAGGTCCGCACGGGAATGCGCTGACCGAAGCGCTACACGTGTTGTGGGCCACCGTGGTCGACTTCTCGGCGCACCCGGCGATCTTGGGGGGCGCGGCCAAGTGGCAGTGGCTCCCCGATTCGCTCGGCGCTTTCATCTGGCAGGGAGCGCTCAAGAAGGCTTGGACTCAATCGGCTCCCTGGGTTCTCCTGGCCTTGCTCCTGCTGTGCTGGGCGGCTTGGCCCGGTTCCAAGATGCAAGTCCGTGCCCGCGACACTTTGCGGCCCTTCGTCTTGATTGTGTTTGGAATGTTGGGCTTTTTCGCACTTGCCGGATTCGCGCGGCATGATGGCATCAGCTTCAACCAGCGCTATTTTCTCGAATTGACGCCCCTGGTGACGGTGGCCCTCGCTCTGGGCACCGAGTCGCTGCAGTGGCGCAAGACTCCCGCGGTGACGGGGGCGCTGCTTGGACTTTCCCTGCTGGCGCTGGCAATTGTCGGCGAACCGGGGGCCTTCCTCCGCTCGACTCTCATCCTCAAGGCGCCGCTGTTGCTAGCAGCTCTACTCTGCTTCACCTGGGTGGTTCACCACCAAGGGCGAATCGATTCCCGTGCCCCGACGCTGGTGCTGGCCGCCTGTCTTGCCTGGGCGATGGGAGCGCACCTGGGCGATGACTTCCCGGCATCGCGGCGAATGCGCCAGTACAACAGCGACCAGCAAGAGAAGCTCGCACACGCCCTCCCCGACCATGCAGCACTCTTCGCCTATGGAGGAAGCAAGGATGCCGCTGGCCCCCTGCTGCTGGAGCGTGACCTGGTGATCGCCGATCCGCTTCCCGACGACGGTGCCGCGGCTCCGGCCCTGGTGGCGGCCTTCCTCGATTCCGGGCGCCGGGTTTTCGTCGAGCTCAACCGCTTTCCTCTTCCGCTGTACGACCGTCTGCGCCAGGGCCTCGATGCCGTCGCGGTCACCCGCGACGATCCTCCGGTGGTCGAACTGAAAAGGTTCCCGTAACCCCGTTCCGGGGCCAGGTCTTTGCGGGGTCCTCGCTTCCGGTAGAAGATCTCAGGTTCGTGCAATCTAATCGAAAGCGGGGCCTGCGTCCGCTCATTCTCGCACTCGATGCCGGGCTCCTGCTCTGCGCCTGGTTGCTGGCGATCGGGCTACATGAGTGGCTGCGCCCGGTCCTCTATTTTCTTCGCGAGCCCCCGAGCTTCGACCAGTACGCGGTGTTGCCGTTCCTCGTGCTGCCGATGTTTCTCGCGATGATTGCCTTCTTCGGCCTTCACCGGACCTTTGAACGGGTGTGGTCTGCAGGGCAGCTGATCTTCGATCTCGCCAAGCTTCACCTCACCGTGTTTCTGGGTCTGGCGGTGCTGGTCTTCCTCACCCGGGCGGTGATCAACCGCACGCTCCTGCTCGGCTTTCTCGGTTCCAGCTTCTTGCTTCTCTATGCCGAGCGAAGGGTGCTCGGCCGCTGGCGTCGGTATCAACACGAGACGGGCCGTGGCCGCCAGCGGGTGCTGCTGATCGGCTCTCGATCGCCCGAGCTGTCCTCGTTCGTCACCGCTGCCAAGATTCACCCGTTGCCCCCCTACTTCGTGGGACTGGTCGCTCCCGCTGAGGATGAGGGGCCGACGACGGAAGGAATCCCGCGGGTGGGCGGCCTTTCCGACGTCGATCGCCTGATTCATGACGAGGCAGTGTCCCAGGTGCTGTTTTTTCCGCCCTTTCACACTCCCGAGCTCGACTCTCCCTCACTCCAGACGCTCGAGTTGCTGGGCATCCCTGCGAGCTTCGCGGTGCCCCTGCCCCGGCTGTTCGGAGTCCCGGCACGAATGCTCTCGATTTACGATCTGCCCTTCGTTTCGTTCGAGACCGCCCCCAAGCGATCGGAAAGCCTTGCCCTCAAGCAGGCGGTGGACTTCGTCCTCGCGGCCGTTGTGCTGCTGCTGGCGTCCCCGCTGATGCTGTTCGCCGCCCTCACGGTCTGGGTGACGATGGGGCGACCCATCTTCTTTGTTCAGGAGCGTGCCGGACTGTTCGGCCGTCGCTTCCGGATGGCGAAGTTCCGAACCATGGTGCTCGACGCCGAGAAACATCAGTCCGATTTGACGGCGCTCAACGAGATGTCCGGACCGGTGTTCAAGCTCTCGGCCGATCCGCGGATCACCGCGGTGGGAAGCCTTCTTCGGCGCACCAGCATCGACGAGCTCCCCCAGCTGTTCCATGTGCTTCAGGGCAGCATGAGCCTGGTGGGGCCGAGGCCGTTGCCGATTCGCGAGCAGCAGAACATCCACGGCTGGCACCGGCGTCGGTTGTCGATGAAGCCGGGCATCACTGGGCTCTGGCAGGTACGCGGTCGCAACGACGTCGACTTCGAGGAATGGATGCGCCTCGACCTCGCCTACGTCGACCACTGGACCCTGATGCTCGACTCCAGCATCCTGCTGAAGACGGTGCCGGCGGTGCTGCGCGGCCACGGAGCCCGCTGAACGCCCGCATCTTCGAAGGCGTCGAAGACCTGAGACCCGAGTCAACGAGGGGAAGCGCCTGTGTCGGCAGTGTCCGGCTGTGCGGGCGCCCCTTCGAGAACCCGGGCAGCGAGCCCGGTGGCGCCCAGCTCTCCGAGCCCCCACGCGCGCGCCGCCGCCCTCGCAGAGGCGCCTGAAGCTGCGGCCAAGCGGGACTCGAACTGGTCGAGCAATCGCCCGAGCGCGTCGAACGACGGGAGCGGGCCGAGCCGGGCCCTGCCTTCGGCGAGCACCTGACGCGCAGGCGCGAAGCGCTCCTCCGTCGCCAGCAAGCGCGCCAGGTTGAGCACCGACGACGGCCGCTCCGGAGAGTGCTCGAGGATGTCTCGGAACTGCCGCTCCGCCCCCTCGAGGTCGAAAGTCCGGGCATGAAGAATCGCCCGTTCGGGGGCAAAGCCCTTGGCCGCGAGCAGCTTCGCCCGCTCTCTCGAGGTCGGTCGAAACGCCAGCGGTGCGCCCGCCACGGTCAGCGTCGCTGGAGGCTCTGCAGGGTCGGCGAGCGCATCGAGAAATCCGCGCAGCTCGAGCAACACCGGCTGCTCTTCGTCCCGAGTGAGTGCCTGACGGATCGAGGCCCACAACACGGCCGAGCGGGCCCGGTCATCGTCCCCGGACGACAGCTTCACCGCGTCGGCCGCGCTCGCCAGCGCTTCCGGACCCTGCGACTCCTGCCACAGAGCCCGGGCATACATGTCCGCGGCGTAAGGCTCTTGCGGATGCTGCTGGCGCTCGTAGCCCCAGAGGCTGAGGTCGGATTGGAAGTGCTCGACGTGGGCCGCGGACTGCAGCGCCCAGCCCAGGGTGAGCAACGCCGAGAAGCCGAGCAGTGCTGCGCGCCAACGGCCGCGCTGGACCCACCCGCTTGCTCCCGCGCGGCCCACCCAGGCGCAAATGCCCAGCATCGGAAGGTAAAGAAACCGCTCCGAGCCGAGCATCTTGTACTTCAGCGGCACCACGTTCAGCACTGGCAACAAGGGGGCCAAGAACCAGACGGCGTCGGCAGACCAAGGGCGCAGCGCCTTTCCCTTCAGCGCCGCTGCGGCCAAGGCGACCAGCGCAATTGCACCGAGCGCCCCTGCCGCTACCCAGAGCGACGGGTAGACGAATTTGCCGTCGGTGCCCATGGCCAAGGCGCCCACCTCGACGCTGGGGTGAAGCGGGAGCGCGAGTCGCTCGAGAAACAATCCCAGCGTCGCCAGGACCCGCATCACCAGGTCCGAGGGCCCTTCGCCGGTGACTGCGCTGTAGCGGACCGGGACCAGGCTGACCCGCACTCCCATCGCCACCGCCAGGGTGGCGGCGACCGCGCCGATGCCTCTCCATCGGCTTCGACTGGAAACACCGGGAGAGGGCAGGAAGAGCGCGTCGGCCGCGAGCATCGCCGGCACCACCACGGCCGCTTCCTTGCTGAACAGCGCCAGCGCGAATGCTGCACAAGCGAGAGCCAGAGACCGACCGCTGCGTCGGTGGTCCCACGCCTCGAGGCCGAGCAGCACCCAGAAGGTCATCCACAAATCGGTGGAGCCTGAAATCCAGGCCACCGATTCCGGCCTCGAGGGGTGAACAGCAAAAGGAAGGGTCGCCACCGCGGCGGTGAGCGACAACGCTGAACGACTCAACCCGTGCGGTGCCAATCGCCGCATCAGCCAGCGGAAGGCCAGCACCCCCGAGACAAGGTGGAGCATCAGGTTGACCAGCTTGAAGCCGAACGGCGTGCCGCTGAAGAGTGCGTACTCGACCACGAACGCAGCCTTCACCACCGGGCGGAAGAACCCGGCCTGGGTGCTCACTCCCGGGTCCGAGGTGTGCCAGAAATCTTCGGTGAGCGCCTCGCCCAGCCGGCTCAGCGACTTCACCTGCGCGTTGTCGCGGATGAGCACGGTGTCATCCCAGACGTACTCGCCGGCGAGGCTGCCTCCGAAAGTCAGCGCGGTGAGCAGGCTGATCGCGATGCCCCACCGCTGGGCCGGGCTCGACAACGGCGGGGCTGGAACTGCGCCCACGCCCGCACTCACGGGTCGGTTCCTCCGGTGTCTTCGCGGTCGGAGAGGCCGTGTTTCGCAAGCCGGTAGCGAAACGAGCGAAACGACAGCCCGAGCAGCTCGGCGGCTTTGGTCTTCACCCCTTCAGAGCGACGCAGGGCTTCCAGCAGATATCGACGCTCGGCGCCATCGAGGTAGCGCTCGAGCGAGAAGCCGGCGTTGATCGCGAACTCGCCTGCCCCCGAAACGTTGAGGGTCTCGACTTCTCCTCGCAAGGCAGGGGGCAGGCTCGAAGGCTCGAGCCGGTCTCCGTCCGAGAGGGTCGCCGCCCGCTCGACGATGTTCTGCAGCTGGCGCACGTTGCCGGGGAAGGGGTAGCGCTCGAGCAGAGCGATCGCCTCTGGTGAGAAGTTGAGCCCCGGCCTGCCCAGCTCGGAAGAGAGGTGGGCAAGGAAGAACTTGGCGAGCAGGGCAATGTCGCCCGAGCGCTGGCGCAGCGATGGAAGCTCGATGGTGATGACGTTGAGGCGATAGAGCAAGTCCTCGCGGAAGCGCCCGGCCTTCACCTCGGCCTCGAGATCCTTGTTGGTGGCTGCGAGCACCCGGGCCTCGAACGGAACCTCAGCCGAACTCCCCACCGGCTTCGCTTTCCGTTCCTGCAACACCCGCAGCAGCTTCACCTGCATCGACGGCGGTATCTCGCCGATCTCGTCGAGGAAAACGGTCCCTTCGCCTGCCGCGGCGAGCAGCCCGGTTCGGTCGGTTGCAGCGCCGGTGAAGGCGCCCTTGACGTGACCAAACAGCTCGCTTTCGAGCACCCCTTCGGCGAGCGCGCCACAGTTCACCGGAAGGAAGGGCTGACCGCTGCGGGAACTCTTGAGGTGAATCGCCCGGGCCACCAGCTCCTTGCCCGTTCCACTCTCGCCGGTGATCAACACTGTCGCGCGGGGAGAGAGCGCGACCTTGGATACCAGGGTCCACACCTGCTGCATCGCGACGCTCTTGCCGATCCAGAAGTTGCCCAGTCCGGGGGCCAGCGAGCTGCGCAGCGCCTGGTTGTCGAGGAGGATGGTGCGCTTTTCGAGCGCCTTCTCCACCAGCGCCTTGAGCTCTTCGTTGTCCAGCGGCTTGCGGATGTAGCCGTAGGCGCCGTCCTGCATCGCCTTCACCGCGGCATCGGGCGTGCTGTAGGCGGTGATCAAGATCACCTCGGGGGGCGACGGCAGCTCGCGGGCGCTCTTCAGCACCGAGAGGCCGCTGTCGTTGAGCAGCTTCATGTCCGAGATGACCAGATCCACGTTCTGCGAAGCGAGCAGCCGACGGGCCTCGGGCACGGTGGCGGCGATCGAGACCTGGTAACCCTCCTTCACCAGGAGGATCTCGAGGTACTCCCGCATCGAGAGCTCGTCATCAACGACCAGGATCTTCACGCGCCCTCACCGAGTTCTCGCCCCTCACGCATCATCTCCGAATCTCTGCGCGGCGGTCGAGTTTCAGCCTTCCTGCTTTCACTTCAATTCTGAGCCCGAGCGCGGACCGATGCCTCCGACTTGGGCAGCTCGATCAAAAACTCGGTCCCCTGCTTCTTCGACGAACTCACCTTCATCATTCCCCCATGGGCGCTGACGATCGAATGGGCGGTCGACAACCCCAGGCCGGTGCCTCCTTCGCGGGTGCTGAAGAAGGGGTCGAACACCCGAACCAGGTCGGAGGACGGAATGCTCCCCGCGGAGTCCCAGACGTGAATGCGAATGGTGAGCGGCTGCTCGTCGAGCTGGACCTTGACCTTGCCTCCCGGTCCCACCGCAGCAAAGGCGTTGCGAAGCAGGTTAATCACCACCTGCCGCAGCTGACCGGCGTCGACCGCGGCCTGGACCTCGGCCAGCTCCTCCTCGACCTCGATTCCCCTCGCCATCGGGTCGGCCCGCAGCATCTCCACCGTCTCGGAGACCAGGGCCTTCAGGCTCCCCGCAACCCGATTGGGTGGAGGCGGCCGTGCAAAGCGGAGGAAGTCGTCGAGCAGGGTCGAGAGCCGGTCGGACTCGCGCACCAGGATATTGGCCAGCTTCGCCGACGCCGGGTCCTCGCGCGCCTCGGCCCCCAGCATCTGCGCCGAGCCTCGCATCGCCGCCAGCGGGTTGCGGATCTCGTGGGCCAGCTGCGCCGAGAGCCGCCCCAGCGAGGCGAGGTGGTCGATGCGACGAAGGTCGTCTTCGATTCGCCGCAGATTGGTGAGGTCCTGAAAAACAATCAGCAGCGACCCGGTCTTCCCTTCCAGCGGCGCCACCGTCAGCCCCAGAGTGCGAGGCCCGTCGGCCGTGTCCACCGAGACCTCGCCCCGCGGGGTGCGGGGCCGCAGCCGCAGGACATCGGGAATCAGCTCTTCGATCTGCACCGGACGCAACCCTTCACGAAGGCCGAAGATGGTGGCTGCCGCAGGGTTGATGAAGGTGATCTTTCCGTCGGCCTCACAGGTGATCAACCCCGAAGGCATCGCCGCCACGATCTGGTTCTGGAGCCCGACCAGCTCCTTCAGGTCCGCTTCCCGTTCCGAGAGCAGGCCGCCGGCGGCAGAGAGCTGCCGGGAGAGATAGCTCGCGAGCGCGGCGATCAGAAACTGGGCGAGCGCGTTGGTCACCAGCAGGAACACCAGCCGGCTCGACGAGACTTCCGACATCCCGCCCGGGGTGTGCAGCACCCTCGCCTGGATCAGCAAGGCGAGTGCCCCGAAGGCCACCGATGAGCTGGCGGCCGCGATCAGCGCGCCTCGTTGCCAGAGCAGGATCGACGCCGCCACCACCGCCAGCGAATAGGTGAAGGTGAACGGCGATTCGGCCCCGCCGGTGAGGTAGACGAGGCACGTGGCCAGCACCACGTCGACCAGCACCTGCATGTAGGCGGCGAGCGGGCCCGCCCTGCCCCGCTGGAGCACCACCCCGTAGATGATGTTCAGCAGGTAGACGAGGCCGATCAGCAGAAACGAGAGCGAATCGGAGGTCGACAGACCCTCGCTGGCAGGCCGCGAAAGCAGCCTCACCACCGTGGCGGTGAGCAACAAGGTGGTGGCGATGGTCCGGAAGACCGTCAGCCACGTGAGCTTGATCCGGAGATCCGGATTCCCCCTGTCTGCCTCCATCGGGCCGGGGTTACTTCACGGCACCGGCGATAGAGAAGATCGGCAGGTACATCGCGATCAGGAAGCCGCCGACCACGCCGCCGAGGAAGACCATCATGACCGGCTCGATCATCGCGGTCATGTTGCCCACCGCCGAGTCCACCTCGTCGTCGTAGAAGTCGGCGATCTTGCTCAGCATCGCGTCCATCGCGCCGGTGGCCTCGCCGACGCCGATCATCTGCACCACCATCGAGGGAAAGATCTTGGTCTCGAGCAGCGGGCCGGCGATGTTCTTACCCTCGGAGATCTGGTTGCGCACGAAGAGGATCGCGGCCTCGATCGTCCGGTTGCCCGAGGTCTTCGCGGTGACGTCGAGCGCGTCGAGAATCGGCACGCCCGAGCTGATCATCGTCCCCAGGGTGCGGGTGAACCGGGCCACCGCCACCTTGCGGATGAGGTCGCCGAACAGAGGCAGCTTCAGGGTCACCTTGTCGAAGATCTTCCGGCCTTTGGGGTTGCGGTAGAAGGCCCTGAACGCAAAAACGAAGCAGGTGACCCCGATCGCCGCGGTGAAGAACCACTTCTGTAGCCACTTCGAGAGGTCGACCACGAACTGGGTCGGGGCCGGCAGCGCCGAGCCGAAGTCGGCGAACATCTTCTCGAACACTGGCGTCACCTTCAACAACAGCACCAGGGTGACGCCGAAGGCCACCACCAGAACGATCGACGGATAAGTGAGCGCGCTCTTCACCTTCTTCTGCAGCTTCTCTGCCTTCTCACGGTAGGTGGCGAGCCGGTTGAGAATGGTGTCGAGAATACCGCCGACCTCGCCTGCCGCGCAGAGCTGGACGAAGAGCTCGTCGAAGACCTTGGGGTGGTCCTTGAGCGCATCGGCGAAGGTCGAACCGGACTCGACCTTGAGCTTGATCGCGAACACCACCTTGCGAAAGGCGGCGTTGTCCATCTGGGTACCGAGAATCTCCAGGCACTGCACCAGCGGGAGGCCGGCGTCGATCATCGTCGCGAACTGCCGGGTGAAGATGAGGATGTCCTTGCCGGTCACGCCGCCGCCCAGACTGGGCAGCTTCAAGACGATGCCCTTCTTCTTCACCTTGACCGGATTGAGCCCCATCGACTGAAGGCGGTTGTTCACCGCGTCGACGTCATTGGCTTCCATCTCTCCCTTCTTGAGCTCGCCCTGCTTCGAGCGAGCCTCCCAGAGGAAGGTGAGGGTGGTCTTCTTCGGCGGACCGGACTTCTGGGGCGCCACTGCTTTCTGGGTAACCGATGTGGCCGAGGCCATTCTTCCTCCACGAGCTCGCTGCGAAGTGTACTGCCCGGGTCAAGTTACAAACCACGAGCACCCCACCCCGCACCGACCCAGGTTGACCTACCTCGCCCCACCCGGCGTGGGACGATTGCCAGGGAGGTTCACTCCGACGGCACCGCTGGCGATGATGTTCTTCAGCTCGTCGGGGTCCGAGCTGCGCCCGAAGGCCTCGTCCTGGCTGATCAGCTTTCGCATCAGCAGCGACGCCAGCGCCTGGTTGAAGGTCTGCATCCCGTACTTCGACTGGCCCACCTGCATCGACGAGTAGACCTGGTGGACCTTGTCTTCGCGGATCAGATTTCGAATCGCCGGATTGGGCACCATGATCTCCAGCGCCAGCACCCGGCCTCCCGAGCCGACCTTGGACACCAGCGCCTGCGAGCAAACCCCTTCGAGCACGAACGAGAGCTGCGCCCGCACCTGCGGCTGCTGGTAGGGCGGGAAGACGTCGAGGATCCGGTTGATGGTCTGCACGCAGCTGTTGGTGTGAAGGGTGGCGAAGGCGATGTGACCGGTCTCGGCGATCACCAGCGCCGCCTCGATCGTCTCGAGGTCGCGCAGCTCGCCGACCAGCACCACGTCGGGGTCCTGCCGGAGAATGTACTTCAGCGCGGTCTTGAAGCTGCGGGTATCGGCGCCCACCTCGCGCTGGTTGACCAGGCAGTTCTTGTGCGGGTGAAGGTACTCGATCGGATCTTCGATCGTCATGATGTGCTCGTGACGCTCGGTGTTGATCTTGTCGATGATCGACGCCAGCGTGGTCGACTTCCCCGACCCGGTGGGCCCGGTCACCAGCACCAGCCCGCGCGGCTTCTTCGACAGCTCGGCCACCACCGGAGGCAGCCCCAGCTCGGCGAAGGTGAGGATCTTGAAGGGAATCGTCCGGAAGGCGCCCGCCACCGCGCCGCGCTGCATGAAGATGTTGGAGCGGAAGCGCGACAGGCCTTTCACTCCGAACGAGAGGTCGAGCTCGTTCTCCTCCTCGAACTTGTGCTTCTGCGAGTCGGTGAGAATCGAGTAGCACAGCTGCTTGGTCTCGATCGGGGTCAGCGGCGCGGTCTTCAGCGGTACCAGCTCGCCGTCGATGCGCAGCTGCGGCGGGCTGCCGGTGGTGATGTGCAGATCGGAAGCGCCCTTCTCGACCATCGCCTTGAGCAGCTGGTGCAGATTGGCCACGAGGTACCTTTTGGGTTGAACGAACGGGTTTCTGGGGGGTTGCGGTGCGGCTAGAAGCGGTCGGGAGCGGTGTTGCCCACCACCTCTTCCATCGTGGTCACCCCGAGCACCATCTTGTTGATCGCCGACATGCGCAGGGTGATCATGCCGAGGCGAATCGCTTCCTGCTTCAGCTCTGCGGCCGAGGCGCCGTTGATCACCAGCTCCTTGAGCCCGTCCCAGAACGGCATCACCTCGTAGACGGCGACGCGGCCGCGGTAGCCGCGGTCGTTGCACTCGCGGCATCCATTCTTTTCATAGAGGGTGAAGTTGCCGATCTTGTCCGCGGGCACGCCGGCGTCGATCAACGCCTGTTCCTCGGGGTTCTCCACCGGCTTCTTGCAGGCCGGGCAGAGCTTGCGGCAGAGCCGCTGGGCGAGAATCAGGTTGAGCGAGGCGGTCACCAGGAACGGCTCGATGCCCATGTTGAGGAGCCGGCTCACCGTGCCCGGCGCGTCGTTGGTATGCAGCGTCGAGAGCACCAGGTGGCCGGTGAGCGCCGCCTTGACCCCGATTTCCGCGGTCTCGAAGTCGCGGATCTCGCCGATCATGATCGTGTCCGGATCTTGCCGGAGGAAGCTTCTCAGCGCGGCCGCGAAGTTGAGGCCGATGTCGTCCTTCATCTGCACCTGGTTGATGCCGGCGAAGTTGAATTCGACCGGGTCCTCCGCGGTGCAGAGGTTGGTGCCGGGGTCGTTGAGCGCGGCGAGCGCCGAGTAGAGCGTGGTGGTCTTTCCCGAGCCGGTGGGGCCGGTCACCAGCACCATTCCATAGGGGCGGTCGATCGCCTCCTTGAACCAGCTCATCGCCTGGGCCTCGAAGCCCAGCTTCATCATGTCCAGCTGGAGGTTGGACTTGTCGAGGAGCCGCAACACCACCTTCTCGCCGAACAGCGTCGGGCAGACGCTGACGCGGAAGTCCATCTCCTTGCCCCCGCCCATCTTGATCTTGATCCGGCCGTCCTGAGGCAGGCGGCGCTCGGAGATGTCGAGCGAGGCCATGATCTTCAAGCGCGAGGTGATTGCGTTGCGCAGCTTCTGCGGCGGCTTCATCACTTCGTACATCACCCCGTCGATCCGGAAGCGGACCCGGAAGTCCTTCTCGTAGGGCTCGACGTGGATGTCCGAGGCGCCCTTCTTGATCGCGTCGAGCAGGATCAAGTTCACCAGCTTCACCACCGGCGCGTCGTCGGCGGCGCGGGCGATGTCGTCGATGTTCTCGGTCTCTTCCCTGGCGACCTCGACGTCTTCGCCGCCCGCCTCGCCGACGATCTCTTCGAGCGAGGGGCCCTTCTCGGCATAGTAGCGCTCGATCGCCTCGCGCACCGACGGCTCCGACGCCACCACCGGCTCGATGTTGTACCCGGTGAGGAACTTGAGATCGTCGACCGCGTAGATGTTCGAGGGATCGCACATCGCCACGATCAGCGACGGCCCAGCGCGGTTGACCGGGATCACCAGGTGCTTCAGTGCCACGTCCCTGGGCACCAGCTTGATGATCTCGGGGTCGATCTCGAAGTCCT
>JAYUUC010000371.1:0-4715 GCA_043755105.1 Myxococcales bacterium
CAGGCGTCGTGGGGCGCGCAGCCGGACTTCACCTTGCTGCGCGAAGACCCGATGGGTGAGGGCCGGCTGCTCGCTTACCAGTGGCGCCGGCAGCCGAGCGCGCCCGTCGAGCGGCACCTGATCGCCGTGCTGCCCATCGAGGGGAAGGTCGTGCTCGCCTCGGTCGACGACGACGGAGCGACGGCGGAAGCCCAGCTGCTCGCGACCCTCAGCACGCTCAAGTGCAGCCCGAAGTAGTGGACTCTCACCCACCACGACCACCCGGCCGCGCAGCGCGCCTACGCTTCGAACGAATCGGCGACGACGCCGGCCGCAGTCTTCACGGTGACTTCCGCGCGCGCGCCTTTTTCACCGGCGCCTTCTTCTTCACGGCCGCAGACCCTGCCGGCTTCGCCAACGCATGCGCGCGCTTGACCCAGGCGGCGACCTCTTCCTCGTCGTCGTTGTAGCCCTCGGGCAACAGCACCCAGTGCGACATTGGCTTCATCTTCGCCCCGACGCTCCACACCTCGGCGCCGTCGAGGGCCATCGCCTCGCCGTACGCGCCATTCTCGGGCAGCCGCACCGCGACACGCCCCGTCTTCCAGATCAGCGAGAAGATCTGCCCGCGCGAGAACCACGCGTCGCAGCCGAACATCTTGCGGTGACTGACCGCGCTCAGGCCCAGCGCCGTCTGGTCGACCATCTGCTTCAGGTGCCCGCGGATCTCGCTCATGTGCGTAACATCGCCGACCAACCGATGACCTTGCCATTCACATCTCCGATCGAGCCGATGCTGTGCGAGCCGCAGGACGAAATCCCCACGGGCGAAGGGTGGGTCTACGAGCCGAAGTGGGATGGCTTCCGCGCGCTGCCGTTCAAGGACGGCGAGAAGCTTCACCTCTGCAGCCGCAACGGGCAGCCGCTCGAGCGCTACTTTCCCGAAGTCGTCGCGCTGCTCGCCCAGCTGCCGCCGTGCGTCCTCGACGGAGAGCTCTTCATCCCCACGCCGAAGGGCCTCGACTTCGAGACGCTCCAGCTGCGCATTCACCCCGCGGCGTCGCGCGTCCTCAAGCTCTCGAAGGAAACGCCCGCCAGCTTCGTCGCGTTCGATTTGCTCGCCGTCGGCTCCGACGACTGGCGCCAGCGCCCCTTCGCCGAGCGCCGCAAGAAGCTGCTCGAGCTCGTCCCGGTCACCGATACGCTCTTCCCCACGCCGCAGACGGCGGATCCGAAGACCGCGCTCGACTGGTTCAACCACTTCGAAGGCGCGGGCCTCGACGGGGTCATCGCGCGCCGCATCGACCTGCCGTACATGCCGGGTAAGCGGGTGATGGTGAAGGTGAAGCACGGCCGCACGGCCGACTGCGTCGTGGGCGGCTACCGCGCAGGGAAAGCAGAGAACACCGTCGGCGCGTTGCTGTTGGGGATGTACGACGACGACGGTGTGCTCCACCACGTCGGCCACACCTCGTCGTTCACCGCGAAGCAGAAGAAGGAGCTGGTCGCGACGCTCGGGCCCTACGAGGGCGGCACCAGCTTCGGCGACGGCCGCACCCCGGGCGCACCCAGCCGCTGGTCGGGAAAGAAAGACCTCTCGTGGACGCCGATGCGCCCCGAGCTCGTCGTCGAAGTGAAGTTCGACTACCTGCAGGGCGATCGCTTCCGGCACGGAGCGACCTTTCTTCGCTGGCGCACCGACAAGCCACCCCGCGAGTGCAGCTACGGCCAGCTCGCGCCGCCGCGCCCGTTCAACCTCGAGGAAGTCATCGCGCTCGCCCGCGCCGCGCGCTGATCCACGTGTCCCTGCGCCCCATCGAGCTCGCCGCGATCGCCGCCGAGCTGAACGCGAACCTCACCGGCGCGGTCGTGCAGAAGGTGAACGCCACGCTCCCCGGCCGGGTCTGGCTCGAGCTGCGCGTGCCCGGAAAGTCCGTCACGCTCCAGCTCTGCGCTGCTCCGCAGGTCGGCCGCCTCTCGATCGTCGAGCAGCGCCCCAAAGGCACCCCCGGCGAAGCCAGCGGCTTTCAGCACCTGGCCCGCACCGCGCTCACCGGCGCCAAGCTCGCCTCGCTCACCACCGACGTCCAGCGCGCGACGCTGACGCTCACCCGCGAAGAGAAGGAATACGCGCTGCACCTCGAGCTCTCCGCACCTCCCGCCGTGCTGCTCTGCGCGGGCGAGCGCGTCCTCGCCGTCACCGCGCAGACCCCAATCCCCGAGCGGCCCGGAGCCCACTTCGTTCCCCGCGCGTCCGCCGCGCCCCCGGGCACCTCGCGCCTCGTCGCCGAGCCCGCCCAAGACTTCCCGCTCGCGCGCGCCGCCGAGGCGATGCTCGCCACGAACGAGGCCGTGCGCGCCATCGACGCTGCCCGCGCGCCGCTGCTCAGCAAGCTCGCCCGCCTTCAGCGCACCCGGAAGAAAGTCGAGGCCGAGGCCGCGCGCACCACGCTGGCCGTTCGCTACCGGCAAGACGGCGAGCTGCTCAAGCAGCACCTGTCCGAAGTTCCCCGCGGCGCCCGCGAGATCTCGCTGACCGCGTACCTCGCTGACGGCACCATCACTCAGCGAACCATCCCCCTCGAGCCATCCCGCACCGCGCAGCAGCACGCCGAGTGGCTCTTTCACCAGTACCGGCGGCTGACCCGCGGCGCCGAGATGTCGCGCAAGCGGCTCGCCCAGCTCGATCTCGAGCACGCCGCCCTCCAGAAACAACTGGCGCAGATAGACGCCGCGCCGCCCGTCACTACCTCACCGAAGAAGCGCCTGCAGGAGCCGATCGCGCGTCCCTACCGCGAATACGTCGGCGCCCACGGCGAGCGAATCTGGGTCGGCAAGGGCAGCCTCGACAACGACACGCTGAGCTTCAAGCTGTCGCGCCCGCACTTTCTGTGGCTGCACGCCCGCGGCGTCCCCGGCGCCCATGTCGTGATCCCGCTCGAGCGCGGCGCCACCGTGCCCCAGGAATTGCTGCTCGACGCCGCTCACCTCGCGCTCCACCACTCGGACCAGAAGGGCGAGCCGCGCGGCGAGGTCAGCTACGTCCCGGTCAAGCACCTGCGAAAAGTGAAGGGCGCTCCCGGCGCCGTCACCTTCTCGCAGGAGAAGACGTTCGTCCTCCGCCTCGAGCCTGCCCGCCTTCAGCGCCTGCTTGCGTCCGAGCGGTGAAGAGTTCGGCGATGACAAAAGACTGACGATCACGGCTGGCGATGGAAATTCTGCGCCGATAAGTAACGCGCGCGTGTCGTTCAGCTCCGGCGTGAAGTCGTGCTGTTCCGACCGCGTGCGTCATTCTACCGCGTTTGATCCAAGTCACGGCCCTGTGTTACAGCGCCGCCCCTTCCGAGACCGTCGAAGTTCGAGTTCGACGGAAGCCAGGTGACGGTTTGCTGTCGCTTTCCCCAACGCCCCTGCCCCCAGAGCTAACGGGTACTCCCCGACATGCCAGACCCATGGCTGCCAGCCTGAGCGCAGATCCAGTCGTGATGGGAGCAGTTACGGGGTCTTGGCTTTATTCCCCGACTTGGATCGATGGTTGCTCATGGCGGCTTGCGCCGTCGTGTACCTACACCCGGCGTCTGGACGTTCGTTGGAGGCTCATTTGAAAAGTTTGAAAGCAGCAATCCTGGTGGTGGTGGTGCTGGCGCCAATCCTCGCGCTGGCCAAAGAAATCCCCACGACCAATCCCACCGCAGCGCCCGCACCGAAGCCGGCAGCCCCCGCCGCCGCTCCCACCGCCAGCACCAGCGCCAGCGCCTCGGCCAGCGGCGCCCTCGCAGCCCTCGAAGAGAAGGAAAAACAAGGCGGGTGGACGCTCGGCGTCGAGCTCGACCACTCGCTGGGTACCGGAACCTTCGTCGACCCCGCGCTCTACTCGTACTTCGGAGCGACCCTCTCAGTCGTCCCCCGCTACGTCTTCGTCGCCCGCGACGTGAAGCTCGCGGTCAGCCTCGCGCTGCGCGGCGCCTGGGAATACACGCTCCCCGACAACGAAAACGGCCGCCGCTTCTCTCCTGGCGACACCCGCCTGGGTCTGTCCGCTCCGGGTCTGTACAAGAACGAGTTCACCGGCATCACCATCTCGCCGTCGATGGGCGTCCTCATCCCCACCACGCCCGAGAGCTGGCAGGCCGGCCTCATCACCAACCTCTCGGTCGGCGTCGCGCTCGCCAGGCCCGTCGGCCGCTTCAACTTCGCGCTCACCGCCAACGGCTCGCGCGGCTTCCACAAGACCGGAGCCAGCCAGGTCCCCTCGCAGCAGTCGGGCGCCACCGAGCAGATCAATTCCTTCAGCGCCCGCAAGAGCGCGCTCGGCAAAGACGAGTCCTTCGTCGGCTTCTCGGCGTGGAACACGGCGTGGGCGTTCAACGTCGGCGGCAACATCTCGGTTCAGCCCACCGACGAGCTCTCGTTCGTCGTCGGCTACACCTACAGCCGCTCGTGGAAGTACTACGGCCAGCCGATCGGCCCCGACGAGACGCTGCCCGCGAACGCGAAGTACGGAGCCGGTCAGGCCGAGCGCACCTCGACGGTGATCGCCGCCAACTACCAGCTCACCGATCACTACGGCATCAGTCTTTCGGCTTCTACCCTTCAAACGCCTCGCTCGGGCGCCATGGGCGGGGCGGGCTATTTCCGCTTCCCCTTCTGGGCGATCAACAACGCTGCGGACAACGCAACGAACCTCATCACTCGATATTTGTCGCAGAAATAAAATGATATTGGCTTCGGATAGG
>JAYUUC010000372.1:0-13529 GCA_043755105.1 Myxococcales bacterium
CGTCGCTCTTGTAACAGCTCGTCAGGACCACCAGATCGGCGCCTGCGGCCTTCGCTGCCAAACGCAGGTAGCCGTAGCCCTGCGCGGGGTCAATATCGATGGTTCGGCAAGGGTAGGTGGTCGGAACCAACAGCCAAATCCCCAGCGTCACCCACTCCAGAGGCGCTTGCGGGTAGCAAAGCGCCTTCCTGCCAGCCGAGGCGTAGTCGGCGAAGGTCATCGACGAACCCGTGTTCGGAACGAAGTTGAAGGTGCCGATCAACTCCAGTCCGGATTCTGGAGCAGCGGTAATCGTCTGATTGTTGACTGAGACGCCGGGGGGCAAGGTGTTCTCGAGAATCTTGACGGACCTGGCCTCCTCGCGAACTTGCTCGGGAGTGGCCTCGGCCAGGCTCTTCTTCCAATTTTCTTTGAATGCCTTTTGCTCCTGCCGAACGGATTCAGCTTCCCCGAAGGCAGTCAGGCTGAAATGCATCTCCTGGGCCCGGGGACGGATGGTGCCCGCGCACCCGCTGATGAGAACGGCAAGCAGAGCCAGCGCGGCGCCGGGGTGGGTGAAGGCACGAGACGACGGTCGAGACACGGGTGCTCCTTTCCAGTCCGGCCGATGGGCCTCAACGGTCCACCGAGAAAGGGACGCTTTAGCAGATGCGGCCTTTGCGAAATACGACAGCTGGCAACTTTACCGGTCGCTTCAACTTCCCGCCGGCCCCTTGCCCTGGAACACCTCGAGTTGACGGTAAGCAGCCAGCTCGATCGGGTCACCGGGAAGGGTGTAGTCGATGAGGAAGTGGCCATAGGGCCGGTTGGGTGCGGGGCGGATTCCCCGGTAGGTCGCTCCCTCTGGCAACTCGACCGGCGCAGGGGGTTTGTCCCAGGCCGCCGGGTCCATCGGCGCGATCAGCACCCGGCCGGCCGCATTTCTTCCCACCAGCATCAGCGTCTTCTGGCGCTTCCAGTGGGCCACTGCCTCCACCGTCACCATCTTTCGCGGAACCTCGATGCGGGACCAGAACTCGAACAGCGCCGAGCTCTTCAGCACCAGCGCGTGCAGCTTCGCGGGGTGCTTCGCGAACTGCAGCACCGTGCCCGGGTGCACCCAGGCCCAGAGGCTGTCCCCCGCTCCTGGTTTCGGGAGTCTTCGGAACGAAGTCTCTCCGGGGCCGAGCACCTGCACCGAGTCTCCGTCGCTGAGCACCAGCCCGAGGCGCAGTTGCTGGCCTTCCGCAGAAGGGACCTCGTCGACGTAGGCACACTCGCGGTGGTCGAAGGTGCCGCAGTCGCGAAATGCCGGTGAGCCGCCTCCGGCCAGGTCCATCAGCCAGGCCCGCTGTTTCCCCTCGGGCTCGCGGGTGGAGACGAAGTACAGCGGTCCCTGGGTGCTCAACGGAGAGACATGGGTGGGAACCCCGGGCAAGTCCACGGGGTAGGATCGGCCTACCCGGGTATCGACCCCGCGCACCCCTCCTTCTTCCTCGAAGAAATAATACGAGGCGCTTCCCCGGACCGAGCTGGGCACCGGGTTGACCTCGCGTCGAAGGCTGGAAAGAAACGACAGCCAGGCTGGATGTGAAGCCACGCCCCGTTCAGAGATCAAGTCCGGGCGGACTGCGGCGCGCCCTTCGGTGGCCACGGCGCGGACCGAGGAGCCAGTGGTTCGTTCCCATTCTTCGATCGCCAACCGCTCGAGCCCCGGATCCACCTCGTGGAACCGGGGAGGCCCGGGGGGAAGCTCCTGACAGATGGCGATGAACAGCAAAGCCAGGGTGATGGCAATCTCGTCGGGGGTCAGCACCGCGTGACCATCGCCGTGAAAGTTCAGGGGCCGGCCGAGGTTGCCGACCTTCAGCCGGCTCCGGTAGGCATGTATCTGCGGGATGTCGAACTCCACCGCCATCGAAGAGCCGGACAGCAGCAGGCCGTGCCAATTGGCGAGCCCGGAACCTTCCCAGATGTTCATCCCGCTGCAGGAGAGCGCAACGTCCACATGGGGAAGCGCTTTGGCGATGGATTCGAAGGCTTTCATTCCTTCGGAAATCGCCCGCTCCCGAACCTCTGGATTGGGGTCGACGACAACGACCGGCACCCCCGCCTCGCGTGCCCGGAGCGCCGCCGCGTAGCCCACTTTTCCCGCGCCGACGATCGCCACCGGGGTCTGGTCGGGAGGCAGGCCTCTCTGTTTCAGCTCGAGCCAGAGCGAGTCGGCGAGCGCCCAGCCGATCATCCCCGCCTCTCGCCGCTTTCCCTCAGCGCGGGCCACCGCCACGGTGGGGTAGTGAAGTCGATCGCCGAGCTCGGTTAGCCCCCGGGTGGTCTGCTCGATCCCTTCGATGGGGCCGCTGAAGAACTGTTCGCGGTAGTCCTCGCTCTGGACGCCAAGCGCTCGGTAGGACGAGCCCTCGCTCAAGGTGAGCACCTTGTGAAGCAGCCCTCCATCGTCGAGGACTTTCCAGCCGCGGGGCGGTTTGCGGGCCTCGCTGACCTCGGCCACGAAGTTTTCCAGTTCGTAGAGCCGCTTTTCCTTGAGGTCGCGGGCATGCCCGAGGTTGTCCCCGCCGGGAACGATGTGCATTCCCCGCATCTGCAAATAAACAATCACCAGCGGGTTGTTGGCGTAGGGGCTGCCGTGAACGTGAATGTCCGCGGGGTCCATCCCCTTGCGAATCAGCATCTCGAGCAGGGGAACGGTGTTGGTCAGCAGGTGCTGCGAGGCGATCAGCCCCTTGCCCTCGAGCGCGTCGTCAGGAATCTGCGCCGCCACTTTTTCCAGCGGCCCCAGCGAGCGGGGAATCAAGTCGGACGAGCGCACCAGGGCTTCGACCAGCAGGAGGGCAACGTCTTCTTTTCCCTGCCAAAGCGTGGTGACGATCTCCGCCATCATCGGGTAGTTGGGCCGGTCCGGCTGCACCACTTGGGTGGCGTGTTCGATCAACTCGAGGAGCGTTCGGCCCTCCTCTCCGAAGCGCCGGAGAAAAGCGTCCGCGTGGATCTGGAGGGTTCCTGCCGCGCTCTCCACCCGGTACCCCCAGAACAGGGTCAGCAGCTGTGCAGCGAGGGCTGCAGGAGACGGTTCCTCGACGAGCAGACCGGAGCGGAGCTCGAGCGACAGCCGGGAACCGCTTTGCCGTTCGCTGAGCTGAGCGAGGAACTCGAGCACCGGCTCGCCGCCGTAGGTGAGCGAAGGAAGCAGCGCCGGAAAAGGGACCGAGAGCGCCGAACCGAGCAGCGCGGCGACCCGTGTGGTGGCGAAAACATCCGCGGTCTCGGGACTCGACGACAGCTGCGCGGCGTCGAACAAGGGCCGCAGCTGCGCGAGTTCCGCCTTCTTTACCCCGTGCTCGACGGACTTCAGCAGCTCGGCCATCTGTCGGCCCGAGGCGGGAGGTGATTCGGAAAGCTCCTCGAGCAGCGCCGCCGCCTTCGCCCCTTCCGGCCCCAGGCGCTTGAGCTTGCGAAGGTCGACCTTCTCTCGACGAAGGTTGCGATGCAGGTAAGCGAGCATCAGCCCGACCGCTTCCCCCCGTGAGAGGCGCGCGAGGGTGGTGTGGTGGCGCAAGGCCGTCGCCATCGGGCTGGTGTGCCGACGGGAGACCACTTCGTGGACGTGATCTGCGAGTGCCTCGGAGGAAGCCAGCAAGCTCGCGACCTCTGGCAACGTGGGCGCTTCCGCCTCGGCGCGCGACGGCGGCGTCGGACTGATCGGCGGGGCACCTGGGCCCCGCGGCGGTATCTTCACCACGAGGACCACCTGTCGATAGGCCGCGAGCTCGGAACGCGTCGGCCGGCCCCTACACCGTCGCCGTCTCGCCCGCTCTTACCGCCAAGTTCGAACCGAAGGCTCATCTGCCCTCGCCACTCGGTTTCGGCTGAAACAGCAGCGAACCGCGGAGTTCGCCGGCGATCGCTTCCAGACCAAAGCGGTTGAGCAGCTCGTACTGCCCGCGCTTCTTGGCGATCAACCCCTCCTCCTGCCAGAGCGCGAGGATCCGGCTCACGCTTCGCTCGCTGGCGCCGATCGCATCGGCAAAGTCGGCCTGGTTCCGCTTCAAGCCCAAGCGAACGCCCGCCCCGGTCGGAGTGCCACCACAGTCGAACAGGGCAAGGAGGAAGTTGGCCAGCTTCTGCTCGGTGGCCACGAGGTGGGCGGGCTCGAACCGCGCGGCGCTGCAGAAGGCCTGGCAGGTATTTTCCAGACAGGCGTAGCAGGCCGCCGGGGAACTTCGAAGCAGCTCGAGGAAGACCGCCTTGGGAAGCGGCCGAATCCGGCCTGGACCGAGAGCGCGGACGGTTTCCAGATACCGGGGCTCGTGACCGATCAGCTCGATCACTCCGAAGAGGTTGGGAGCGCCGAGGATCTTCACCACCAGCGCCGCTCCCGAACCATTCTCCTGAAGAATCTCGATCGAGCCTTCCTCGAGGAAGTAGGCGTGGGTCGCTGGACTGTCCTTGACCAGCACTCGCTCGCGGTCGTTCAGCGGGCGCGTCCGGCCAAGCTGGTCCGACTGGAAGAGATCCCAAACCATCACACCTTCAAATCTAGGACATCTGGTGCGGCGAGCGGGCATTCCCTGCGGCCTACCCCTCCCTTCATTGGGGCAGGGTGTGGGCTATTCGCGTCCGGCAAATTGGAGCCGCGGCCCACCGGGGGGATGATGCGTCGGTGTCCGAGAAAAGACGTCACAAGCGTCATCCGAGGCGGGTCCGGATCGAGTTCGGCGAGAAGGATTTCGCCATCGCCGGCTACACCCATGACATCTCCAAGAGCGGCGCGTTCGTGATTGCGTCGCGGGCCCCCCCGCTCAAGAGCATCATTCACCTCAAGCTGGTCGCCGCCGACGGGCGCTGGTTTGCCTGTGAGGGTGAAGTGCGCTGGCGCAAGGAAGTACCTCCGGCGCTCCGCCAGATGCAGCAGAGCGGTTTCGGGGTGCGCTTTCTCTTCCCCGACGAGCTGGTCGAAGCGCTGCTGCCGAACCTGAAATCGGAGAAGAGCTTCCGGATTCAGTACGACACCGAGAAGAGCTACCACGCGGCGTTTGCCCATGAGCTTCGGTTGGGCGCAGCGTTCGTCCGCACCGAGCTCGCGCTGCAAGTGGGGGCGGAGGTTTCGATCGAGCTTCGCCTCGAGTTCGCTCAGCGCACCCTCGAGTTTCCCGCCAAGGTGTTTCAGCTGATGCCGGCAGACAAGGCCCGCGGAATCACCGCCGGGGTGGTGCTGCAGTTCGTCGACAAGGAGAAGGCGCTGAAGACCCTCTCCGAGTTCGTCCCCGCTCCGGCGAAATAGCCGACCGTTACTTCTTCTCGATCGCCAGATCCCGGGTCTGGATCAAGTCCACCTCGCCGGCAAAGCGGGCGAAGTTGCCGTACTCCTGAATCGGAATGCGGTTCATCTCCACGCGCAGCTGCTCGTCCAGCTCCAGGGTCGAGCCCTGCTGCTTCTCGCGTCGACGAAGCTCTCCGAAGGCGCTGGTGCTCTTCACTTCGGGCGCGGGGCTGCTGAGCACGAAGCCCTTCGGAAGCTCGAGCTTGACCTGGGTGTGGTTGGCCTCGGTGCCGTCGATGTAGAGCGCAGTCCGGCGCGAGCCGAGCTGGACGAAGCGGCGGCCGAGCTGAGAGGGAAAGGTGAGTGGGCCGAGCACCATTCGACCCTCGCCCTCGAGTCGACCGAAGCGCGGCGCGGTGAAGCTATAGCGAAGGGTCAGCGGCGCGCCGACCTCGCGCTTGAGGTCCAGCTTCAGCTTCGAGAGTTCTGCGCCTCCGAAGTAGCGCGAAATGCCGCTCTGGATCGCCTGGTCCCGCTGGTCGGGAGAGAGCGCGTCCAACGCCTCGCCGAGCTGCGCCGCCTCGAATCCGGAGTAGACCTCTTCGCCCTCGCCAGACAGCTGGCCGTCGGCGGCGAGCTTGAGCTTCAGCTGCAGCTCCTTTCCCTTCTGAGGTGTTCCCAGCGGCGTCTTCACCTTTTGCAACGGTCGCCCCGGCTCGGGGAGCAGGTACGCCTCGCGACCGCCCCTGGCCTGCTGCGGCAGCTCGCCGAAGGGCGCAAAGCGAACCGCGGTGTCCAGCCACACCTCGCCTTCGGGCAACGGGACCTGGACGCAGAGGTAGGGAAGCTGGTTCTCGTTGGGGAAACGGTAGCTCGCCGGATCGGTCGAGAAGGTCCGCACCGCGGCGATGCGGGCGGGAATTCCCACCGCCTCCAGGCCCGCCTTCAGCGCCCACAATCGGCTGCCCCGGTCCTGCGCCACCGACGCGGACGCTGACACCGGAAGGCTGCCATCTCGGCCCTGAAGCTTCTGATGAACCGCTGCGTAGAGCGCCTTCACCGCCTCGATTCCGGTCTTCGGGCCGACCGCCGCGCGGGCGAACTGCTCGACCTCGAAGCTGATCTGGCCGCGGTCGAGAAAGGCGTCAGCGTACTCAGCCACCAGGCCTTCGCTGCCGGTCTGTCCCGCTCCGACCGTGACCATCGGAAGGAATTCGTTGGCCGACGGTGGCCCGCTCGGCTCGGGAATGAACGGCAGCACCGCGCGCTCTTCGTGAAAGAAGACCTCCTGGTCCCCCTCGGGGGTCACCTTCAGGGGAGGCAGGTTGTGGGTGTCCACGCCCATGCCGGTTCCCTTGGGCGCCAACACGGTGTAGGTCGACCAGCTGTTGGGCTGCCGCGCGATCTGGAAATAGAAGCTGGAGGCAGTGAAGCCGGGCTGCGCCGGACCCCGCGCCGGGTGCGCCTGGAGGTATTCGTATTCGATGTAGTCGCCGACCTGCACCCCGGGAAGGCTGACGGTGTCCTTGCCTTCGATGCTCTCGGGCTCGAGCACGGTGCCGTCTGCCTTGATTGTCCGCAGCGAGAGCACCGCCGCGCCCTGGGGAAGATTGACCTCGGCGACGTCGGAAACGCCGCTCAGGTCGAGCGCCTTTTGAATGATGTGGATGCGGTCCACCATTGAGCCGTCCGGGTAGACCTGCACGGCGGCGGCGTCGAGGATGAAAGCGCTGGTGGCTTCCTCGGTGAGCGGGTGGGCCTGGTAGGCGGCGATCGCGGCCCGACCGTCGATCGCGCGAGCCTGAAGGGGCTCATGTCCGGTGCGTGCCCGCTCCACCTGGCGCCGAAGCTCGAGGTCGCCCCCATCGATCGCCAGCGCCTGCTCGCGGGCCGCAAGCGCCTGAGGCCGCTTTCCCGCGAACTCGTAGAGCTCGCCCTGACGCTTCGCCAGCGCTGCACTGCGAGGCCAACCCGTGCGCATCTTTCCCAGCATCGCGATCGCGTCGTCGTAGCGGCGCAGCGCCAGGTAGAGCGACGAGAGCTGATGGGCGAGCACCACGCTGCCTGGCTCGCGGGCCAGCATCCGCTCGTAGAGCTTCGCGGCCTCGGAGAGGTCGCCCCGCATGCGGGCATGCTCGGCATTGCGGACGAGCGCGCCGGGACATTGGCCGAGCTCGGTCAGCAACCCATCGGCCAGCTTCACCGCGTCGCGCTTGCGCGCCAAGTCGTAACGAAGGGTGAGCGCTTCGCACAATCCCGGTTGCAGCGCGCCGGCTTCGATCGCGGTCTGCTCGGCCTGGCCGTCGACGCCCAGCGCCAGCTCGACCCGGGCCTGCAGCAGCGGCACCGGGTACCCGACCTCTCGGTGGGCCGCGCGAGCGCGCTTGAGCAATGCCATCGCATCGAGGTGCCGGCCATCTTCGAGCGCCACTGCCGCGGCAGAGAGCAGCGCATGAACATCGCCCGGGTCTCGCGCCATCGCCGCCTCGAGGTCACGGGTCGCCAGGCCCCGGGCCACCTTGGTGGGCAGGGTGCGATCTCCGAGCGAGAGGTCGGCCCGTGCAGAGAGAAAGGCGGGGCTCTTCAACACCGCCGCCAGCGAGGCCGCGAGCGCTTTGGCTCCGTCGCGGTCGCGGCCGAGGCTGTCCCGAAGCGCGAGAAAGTCAGCGAGCGTCTCGCCCGCCTCGGGTCGGAGCGCGGAGGCGAGCTCTTCAGCGGTGGCGTACACCCCGCGCTGGGGATTGTTCTCCAGCCCTCTGGGCGCGGTCTGCTTCGAACCCTCGTCGGACCACCTCGGCGCGCTTCCCACCGAGGGGAGGAAGGCGATTTTTGAAGGCTGGCCATCGGCCCGCATCACCGATAGCGAGAGCGGCCCGCCGCGGGCCTCCCGGGTCAACCGCATCAGCAGCCGATGCTTCCCCGAGGACAGCGACAAGGCCGCGGCGCTCACGGTGGACTCGGTGTCGGCGAACGAGCGTCGGGCAATCACCAGCCGGCCATCGAGGTAAACTTTGTGGGCCGACGCGCTCACGGTGCGAATGACGTGGACCGCCGATTCAGGCACGTCGAGGTCCACCGCGAGTAGGTAGCCGTCTCCTTGAGAGCTCTCAGCGCCGAGGGCCACCTTCCCCTCGGGAAAGTCGAGCACCCGAGCCGTGAGCGGCCCGAACGGACCGGTGAGGGGGGCGGCGCCGGCGGGCATCTTTCCGGTCGCTTCGGGCAGGGCTCCGTCTTGCTCGGGAAGGCTGGGGGTGTCGAAGGAGAGGACGTGAAACGGGGCGACCGGCCCCACCAGGGTGTAGCGGGTGGGCGTGCCCATCGCCTCGAGCAGCTGCCGCTGGGCCTCGTCCTCACCGCGATTGCCGTGAATCGCGGCGAGGGCCCCGCGCAGCAACTGGGCGGCGTCGCCGCGGAGCCCGTGGTCGAGCATCGGCCCGGCGCGACCGAGCAGCAAGGTGTCCACCGAAGTCGAGGTGCCCACCGCATCCACCAGATAGCGGGCTGCGGCGGACGCGAGCGGGTGGGCGGGGGCTCGTTCACAGAGGTCGAGCGCTGCCTGCTGCGCCCGCCCGGGGTGGCCGCGGCGTCGCGCCATCAGCAGCTCGCCATAGAGCGCGTAGGGTTCGGCCGGGTCCCGCGCCACCGACTGGTCGAAGCGCACCTGGGCCTTCTCGGCGTCGCCCTCGAGCAGATAGGCGTGAAAGCCGGCGAAGGCCAACACCCGAGCCGAGGCCGCGGCATCGGTTGCCTGGTGGGCGGCGTCTTCCAGCGTGGCGGTCCCGGCGGCGACGCGGGGATGGCAGGCCAAGACAGCGCCCAGTGAAAGGACCAGCGCGACGAGGGGGTAACGACAGCGGAGATTCGAGTCGAGAACGGCTGCGGAGGAAGACAGGTTCAACCTCGGGGGTGTCGATAGAGCTTCTCGCCGGCCTCGACCCGGAGCGGCAGCCGGTTCTGTGAGGAAGGCAACGGACAGGTGGCGAAGTGGGTGAAGACGCAAGGGGGGTTGAAGGCGCGGTTGAAGTCCAGCGCCACCCGGTTGCCCGGGAGCAGCTCGGCGTCGAGGAAGCGGCCGCCGCCGTAGGTCTCCTTGCCGGTGGTTTGGTCTGCGAAGACAAACATCAAGCTCGTCGAGCCGGGACTGGCCACCGGTTCCAGCCGAAGCGGCTGGCCTTGATAAACGAAGGTCACCACGCCGGGAACGGTGAGCTCTTGAATCACCCCGACGTTGCTCTCGAACTTCACCTTGTGGGCAGAAGGGTAAGGCTCGAAGTGACCATCGATCACCCACTCTTCGCGGGCGGGAAAGCTGTCGATGCCGGTGAAGGCGTTGCGCTCGGGGCTGTCGAGATCCAGCACCCGGACCCCCACCCGGTCTCCGCGATAGAGCACGAAGAAGCTCAGCGAGCCCACCGTCAACTTGTCCGG
Source organism: Myxococcales bacterium (assembly GCA_043755105.1). Lineage (GTDB taxonomy): Bacteria > Myxococcota > Myxococcia > Myxococcales > Myxococcaceae > JAYUUC01. The sequence goes on from JAYUUC010000372.1 coordinate 9,689, forward strand.
AGTGAGGCCCGCCCCCGTGTCCGGGCGAAGCGGCGCGGCCTCCAGCGGCCCTCCATTGAGCCGGACGTCGATGCCCGGCTCAGCGAGAAAGGCCACCGCGCCCTGCTCCCGGCGCAAGGTGCCAATCCTCGAAGCCACCTTCGGCGGAAGCACCACCTCGTTGTCGCTGCCCGACCCGATTCGGTTGTCTCCTTCCTTGAGCCAGAACAGACCCACCAGGGAAAGCCAGCCTTCCGGGGCGGTGAGCTCGGCCCGACGGGTCTGACGCCAGTCCTCGAGCCGAGTGGAATAATCGCTCGGGACCGGAAGCGTGGTGCCCTGATGAGCGACACACCCTCCGAGAAGCCCGAGAAGACACCACGCATTCCAACGTCGCATTCGGCCATTATGCGCAAACTGCACGCTCAGGGGCCCTTTTCGACAGCAGAAGGTGACAAGGGTCTGGACGTTGCACATCTTCCGGCACGTGAGAGAGGCGCCCTTGGAACCCTTGTCCCCTGAACGTTCGAAACCCCGGCAGGCAAGCGAGGGGCTGGACGTGGTCAAGCCGTCTCCCCTCAATGCCGAAACCGGAGCGCGGGGCCTGGAAGAAGCGCTCACTCCCCCGGGCAGTCACTATGTCCGCAGCAACTTTGCCGAGCCTTCGCTCTCGTTCACTGCGCATCAGGTGTCGGTGGAAGGACGTGTGCAGCGACCCGGGGCCTTCGGCCTTGAGCAACTGCTTTCCTACCCCACCCGCGAGCTGACGGTGACCCTGGAGTGCGCGGGGAACAACCGGCTGTCGCTGGCGCCGCTTCCTGCGGGCGAGCCCTGGAGCCGGGGCGCGGTGAGCACCGCGGTGTGGAAGGGCGTCAGCTTGTCGACAGTGCTGGAAGCGGCGGGACTGGGCGGCGAGGTCACCGAGGTGTTGGTGGAAGGAGCAGATGCCGGGACGATGGAAGGAGCGACGGGGTCGATGCATTTTGCCCGCTCGCTTCCGATTGCCAAGGCATTGCACCCAGACACCTTGCTGGCGTTCGAGATGAACGGAGCGCCGTTGCCGCCCCGACACGGGGCTCCGATACGGCTGGTGGTGCCGGGCTGGTACGGCATGGCGAGCGTGAAGTGGGTGAGGAAGATCGAGGCGCGCTCGGTCCCCTTCGACGGATACTTTCAAACCCGGCGCTATGTCTATCTTGACGCCCCGGGAGCGGTGACTGCCCCGGTAGACCGGATACGGGTGAAGTCGCTGGTGGTAGCGCCCGCGGAGAACGGTCGGGTGCCCCGGGGAAAGGTGCGGGTCGAGGGGTGGGCCTGGGCGGGCGATGCGGGGGTGCGGTCGGTATCGGTTGCGCTCGACGGGGGCGACCGCTGGGTCGAAGCGACGGTGCTCGCGCGGCCCTCTCCGCACGCGTGGCAGCGGTGGCAGGTCGAGCTCGAAGTCAACGTCCCGGGCAGGCACACCTTGCGGTCGCGGGCAGTCGATGGGGCGGGGGTTGCTCAGCCGGAGCGACCGCAGTGGAACCTGCTTGGCTATGGAAACAATGCCGTGGCGCCCTGGGTGTTCGATGTCGATTGAACTCGAGAACGGGGGCGGCTTCCCCAGAAAAGAAGCGCTCGAGGGTCTGGTCTGGCGCTTGCGGCAGCTGGAGCGGCAGCCCTGGCGCGCAGAGCATGTGGAGTCGCTGCTGAGAAGGCCGGTGCCGTTCGAGGCGGTCCGGCCGTACTTGCTTTGGGCGCCGCGGCGGTACGCTCGGTCTCTCGTCTATCGCAGCGAGGCGTTCGAGGTGCTGCTGCTCTGCTGGGACCGCGGTGCGCGTTCGCCGGTGCATGGGCACGACGGTCAGCAGTGCTGGTTCACGCCCGTGGCGGGAGCGTTCGAGGTCACCGACTTTCATTTGCTCGAAGGCGGCCGTGAACCCGGCTACGCCAGGGTGACGCCAACGCGAAGAGAGGGCAGGGTGGTTGCTGGAACACTCGATCGGCGCACCCCCGACGAAGATCTGCACCCGGGCTTGGGGGCGGTGTTCAAGGCCCTCGTCGCACGGTTGGGCCGGAAGTGGGTTGCCGGGTGGATTCGACGCCCCGGCTTCGGAGCGCTGAGCCCGGGCTGAATTCCGACCCGTGCGCGCGGGCAGGGAAGTCGGTATCAAGAACGGGTGAACTCGCGAGAACAGCTTCAGGTGCTGCACGCCGAGCTCGATCGGTGCACCGCGTGCCCGAAGATGATTCGACCGGTGGTTCATGGGCCGGCCCTGTTGAGCCGAATCCTCCTCGTCGGCCAGGCCCCCGGTCCCCGGGAAGGCAGCTTCGGACGTCCCTTCGCCTGGACTGCGGGAAAGACCCTGTTTCACTGGTTCGAGCAAGCGCTCGGTGTGGACGAAGAGACCTTTCGACGACGGGTCTACCTCTCTGCGGTGGCGCGCTGCTTCCCCGGCAAGGCCATCGGGGGAGGCGACCGACGCCCCGACCCCGACGAGATTTCCCGCTGCCGGACCTTCCTCGAACGTGAAGTGGCGCTGCTGAAACCGAGGCTGCTCTTGCCCGTGGGGACCCTGGCGATCGAACAGGTCCTGGGGTCCAAAGGGCCGCTGGTGAACGTGGTGGGTACCCTTCAGCGGGTGCGTTACCACGGCCTGGACGTCGACGTGATTTGCCTCCCCCACCCCAGTGGCGCTTCGACCTGGCACCGAACTCAGCCAGGCATCGGCCTGCTCGAAAAAGCCTTGCAGCAGGTTCGCCGGCACCCAGAAATCGTGAGAGCCTTCAGACTCCCCTCCGAGGAAACCCCCTGATGGCGCTGTTGAGTCTGGCTGCCCGAAACCTGCTTCGCAACCAGCGGAGGACGTCGATCTCCCTGGTGGCGTTGGTGCTGGGAATCGCGGTGCTGGTGGGGTTGCGCGGCTTCATCAATGGCAACCAGCGGGCCATCAAGGAGAATCTGGTTCAGGGCCAGCTCGGGGCGCTGCAGGTCCACCGCCAGGGATATCTCCAGAACGTACTCGGGTCGCCGCTCGGCCTCGACCTGGCCGACTCGCCCGCGCTCCGGGAGAAGCTGCTCGCGGTGGCCGGGGTAAAGGCGCTCTCGGCGCGGATTCAATTCGGAGCGATGGTTTCAATGCCCGACCGTCCGGTGCCCGAGGGTCGCGAACCCACCGAGGACGAAAAGGGGAAGACCTCGTTCTTCCTCGCCACGGCCTTCGACCCGGTCGAGGAAGCGAAGGTCTCGCCGAAGCGGGCAGGGTGGATCGACGAGGGTCGGATGTTCGAGAGCGCCGGGGTCAGTGAACTGGTGCTCAACGCCGATTTCGCCCGGGGTCTGGAGACTCGAGTGGTTCCCGCAGGGGGCGACAAACCTCCGGAGGCGCAATGGCCGGCGCTGCTCGCCGCCGATCGCGATGGCTCCCTCAACGGCGAGAACGTGATCCTCACCGGAACCTTGTTGAGCGCCCTTCCCGGCGACAAGAAATTCGGGTTCGTGCCGCTGGCCACCGCCCAGCGGCTGCTTCGAATGGAAGGTCGGGTGACCGAGTATGCGCTCGCCCTCGACGACTTCGAGCACGCCACCGAGGCGCGCGATGCCGTCGCCGCAGCCTTGGGCCCCGGCTACGAGGTGCACACCTGGAAGCAGCTGCTCCCCTTCATCGAGGACCTCACCGGGACGCAGGACTTCATCTTCGGGGTGATCAGCAACATCTTCCTGGTGGTGGTGCTGCTCGGCATCGTCAACGCGATGCTGATGAGCGTTCTCGAACGGGTGCGTGAGATCGGCACCATGCTCGCGGTGGGCATGCGGCGCCGTCAGGTGGTGACCTTGTTCGTGCTCGAAGGAACGGTGCTGGGACTGGTCGGCGGCGTCGCC
>JAYUUC010000373.1:0-13527 GCA_043755105.1 Myxococcales bacterium
ACCCACTTCACCGAGGTGCTCGAGAAGGTTTGGTGGAGGCTGGACCGCGCGCTCGACCTCGATGCGGTCGAGGTCTCTGCAGCGGTGGGAGCGCTCGACGCCCTCTCTTGCGGCACCACCACGGTGTTCGACCACCACTCGTCCCCGCGCGCGATCGCCGGCTCGCTGGTGCGGGTGGCGCGAGGTCTGAACCAGGTCGGGCTGCGAGGCGTGCTCTGCTACGAGGTGACCGACCGCAATGGCGCTCTCGGACGGGAAGACGGAATCGAGGAGAACCTCACCTTTCACCAGAAGGCCCGCGGCCGCTTTCGCGGCATGCTCGGGGCCCATGCCTCGTTCACCCTCTCTCGCGACGCTCTCGAAGGTTTGGCAGAAGCCTCGACTCGCAGCGGGATGGGGGTGCACCTGCACCTCGCCGAGGACCCGGCCGACGAAAAAATCTCGTTCGCCCGCTACGGAGAGGTGCCGATGGCGCGGCTGCTCAACGCCGGGCTGCTCACCTCGCGCTCGGTGGTGGCGCACGCGGTTCATCTTTCCTGGCCCGAGCTGTCGACGCTGATCGGCACCGGGGCGTGGCTGGTGCACAACCCGCGCTCGAACATGAACAACCAGGTGGGCTATGCCCCCGCGGGCAAATTCGGAGCCCGCGCCAGCTTTGGCACCGACGGAATCGGGGCCGACCTCTTCGCCGAAGCGCAGCTGGCCCACTTTCGCGCACAGGAAGCAGGCAACCCGCTCGACGCGCTCCGCTGGTTGGCCAATGGACATCGGCTCGCATCGGACTGTTTCGGGATGTCGATCGGCCCGATGCAGCCGGGGTCGGTGGCGGACCTGGTGGTGCTCGACTATCGCTCGCCGACCCCGCTCAACGCCGAGAACCTCGCCAGCCACTTCCTCTTCGGCTTCGGCGCGGGGAGGGTGGAGGCGGTGATGGTCGACGGACTGTGGAGGCTGTGGGCCCGGCGGCCACTCTCGGTTGACCCCGAGGCGCTCGCCATTCAAGCCCGGCAGACCACCGAGGCACTGTGGGGTAGGTTGTTCTGAGGGGAGGGCCCGGTTAAGACACCCTCATGGTCCCTTCCTTCCTGACTGCCCTCCTTGCAAGTGCTTCTCCTTCCGTCGGCGATGTCGCTCCCGACTTCACCGTCGCCGATACCGAGGGCGCCTCGCTGACGCTCTCGCAGATGGTCGAAAAGGGCTCGGTGATTGTCGCCTTCTTTCCCAAGGCATTCACGTCGGGCTGCACCCGCGAGCTGACTGCTTACGGCTCCCGCTACGCCGACATCGAGCACGCGGGCGCCACCGTGCTCGCCGTCTCGATGGACAACGTCGCCACGTTGAAGCGGTTCAAGACCGAGCTCAAGGCCAGCTTCCACTTCGTCGCCGACCCAGATGGCAAGCTGGTCAAGCTCTTCGACGCCAAGATGCCGGTGGTGCCGGTCGCTTCACGGGTGACCTACGTGATTGGTTCAGGCCGTAAAGTGCTGGCGATTCAGAAGGGTTCGGACGCGATCGAGCCGGAAGGCGCGGTCCAGGCCTGCGCGATGCATCGCGACGGCGGGACGGGGAACGCGGCGAAGAAGTAGGGGCGCAACAGGCCGACGGGCCTCCCTCGACTCTGCCTGCGGCGACGCTCGGGACGAACGGGGGGAAGACGGGGAGTTTACCCTCTTGCCTGGGGCTCAAGCGCCGAGATGCGGACCGGAGCGGGGAGCTTTCCGGCGGCGGCCATCGCTTCTCGCACTCTTGTTGCGGCGGCGGGGGCCAGACCAAATCGGCCTGACTCTGCTTTGAGCTGGGCGCGCTGTTCCTCGGAGTACTTGAGGTAGGAATAGCGAACTTCATTCGAGGGCATTCGCAGGTCCCAGACCAGCCCCAACCACGAGAGCACCTTGAGCACGTAGAACGTGGGGTCAATCTCCCACCAGAACCAACCCTGATTGGCCGTGTTCTGATGGTAGTGATGGTTGTTGTGCCAACCCTCGCCGAGAGTGACCAGGGCCAGCAGCCAGTTGTTCCGGCTGGTGTCGGTGGTGCGATAGCGGCGCGATCCGAAGATGTGGCTGAGCGAATTGATGGTGAAGGTCCCGTGCCAGAGCAGCACGGTGCTGATGAAGAAACCCCACACCAGCACCGGGAAGCCGCCCACAGCGAAGAGCAGCACCGCGAGGCCGATCGGCGGCACCAGGTAGTACTTGTTCAACCACACCAGCTCGGGGAAACGGGCGAAGTCCTTGATGCTCTCGTAGCGGGTCTCGTTGTACTTCGAGCAAAGAATCCACCCGGCGTGACTCCACCAGAACCCGCGCAGGGTGGGAGAGTGGATATCCGCCTCCTGGTCCGATTCCCGGTGGTGGTGGCGATGATGGGCCGCCCACCAGAGAACGCCCTTTTGCAGACTGGTGGTCGCGAACAGCGCGAGCACGAATTGAAACACCCGGCTGGTCTTGTAGGTCCGGTGGGCGAAGTACCGGTGATAGACGCCGGTGACCCCGAACATCCGCACCAGGTAGAGGCCGAGGCAGAGCGCCACCAGCTTCCCGCTCACCCCGGTGTAGAAGGCAAACAGGCACATCAGGTGTACCCCGATGAAGGGCAGCGACCGGAGCAACGAGATCTTCTCGTTCTCGGCGCGAGGAAGCAGGGAAACGGTCGCGTTCATATTCCCCATCAACACCGGTTCAAGTCACCGCTCTGTCACCCGGCCGCCGATTTGTTGAGTCGCTGCAGCCAGGCGTCGAACCGGGGCTCTGCCAGCAAGCTGGTCAGGTCGGGGTCGTTGCGGGCGTGCTCCGGCTCGTCGAATCCCAGCTGGGCCGCGCGATCAAGCAGCCGCATTGCCGCGTCTTTCGTCCCGCTGCGGGCAAAGGCGCAGGCAGTGTCGTAGGCCAGCGACGGGGTAGGGCGGAGTCGCAGCTCTTCTTCCCCGGCGAGGGCGGCGGCAGCGTGGTCTCCCCGAAGGACGAGCACGCTCCGCGCGCAGGCCCAAGCGGTGGCGAGGTCGACTCCGCCGGGCAATCGCCTGACCTCTGATTCGCGGTCGGCTCGCAGCAGCGCTCCCGCCCACTCGTGGAGCACTGTTTGGTCCCGCGTCTCCACGAACGCTTGTTCCCAGAGCGGAAGCGCGCGCGCCTCGTCGCCGATCAGCGAATAGGCGGCAGCGAGGGCCACCTTCTCGACCTTCATCTTCTGGACTTGCGAGAAGTGGTCGAGCGCCTCGCGTCCCTTGCCCCGCTTGAGACAGATCCAGCCGAGCAGGTGGTGGGCGCCGGCTTTGATCGCCGGGCGGGGCTCTCCTTCAAGAGTGGTGTTCACCTGCGCTTCCGCCTCCTCGAGATTGCCGGCCCGGAACAGCTCCCAGGCGCGGGCCTGTTGCTGAGCGAGCATGGACAGTGGGCCCCCCACCGGAAGCTCGCCCCGAAGGTAGGCCGCGATCGCGCCGACCGAGCGCACCGCGTAGCTGGCCATGAACAGCACCACCAGAAGCTGATTGCTGGTGGAGCCGATCAGGAAATACGCGACGATCGCCATCGCCAAGGCGAGGGCAAGCAGGTGGGCGAGGAGAAACCCGGTGCGCCCGAACAGACGCATCAGGACCGCCATCGCCACCCGACCGCCGTCGAGCGGCTGAACAGGAAGGAGGTTGTAGACCGCCCAGACCAGGTTGGCGCCGAACCCGAGCTGGAGCACGTAGTCCGCGGGGGCCGAGACCCCGACGCCGATCGCCCGGTGCAGGTAATAGCTGCCGACGCTGAGGCCCAGCCCGGCAATCGGGCCGGCAAGGGTCAGCACGACGTCCTTGTGTCAGGGAATCGGCCCGCCCGCGTTGGGTTGGGTGTTGCCGCCCATCCACACCAGCTGGATGCTCGGTCGGTATCCAAAGCCAAGCGAGACCAGCGCGTGGCCGAGCTCGTGGATCAGCACCGAGCCGAAGACCACCGCGGTACCGAGCGCCAGATAGACCAGGTCGGAGGGCGTGAAGGCGGCGGAGTGGCCTTCCCAGCCGCCCGCTGCGCGAGGAAAGAAGCTCCACGTCAGCAACGCCGCCATGAACAGGTGGGAGAAATGGACTTCGACGGGAATGCGCCCCAGGCGGAAGCGAAGCATGACCTGCCACCATAACGCGCGACGGCCCGCTCTGCCGTAGAGGAAGGTCGCGCCGGTGGGCTTTTTGGTTTCCTGACCGAGTGGGTTATGGGTGCGCCTCGGAAGGTGCACCACGATGGCCTCGATCGGTCCTTACACTTTGCGCAACCCCTTCATTCTCGCGCCGATGGCGGGGGTGAGCGAGATGCCGTTCCGGGTGCTGGCCTTCCGCATGGGCGCCGCGCTCTGTCCTACCGAGCTGGTCAGCGCCCAGGGCCTGATGCGGGCCAACGCCCGGACCGTGAAGTACCTCACCCACGATGCCGAAGCGGAGCAGCCCTATAGCTTGCAGATCTTCGGGGGCGAGCCCGAGGTGATGGCGCAGGCGGCGCTGGTGGGGAAACAGTGGGGCGCGCAGATCATCGACATCAACATGGGCTGTCCGGTAAAGAAGGTGACCAAGAGCGGCGCCGGTTCGGCGCTCCTCTGCGATCCTCCCCGGGCAGCGCAGATCGTGAAGGCGATCGCCGAGGCGACCGGATTGCCGGTGACCGCGAAGATCCGCTCGGGCTGGGACCACACCCACCGGAACTACCTCGAGATGGCGGCCACTCTTGAGGACGCCGGGTGCGCAGCGCTCGCCGTTCATCCTCGGACCCGGGCCCAGGGCTACGCCGGTAGCGCCGACTGGTCGGTGATCGCCGACCTGAAGCGCTACATCAAGAAGATGCCGATCATCGGCAATGGCGATGTGAAGACCCCCGCCGACGCCCAGCGGATGCTCGAGACCACCGGCTGCGACTTCGTGATGATCGGCAGGGGTGCGCTCGGCAACCCGTGGATCTTTCGCCAGCTGCTCGGAGGCCAGGCTCCCAGCGCCGACGAGCGCTGCGCCACGGTGCTCGAGCATTTTCGAGCCCACCTCGCCTTCGTCGGAGCGGAGATTCCGGCGGTGCGGGCGTTTCGCAAGCACCTCGCCTGGTACGCCCACGGGCTCCGCGGGGCCTCGGCCTTCCGCAACGACGCCAACAAGCTCGAGAATGCGAGTGCAGTGGAGCTGGCGGTGCGCCGCTTCTTCGCTGACGCCGATGCGGATGCGGCCTCGAACGAAGAGCATGACCTCGACTATCGGACCGCGCTCGGCTGAGCTCCACACCCCTCAACCACCACCCGATAAAGCGCCTGCAAGCCCTGCTTGAAACCCTCCACCGGAATCCGCTCATTCTCCCCGTGATACAGCTCCGAAAAACTCACCGCCGGTGAAACAGGAAACCGTATCGGAGAAAAGCCGTAGTAGGGGGTCCCCCACCGCGAGAATGCTCCCGCATCGGTGAAGCCAGGAATCAGGTACGGCACCGCGGTGCCCTCCGGGTCCATCGACTGCATCACCTCGAGCGAGACCCGGTCCTCGATCTCCGCCACCGCGGTAGATGGAATCACGTGGGTCTTCGAGCCTGCCCTCACCACCGTGGGCACGGCCGTGTTGCGGAGCAGGGCGTTGAGCGCCCGGAAGCCGCTCACGTCCCCAGCACCCTCGCGGCGACACCCTCCGTGCGTGGAGCGCTCGTCGGGGGCACGCGCAGAATGCGGGTCAGCGTGGTGGAGCGAAAGTACTCGCAGGCCGGAGTCGGGGTGCGGGCGAGGGTGTCGAAGTCGACGTGGTACAGCCCGAAGCGCGGACCCCAGCCTTCGAGCCATTCGAAGTTGTCGAGCAGGGACCAGTACAGGTAGCCCTTGATGTCGACGCCCTTCTGCTTCGCCTCGAGCATCTGCTTCCAGTGCGAGTAGAGGTAGCTGCTGCGCCGTTCGCCGGTGCGATCATCGATGCCGTTCTCGGTGACCCAGACCGGCAGCCCGTAGCGCTTGGCCTCGAGCAACAGCTGGCCGAAGCCTTCGGGGTAGTCCTCCCAGCCAATGTGGGTGAGCCCGCGCTTGAACACGTCGCGATAGGTGAACTGAATGAACGGCTTGCGGGTGATGAACCGCATGTGGGCGCGGGTGTAGTAGTTGATGCCGATGAACTCGCAGGAGTCCCTGCCGCCGGGCAGGTCGACCTTGGTGCTTGCCAGTCCGGGCATGTTCAGCCGCAGCTTTCCGGTGCTCAGGGCTTCGAGAAAGGCGTGGTTGTAGTTCTGTGAAGCGAAGTGGGTGACGGCGCGATCGAGCGGGTGCCACATCCGGTCGGGGGCGAACGCGAGCATGTTGTGGCTGATGCCGATCTCCGACTTGCCGGAGTGGGAGAGGATCTCTTCGCGGGCGATGATGTGGCAGCGGGCGATGTTGGCGATCGCCTGCATCGCCTTGCCCCCATCGGCAATGCCGGGAGGAATGACCCCCTGGATGTAGCCGCCGAGCAACAACACCATCGGCTCGTTGAAGGTGATCACCAGCGCGTCCAGACCATGGAGGATCTGCGCACACACCTTGGCGTACCGGCGGAAGGCGACCAGCGATTCGGAGTGATGCCACGGCGACTCTTTGTGGAACCAGACCGGGTGGGTGAAGTGATGAAGCGTCACCACCGGGCGAATCCCCGAGCTCTTCATCAGGAGCAGCCGCTGCCGGTAGCGGTCGATTGCCGCCTCGTCGAACTGTCCCCGGGTGGGCTCGATTCGCGCCCACTCCAGCGAGATGCGAAAAGCCGAGGCTCCCACTTCCTGGGTCAGCCGCAGGTCTTCCTCGAAGCGGTTCCAGTGGTCGACCCCGCGCCCGCAGCGGGCATGGACCTCCTTCAGCTTGCCCGCACGCTCCCACTCCGCCCAGTCGTTCTCGATGTGACCCTCAACCTGGTAGGCCGAAGTGGCCACGCCAAACACGAAGTCAGAAGGAAAGATCAGGTCGTCCGCAGCCATCTTGAGGTCGAAACTAGACCGACAAGCCGCTGCGGAGAAGCACCACCGACGTCGGTGCGTCGATCAAGCTCGAAGCAAGCGACCTCGAGTTCGATGGCGACGTGGCGTTGAAGCGATGCCGACGTGACGTCGGCTAGGTCCCGAAAGAACGTCGGCCAGAAGCCAACGCGATGCCGATGCGAGGGTGCGATGCCGACTCGAGAGTGCGATGCCGAAGGGATGACGCGATGCCGAAGTGATACCGACGTGATGGTGAGATCCCGACGCGATGCTGAAGTGGTGGCGAGCTGCCGACGCGATGCCGAAGTGATGGCGAGATGCCGACGCGATAGGGTGCGATGATGGCGCGAGGCGATGAACAGGCACTTTGCGCGGGTCGATGTGCGAGGTCGATCAGCGATCGACGCTGTTGAAGTGAACGCATCGAAGCGTTGAATGTTGTCACTTCGTTGACAGCAAAGAGATGCATCACTACGATTCAGGTGTTCACTCTTTGGAGTGATCCAACACCAAACGGAGGGAACTCTCATGGCCGCCAAAAAGAAGACCGCGAAGAAGAAGACCGCGAAGAAGACTGCTGCAAAGAAGACTGCGAAGAAGACCGGTCGCGGTCGATAGCCGTACTTCGACGGACAAAGCTTCAAGCAGCGATCCGGCCCGGCGATTTTTCGTCGGGCCGTTTTACTTGCGGGGTTCGAGCAGGCCCCTTCCTCGCCGGCTTGAACTAGAAGGGCGCGATGAACCTCCCCTTCTCACCGCCAATCGAGCCGATGCTGGCGCAGCTGCAGGAAGAGATTCCCGAGGGCGAAGCCTTGTCCTACGAGCCGAAGTGGGACGGCTTCCGGGCGATCATCTTCCAGGACGAAGGCACCACTCACCTCAACAGCCGCAACGGTCAGCCGCTTCAGCGCTACTTCCCCGAGCTGGTCGAAGCGCTGCGTCAGCGGCTGCCTCCCCGCTGCATCGTCGACGGCGAGATCATCATCGCCGGCGCCACGGGTCTCGACTTCGATGCCCTGCAGCTGCGGCTTCACCCCGCCGAGTCGAGGGTACGCAAGCTCGCGGCTGAAACCCCCGCCTCGTTCGTGGCCTTCGACCTGCTCGCGCTCGGCGATGAAGACCTGCGGGCGCTTCCCTTCAGCCTGCGCCGGCAACGGCTCGCCGGCGCCATCGTCGCCTCGCCGCAGGTGTTCGTCACCCCGCTCACCTCCAAACCGGACGAAGCGCGCCAGTGGTTTACCCGCTACGAAGGCGCGGGCATGGACGGGGTTGTCGCCAAACGGGCGGAGGTTCCCTACCTCCCGGGGGAACGGGCGATGGTGAAAGTGAAGCACGCCCGCACCGCGGACTGCGTGGTGGGCGGGTACCGGCTGGCGAAGACCGGAGACGGAGTGGCGTCGCTGCTGCTGGGCCTCTACGACGCCGACGGGGTCCTTCATCACGTGGGCCACACCTCGTCTTTCAAGGCGAAGCAGAAGCGCGAGCTGCTCGCCGAGTTCAAGCAACTCGGCGGAGACAGCTTCGGGCAAGGGCGTACTCCCGGCGCTCCGAGTCGCTGGTCAAACGGCAAGGACCTCTCCTGGTTCCCGGTGCGACCCGAGCGGGTGTGCGAAGTGTCCTTCGACCATCTCCAGGGCCAGCGCTTTCGACACGCCGCCACGTTCCTTCGCTGGCGCACGGACAGGGACCCGTCGAGCTGCAGCTACGCTCAGGTCGAGCCGCCCCATCCCTTCTCGCTCGAAGATGTACTCGGGCTCTAGATGTCGCTTCGACCCAACGAGCTGACCGAGGTGGTCGAGGAGCTGCAGCACGAGCTCCGCGGTGCGGTGGTCCAGAAGGCGCATGCTCCGCTTCCGGGGCTCTGCTACCTCGAGCTGCGGGTTCCCGGACAGTCGGTGGTGCTTTGCATCAGTGCGCGGCCGGGTGGAGGAAGGCTCTCGGTGGCGGAGTCCCGCCCAGCGACCGAGGGCGACCCGGAGACGTTTCAACGTCCGCTCCGCCATCACCTCATTGGCACCCGGTTGGAACAAGCGGTGGCACTCGCCGGAGGCCGCACCGCGCTGCTGCGCTGGGCCCGGGCCGACCTCAGCTTTCTGCTCATGCTCGAGCTGGGCTCGCCCCCGGGCCAGCTGCTCTTGTGCAACGGAGAGGGTCGAATCATCGCCGTGACCCATCAGCGCCACGCGCTGCCTCTCGACCGTCGGCCGGGGCAGAGCGTTTCGCACCTCGAGCGAGCAGACGAGTCCTCCCTCGGCAGCCCTTCGCCGCAGGCACTCGCCCCTGAGCGGCGCTTGCAGCCGCGTACGAATGAGGCCCTGACCCTTCTGCGCGGTGCCGACCGCCTGCTGGCAGAGAAGGAACAACGAGGCCAGGCCGAGGCGAACCGCAAGAGGCTGACCGGCCCGCTGAAGGCGAAGCTCTCGCGGCTGAAGCGCACCGTGGAGAAAGTCCGTGCCGAGGCCGACCGCACCCCCGAAGCCGAAGAGCATCGCGCCGTGGGCGAGCTGCTCACCTCGAACCTGCACCTCGTTACCCGCGGCGCCGCCAGCGTTACCGTGATCGAGTACACCGACCAGGGCCCGCGTGCGCGCGAGCTTCCCCTCGACCCACGCCTTGCCGGCCGCGCTCAGGTGGAGCGCCATTTCCATCAGTACCGGAGACTGCTCCGCGGAAGCGAGCATGCCAAACGCCGACTGCTCGAGCTGGAAACTGAAGAGGCGAAGGTTCGAGCGCAGCTTCTCGAACTGGAGAACCTCTCGGTCGACGCGCTGGACCACCGCCCGCCGCCCCCGCCCGTGTCCGGGCCTTCGGTGGCCAAGCCCTTCAAGGAATACCGCACTGCGAAAGGGGAACGCATCTGGGTGGGGAAGGGTGCAGCCAAGAATGACCAGCTGACTTTCAAGCTCGCCCGCCCTCACGACCTTTGGCTGCATGCCCGCGGTGTCCCCGGCGCCCACGTCGTCATTCCGCTCGAGCGCAAGGGCGAGGTCGCGGAAGAAACCCTTCTCGACGCCGCACACCTCGCGCTCTTCCACTCCGAGCTCAAGGGCGAAGCGGCAGGGGACGTCAGCTACACCCCGGTGCGATACGTGCGTCGTCAGAAAGGGGGTGCGCCTGGTCAGGTGCTCTACACCCAGGAAAAAACGGTCCACCTCCGCATCGAGCTTGCTCGCCTGGAGCGCCTGCTGAAGAGCGTCGAGGTCTGAGGAGGAATAACCCCTCCCTCCTCGATCGGTTCTGCACGGAGCGCGCGGCCGCTTAGCCTCTCTGGAAGGTAGCCAGGCGACCGAGCCCTTTGGCGAGCCAATATAGGCGAGCCAATATAAAGGAGGAGACACACTGCGTCAGAGCGTCGGGATGACCGGTCCGATTGATCGACTGCCCCGCGGCATGCTAGACGGGCGCACCCACAGTGTCGGCGCAGGTAGGCCGGTCAAGCCCCGTTCAGGTGACGATTTCTTGTCGGCTTCCCTCTCAGCGGTGTGTGCTTCCCTAACGGTTGAAGCGGTTGCCTCCTCTCTAGGACGCGGCCACGGTGGGAAAAGTTCAGAGTTTCTAGAAGGTTGCGCTTCGCTCTCCGCGACCCTCCAAGTGGAATGCAGGTTGCTCTCTGGCGAGACGCCCGGGTGTAGTGCCAGGTAGGCACCGGTGACCAGCACGGTCGCGACAATGTCTTTCAGTCAGCAGTGGAGGCTCAAGTGAAGAAGGGTTTCGGAGCAGTTCTGGCGGTCCTCCTCGCTCCGGCGATGGCCTTGGCCGCGCCAGTTCCCGTCGCCGACCGCGCTGCGGCTCTGGTGGAGCAGGCGGAAGATGGGTCGCCGCCCGCCCCGGTGCAAGCCGAGCCCGCAGCGGAACCGCCTCGAGTGGAGCGGACCGCGCCCTCGGACATCGACCCCAACCCGGCCTCGCCCCATCCCGGCAGCCCGGTGGCGTCGGTGGCGAATCAGACGCCCGAAGCGCAGGCCACGATTTCTGGTTTCCAGCTGTCATTGGATCTCGACCATTCGCTGGGCCAGGGAACCTTGGTCGACACCAATTATTCCTCGTCGCTCGTGGGCGAGCTCGCGATTGCACCCTCCTACGCCTTCCACGTGAAGGAGTTGAAGTTGAGGGCAAGCGCCTCCACCGCGCTCGACTGGGAGTACACGCTTCCGGACAACGAGAACGCCCGCCGGTTCGGCCTTCGAGACATCCGGCTCTCGCTCGCTGCTCCCGCAGTGTTCAAGGAAAAGTTCACCGGCATCGCGCTCACCCCCAGCATCGGCGGTTCGATCCCCATTTCGTTCGAGAGTCGTCACGCCTCGACGATCACCGTGCTTCGCGCCGGGTTGTCGCTGTCGCGCACCTTCGGCAACGTCGATCTTTCCTACAAGTTCGGCGCCGCGCGGGGCTTCCACGGCAGCGAGCTGGTGGTGGTGTCGCGTCAAGACAGCGTGCAGAACGGCGTCGCCATCTGCCACGTCCGCGCCGGCGAGGACTCCTGCGACCCGTTCGGCTGGAACACCCAGTTCAGCATTTCCAACTCGGTCAACGCCAACTGGCGGGCCACCGAAAAGTTCTCGGCGGGCATCGGCTTCTCGATCGACAACGCGTTTCGCTACGCTGCCTCAGCGGATACGGTGGACGAGTTCACCCCGAGCACCGTCAATGTCGATGGTCAGCCGGTGGCGCGCCGGGTGGGCCGCTCCGACAAGGTGCGCGGGTCGATCGGCGCCAGCTACGCCTTCAACGATAACTTCAGCCTCTCGGTTGGCATGCTCACGGACGGGCCGGCGAAGACCAAGGACGGAAAGAACTTCCGGGTGCCGTTCTTCGACTTCGTCAGCGGCGCCGACAACCTCACCTCTTACTCCCTCACTCTCTCGGCCCTCTACTGATGGCCCTCCAACCCTTTCCCCGATCCGCTTCGAACATGAAATTCAATCACGGAGGCACCATGACTCGGTTGTCCAATCGCTGGCTCGCCGCACTCGGCGCCGCGCTTTTGCTCGCGGGTTGCGCGCAGAACACGGGCGACATCAACCGCATCCAGCCCAACGTGGCGAAGAAGTCCGACCTGCTCGAGGGGCAGTGGTACTTCCGCAACACCGTCACCTGGACGCCGGCCAGCACCGGTTTCACCTATACCGGCGAGACCGGGAAGCTGGAGAAGATCGTCTGGGAAATCCAGGAGAAGAGCCTGGTCGGCTACCGCGCCTACCCGTTCATTCCGGGTCAGGAAGCGAAGATCGATGAGAGTTCGAAGATCTCTGGCACCACTGCCAAGGTCTGCGGCCTCGACGGCAAGTGCGTCGGCGGTAAGCCGTACTACGGCGCTCCCCTGGTGGCGTACCCGATTCTGAAGCAGTTCGACAAGTCGCGGAACTACAACGCGGCCACCGGCGAGACCGGCAACGTCCTCGAGGAGAACGCCAGCGACCGACCCTGGAATCAGCGCGACTTCATCCGCGTCGACTGGTCGGCCAGCCTCCTCGCCAAGGAGGATTCGATGGGCTGGAACATGCTCCAGAATCCATCGGGCGCCACCGACTTCAACGCCTGGATCCAGAAGGACGAGCCGGGCACCGACCCCTACGACTGGCCGAACTTCGAGTACGACAATTCCAGCGGCAAGCTGTCCTACATGGACTTCACCAGCCGGTTCATGGCCTGGCCGGACGTGGTCTACACCGAACAAGGCGCGTACCCCCGCTGTTACTTCACCTCGGGCGCCCGCTACGACTGCACCTCGCAAGAGATCCGGATGCGGACCTCGATCTCGAAGATCGACGCCGACAAGACCAACGACTACCAGCCGCTGGTCTATGGCAACGACCTGATGACCAAGTTCGGCTTCTTCCGCACTGAGCGGTACAACTACGACCGCAAGTTCGGAACCACCGAGACGGCGCGGATCAACCTCGCCAACCGCTACCGGATCTTCGAGAGCAGCTTCGAGAAGGACGTCGCCGGTCACCCCGACCTGAGCAAGCCGATTGCGCTCGATCAGCGGAAGCTGAAGCCGATCGTCTATTACGTCTCTCCCGCCGCGCGCACTTCGGGGGCCGAGACCTACAAGGAATACCTGGAGACCGCCCGCATTCTCGAGAGGGACTGGGACGTGGCCTTCCGGCGCGCCGCCGGCGCTGCCCAGGGCAAGGACCCCGGCCAGGTTCCCCAGATGCTGTACGTCTGTGAGAACCCGGTTCCTGCGACCGACACCCTCACCGGCGCCGCTCCTGCGGCGGCCTGTGGCAAGACCGGCTTCGAAGCGAAGATGGGCGACCTTCGCTACAGCTTCCTCTACACCGTCACCGAGCCGGTTCCGAACGGACTGCTCGGCTACGGCCCCAGCTCGGCTGACCCCGAGACCGGAGAAATCATCTCCGCGAACGCCAACACCTATACCGGCGCGGTGGACACCTCGGCGCAGCACGCGCTCGACGTTATCGACACCCTGGTGGGCGATAAGACGGTCGACCAGCTGATCTCCGGCCAGGACGTGGTCGACTACATCCGGGCCAACCCCGCCTACTCCACCACCCGGGTCCACAAGAGCGGGTTGATCCAGTCCGAGCTGCAGGGCATTCCCCAGACCGAGGAGCGGTCG
>JAYUUC010000374.1:0-4696 GCA_043755105.1 Myxococcales bacterium
GGTTGTCGGTGGAGCAGCGCTGGACCTTTCCCTGGTTCGTCAACGACGTCACCGTGGACCGCCGCGGCGAGGTGCTGGGCGTCGCGTTCTCGGAGGCGCCCGCCGAGCGAACCCGGCAAGTGTACCTGGCGGAGAAGGAAGGGAAGGTTGAGCCGGAGAAGGAAGGCAACTGCGGCGCGCGGGTGGACGCGAAGGACGGGCGCGTGCTGGAGAAGGTCCGCGGCCACCATGGGGTCGTCGCCACGGCTGCGATCAGCCCCGACGGGACTGCACTTGCCACCGGTGGTTGGGACCATCACCTGCTGCTGCAACAGTCGGGCGTCACCGTGGCCGATGACAAGTTTGGCTGGTCGGTGCGCCGCGCGCGTTTCTCGAGAGACGGGCGCTTCGTCATCGTCGGCGCATGGACCCCGCAGAATTCGACCGGAGATCAGCGCAGCGCCCCGTCAGCGCTGGTCGAGGAGCTGGAATACCGTGCGCCGGAAGTGGTGTCCGGCGGCCGGTCTGCGGCCAAGCGGTCATTGCCCCGCTGAAGGGCGAACGGGCCGGTGTTCGAGCCCCCCCCCGAGTCTTCCTCAGGGTCGCTTACTTTTTCGGGGTCAGCTGCACCGGGCTGCACCGGGCGGGGCTCGGTAACTGCTGCAGATCGAGCTCGAGCTTTCGTCACGGTGCATCACAGAGCTCGACGGGAGGTCCGGGGGGCTGTCGATAGTAGAGCGACTGCTCGAGCTTGAAGATGTCGGAGATCTTCGGATCATTGGCCACGATGAGGTCCCGGATCTGCAGGAGTCGTCGAAGGGTGTCCATGCTGGAGAGGAGCTTCATCACGGAGTCGGTGCGACCGAGGATCTTCGCGCGCCGCCGTTGAATTTGCGGAGACGCGGGCAGGGCTGGAGGAAGCGGTTCAGGTCAGGCCTTGGCCGGACCGTCTCTCCCCGCTGGGTGAGGCGAGCGTCACGCGTCGGTTGCGCCAGAGCGACCCGAGATAGAGCGCGGACAGCCCGGCGAGGCAGAACCCGGCGAGGGCCACGTAGCGGTGAATCACCTGCTCTTCGGTCCAGCGGAAAGTTTCCAGCAACTTGCTCGGGTCGCTGAGTCCGACGCCTTCGATTTCGCCGAAGGGAATGAGGTCGGAGTCCTTTCGCGCTCGCCACCAAAGAGAGCTGACGTCGGCGAAGGCCGCGGCTCCGATCACGAGGAAGCCCCAGCGCAAGCCGGTTGCCCGGAGGAGCCGCTCTGCCCGGACGTAGAAACTTGCCATCAAGAGTGTGCCGAGCAACAAGCACCCGCCGTCACCGCCGAAGGTGATTAAAGCCTGCGCCAGGTGCGGCTTGAGACCCAGGGTTCCCACCGCTTGCGCGAGCAAGCCCAAGGCCGCGATCGTCAACAGGAGCGCGTGTCGACGACGCCAACCTTCGCGAGCCAGCAAGGCCAAGGCGGCGAGCAGGAAGAGGGCGCACCCCATGGATCGCTCCTCGGCGATCAAGGTCCGCCAGGGACCGGGGACGGCGAAGAAGCCGCAGAACCACGCCGTCACCGCGTGCCCGAGCTCGTGGACCCACATGCTGAGGAAGATCCGGATCAGCGCGTGGCCGGGTCCGGTCCCCACTGCGAGAAAGGCGAGGCCCAGCGTCACCGGAAGGGCAGAGCGCTGAAGCTTTCCTTCAAACGCTTGCGCTTCCTCTTCAGTCTCGGGCTTCCACTCGGGTTCGACCAGGGGCGCGACGGGCCCGGGTCGGACCTTCGCCCGCGCGTAGATGACTCCGCAATGCAGACACTCGGGTCCCGGGTTGCGCGGGGCCTGACATCGCGGGCAGAGCTCGGCGCTGACGTCAGGCAGTGAGTCCATCGCAGGGGAATCCCGTGTGGATGGGCCCCACAAGGGCCCTCAGGAATCCAGTGTAGAGATTCACCGCTTCGGTTCCAGTTTCAGATGCCGGAGAGCCGCCGGGCCTGGGGAGGTCTTCGTGGGTGCGATTCTCAGTCATTGGGAAATCAGGCAACCGCGGGTGGGGCGAGGAAGAGAATCCATTGAGGCCGGATTCTTTCGAGGTGTGCAGATGCCGAACCCGATTCGAAGCGGTGTGAATTCAGCGACTTCTGCCCTGACGCCGCCGCAAAGCCGGGACAAGGCGCTCAATATCGTAAAGACCCTTGGCGACAAGGGCATGGCAAGCTCGGCCGAGCTGGCGTTGTTGCTTTTCTTTGCGGTGGAAGGCGCGGCGAACGGCGCTGGCAGCGCGCCGCTCTCCGAAGGCATCCAGGCGCTGTTCCTCAAGCTGGCGCTGACCCCGGAGCAAGTGAGCACCTTTCGGGACGAGTGGTTCGGCCCCTACGCGACCGACTTCGACGCCGCAGGGCTGAAGGCGGCGTACCAAGCACTGGCGGGGCAGGCGCCCGGGTTTGACGCGGAAGCGGTGCGAAAGTTGTTCGTCCTCGCCAGTGGCGCGGGTGCGGTCAGCGCTGACGAAGTGAGCGGGTTGAAGAACGTGCTCGATACCGGTTCGATGGGAGATCCAGCCCGGCAGACGATGCGGGCGCAGTTGCTGGAGGTGTTGTTCAAGAGCTTGAGTCGAAGCAAGGACACCGTCGCCACGGTGAGTGACATCTTCGACACCGCGGGCACCGAGGCGAATGTGCCGGGATTGTTCGAAGAGATCGAGGAAAGGTTCCTGCGGGCCGGCCCGAGCCCGGCGCTGGACGTCCGGTTCAAGGATTTCGCCAAGGACCACGGCGATGCCAGCTGGCTCGAACTGCAGCTCTCCTCGGGCCTTGTTCGCTCGGCGGACGGAAAGCTGCACAGCGCAGGAATTCGACGGTTGCTGGCCCGGATCGACGCCAATGGGAGCCTCTCGGACATCGAGGCTTCTTTTCTCAAGGGCATCGATCTCGATCCGGATCATCTCGCCCAGGTCACCGCCAGCATCGAGGGATTGACCTGTCTCGGTGCCGCGGGGAAGGGTGCCCTGACCGATCTTCTGGGTCGCAGCGATCGTCCCGAAACAGCGGCCAACTTCGTTTCCTGCCTGTCTTTGTTGGGCAAGCTGGGGACCGCCGCAGGAATTTCCGCGCCTCCCGCGCCGGAGCTAGAGCAGCTCGTGGTGCAAGCCATGAAGGCTCTGGTCGAGGGCGTGCCGATCTCGACCTTGGACCAGAAGGCCGCCGCCGCGTTGTCGCTCTGGGGCGCGCTCACTGGAACCACCGGTGACGGCGCGCTGCTTGCGGCGGTGGGCAAGCTTCCTCTCGACCTCGGCACTGTCCCGCACGAGGAGCCTGAACATCAGCGCCAGGGCCCGGCATTGCTCTACGGCGATTCGTACACCCTCGTTCCCGTCCTCGAGCCGGGGAAGGTGGGCATTGCCTATCTCGACGCCCGAAACAATCAGGGGGGAGTTGTTCCGTGTGAATTCAAGGAACTCAAGGTGCCGCTCGAGGGGCTCAGCTTCCTGCAGATTCAGGATGGAGTGGTTCTTTCGGCGTTGGGAGTGTCTGGCCAGAACCAGCCCTACATCCTCTTCAACAACACCCCCAACACCCCGGCGATCCCTACGCATCGCGCGGGTTCGACCCTGGTGTTTCACCAGGGTGCGCTCTATGCAGTAGGGGGAGCAGACGCCAATCCTTGCCCGCTGAAGCTGCAAGCGGGGGCCTGGGTGCCGGTTCCGGGCTTCACCGACGTGGTCCTCAACCCGGTGCTGGCCTCTGCCGGCAAGGACCGCGGCCTGGTCATCGTTGGCAAGGCGCCTCAGGTGCCAACCCTGTTTCAACCCGAGTCCCAGAAGGTCACCGCGCTGCCCGCGCTGGATCCCGAGTTCGAGCCGCGCTCAGCGGTGGTCGAGGGCGACTTGCTTTACGTCTCAGGCATCTTCACGGCCGCGGGCGCGCCGGTTCAGAACGCGCTCCGCACGATCGATCTACGGACTCCCGCTGCGTGGGTCGGCAACTCGGTGGGAGAGACCGAATTCCACCTCGGCCCCGACGGCATCCTCGGTTCGGTCGATCGGTCGAAGTGGATGAAGCCGGTATCGATTGACGTTGCGAAGCTGGTCGACGCGGCGCCGGTGTCAGTGCCTGCTCCGGCCGCTCTGGGTGATTCTGATGGCGCTCGGCTGCAGCGCCTCGCCTCGTCGCTGCTGACCACGACCGAGAGCGCGGGGAAGCTCGGCGCGGGGGACTGCACCGACTTGCTCGATGTGGTGTGTACCCTGGCCGAGTCAGGCTTGATGACTGTCGAGATGGCAAAGCGGATCGACGCGCTGTTCTGCTCGACGGAGATGGAAGTCGCTTCGGTCGAGGCCTTCGCGGGTCGGTGGTTCGAGGCCGGAAATTCCAGGGCAGACGCCGGTCTGCTTCAGGCGATGTTGGGTGTGGCCAAGAAGAACAGCCCTTGTGCGAGCCTTGATGTGGCGAAGGCGCAAGGCCTTGCGGCGGGCGTGCCGGGGGCCGACTTGTTGCTGAGCCTGGTGCCCGCTGACCTCAGCGTGGACGACGCCCAGAAGGTCGCCGGGCAAGGCATGAAGCAGCTCCGCTCCGACGTCGATGACGCGCTTGGCGCCAGCCTGAGCTCCGAGCGGTCCGTCGCGATGCTCGACCGGGCAGCCCGGATCCGGGTCGCCTGGCCAGATCTGAAGTCAGACGTGGATTCCGAGATGAGACGGCTGCTGCTTCTCGGCGAACACGTCGGCAGCTCCGCCGA